>JBBRME010000175.1:0-9404 GCA_038230995.1 Gemmatales bacterium
AGTACCTTTGGGATTGAACCATCACCCGCTTCGCGGGTTCGGTTGGGTTGCCTGGGTTCGTGGGGTTACTGCGCAGCGCTCCGGCACCCCACGCTATGTACCATCGCCGCAAGGCGGCTCAAAAGGCAAATCATCCGCCAACACCTGTCATTGCCCGCTTACTTCGTGCGCGGCTCCTTTACCCCATGATCTCCTTCACCACGTTGCCGTGCACGTCGGTTAGGCGGAAGTCTCGCCCGGCGTATTTGAACGTCAGCTTCTCGTGATCCAACCCCAGCAGGTGCAGGATCGTGGCGTGGAAGTCGTGGGTGTGCACTTTGCCTTCCACGGCTTCGTAGCCGTAGTCGTCGGTCTTACCGTAGGTCAGGCCACCCTTCACGCCGCCACCGGCCATCCACGCACTGAAGCCCTTGTTGTTATGGTCGCGGCCATCGGCACCTTGGGCATACGGCGTTCGCCCGAACTCGCCGCACCACACCACCAGTGTGTCCTTCAACAGCCCGCGTTGCTTGAGGTCCTTCAGCAACCCGGCCATCGGCTTGTCGATCGCGGTGGCGTTCTTCTCCAGGTCGGCCTTGAGGTTGCGGTGCTGGTCCCAGTTGCCGAAGGTCACTTCCACGAAGCGAACGCCCGCCTCCACCATACGCCGGGCCAGCAGGCATTGCTTGCCGAAGGCGTCGGAACCTTGCTCGCCGATGCCGTACATGGCCAGGGTGTCCTTCTTTTCGCTGGTTACGTCGAGCACCTTGGGCAGGTCCTTCTGCATGCGGAAGGCGAGTTCGTAGCTCTGGATCACGCCGTCGACTTGCTCGTTGATCTTGTCCTTGGCCAGCTTCTCTTTGTTGAGCGATTGCAGGAAGTCGAGTTGTGCGCGTTGCTCATCCTTGGTCATGTTCGGGTTGCTGATGTTGCTGACCTTGGTGGATTCCCCACCGAAGCGACCACCCGGCCCACCGCGACCTTCGCCGATTTTGGTTCCCTGAAACACCGCTGGCAGGAAGGCGCTGCCGTAGTTCTGTGCTCCGCCGTTGCCGGTGGGCGGATTGATGCTGACGAAGCCGGGCAGGTTCTGGTTCTCGGTACCCAGGCCGTACAGCGTCCAAGCGCCCAGGCTGGGCCGCACGAACTGGCTGGTGCCGGTGTGCAGTTGCAGGAAGGCCTGCGGGTGTGCTGGCACGTTGGTGTGCATGCCGTTGAGCAGACAGATGTCGTCGGCCACCTTCTGCATGTTGGGCAGGATTTCGCTGAGCATCATCCCGCTTTTGCCGCTCTTCTTGAACTCGAACGGCGAACCAAGTAGCTTGCCGGAAGCAAAGCCACGGCCCACGCCCTTGGGTGGTTCCTTACCGTCGTCGGCCTTGAGCTTGGGCTTGTAGTCGAACAAGTCAACGTGGCTCGGCCCCCCGCTCATGCACAGGAAGATCACGTGCTTGGCCTTGCCTGCGAAGTGCGGTTTCTTGGCACTCAGCGGGCCGTCATGCGCTTCCGCTGCTTGGGCTTGTTGACCGAGCAAGCCGGTGAGCGCCAGCCCACCGAAGCCGCAGGCGGAGAGTTGCAGGGCAGTGCGTCGGCTCATCGAGTCCGGCGTGATAGCGTAGTTGAGCATGATGGTCGGCCCGTGTTATTTTCTGTTAGTTGAGCCTGCTCGCGTCAGCGGCAGGAGTTGATGACAAGAACCCCTCACCCGATTGTTCGCTTCGCTTCAATCGACCTCTCCCCGTAAACGGGGCGAGGTGTGAAAACCAAAACCCGCTCTCTCTCGCTGCGCTTCGTTCGCGGCTCGCAAGAAGGAATCAATCCAGATACCGGAACTCCGCCGTGCCGAAGAGGGCTTGCACGAGGCTCCCCCAGACGACACGTTCCACGTCGGTCTTCTTCTTCCCGGTCTTTGCTTCCATGGCTCGAATCTTGCCGAGGTACATCTCGGCGGCATTGGCTTCCTTCACGCTTGGATTGCGGCCCAGCACCGTGCGAAAGCTGAGGTCGATTCGTTCGGTGTCGCTGCTGTTGCGCTGGATGGTTTTCTGGGCGGCGGCGTCGGCCAGTTTCAGCACGGCTGTGTTGTTCATCAAGTACAGGGCTTGGGCCGGTACGCTTGTGTCGTCTCGCTTACCGTTGACGAGACTCGGCTCGGCGAAGTCGAACAAGTCCAGACTCTCGGGCACCGTATCACGGATAATCGGCAGGTACACGCTGCGGTGCTTGGTGTCGTAGAAGTCGTTCATATTTCCGAAGCCGAAGCGTTGCACCTGTGCCATGTTCCCCTCGTACTTCTGCGTCGGGCTGCCGTTGGGCTTCGACACATCCAGCACCCCGGCGATGGCCAGCATTGAATCGCGAATGGCCTCGGCACTCAGTCGGCGTTTGCTCATCCGCCACAGGCTCACGTTGTCCGGGTCAATGCCGTAGTTGGCGGTGTCGGCCTGGGAACTCAGGCGGTAGGTTCGGCTCAGCATCAGCGTCTTGATGAGTTGCTTGTTGCTCCAGCCGGTCTTGGTGAACTGACTTGCCAGATAGTCGAGCAGTTCGGGGTGGCTGGGCTTCTGGCCCATGGTGCCGAAGTTGTCCGGCGTGGTGACCAAGCCCGCACCGAAGAGCTGCTGCCAGACACGGTTGACGTACACCCGTGCGGTCAGCGGGTTCTTGTCGGAGGCCACCCACTCGGCCAAGTCTTTGCGTCCACTTTCGCCACGGGTGATCTTGAAGTTGCCGGAGTTCAGTACCTGCACGACGCCGCGTGGGGCCGCTTCGCCGGGCTTTTCAATGTCACCTCGGATCATCACCTTGCTGTCCTTGGGGAAGGTGCGATCCTTGGTGGCCATGGCCATTTTCTTCGGTGTTACGTCCTTCTCGTAATAGCTCAGTTGCTTCTCAGCGACGGCGATCTGCTGGAGGTAAACCAGGGCACGCAGCGGAAGCTGACCCGCTTTGCGATCCGACTCACGTGATTCTTCGAGTTGCTTCTTGTTGTCGGCCAACTTCTCTTGAAGCTTCTCCACTTCCTTTTTGCTCAGCACCGGCCCGCTTTGCAGGCTGCTGCTGTTCGGTAGGACTTGAAGGCTGGACGACTGCCGACCTTGTGGCCCACCCGGCGTGCCGAAGAGGGTATCGGTACTGAGGAAGATGCCCGCCACGGAGTAGTAGTCCTTCGTGGGGATCGGATCAAACTTGTGATCGTGGCAGCGGGCACAGGCGATGGTCAGGCCCAACATCCCCTGGCTGAATGCATCAATCTGTTCATCGGCCACGTCCATCTCGAACTGTTTGCGGTTGCGTTCGTCCACGCTCTTGGTGCCTAGGGCGAGGTACCCGGTGGCAATCAGATGCTCGGCCTTTTGGTTGTCGTCCTTGTGCGGGAGTAAGTCGCCGGCGAGTTGTTCCTTGAAGAACTGGTCGATCGGTTTGTCCTTATTGAAGGAGTCGATGACGTAGTCGCGGAAGCGCCAGGCGAACGGGAAGAGGGTGTTGCGATCCTTGCCGCTGCTCTCGGCGTAGCGGGCCACGTCCAGCCAGTGTCGGCCCCATTTCTCGCCGAACTGTGGGCTGGCCAGCAGCTTGTCGATCAACTTCTCGAAGGCTTGCGGGGTTTTATCCTTGAGGAACTCGTCGAGTTGTTCGGGCGTGGGCGGCAAGCCAATCAGGTCGTAATAGGCCCGGCGGGCCAGGGTGCGGGCATCGGCATCGGCCACGGGCTTCACGTTCAGCTCGGCGTGCTTTACCGCGATGAACTGATCAATCGGTGTGTTGGCCCAAGTGCTTCCAGCGGGTACGGTTGGGGTTTTGACTGGTTGAAACGCCCAGTGTTCCTTGCCTTTCTCGATGTCGATCTTCGGCACGACCACGCTGGCTTTGCCATCACGCGGGTCGGGTGCCCCCATCGTGATCCACTTCTCGAAGTCGGCAATCACATCGGCGCTGAGCTTCTCTTTCGGCGGCATCTGGGCCATGTCGCCTTCACCCTTCATCGCCTTGATGATCAGGCTCTTCTTCACGTTGTTAGCCACCACCGCAGGGCCGGTGTCGCCACCCTTAAGCAGGCCATCGCGGGTGTCGAGGGTGAGCCCGCCCTTCGGCCCCTTGGGTGTGCTGGCGGTGTGGCACGATTCGCACTGCTTCACCAGCACCGGGCGGATCTTATTCTCGAAGAACTTGGTTTGTTCAGCGGTGAGCTTAGCATCGGCAGCGAACCCGACTGAACTGGTCAGCGTGGCCACCAACAACAGTGCAAAACATCGAGACATGGCAAACTCCGGCGAACGACCCGAGATCTTAACACAGAGTTGGCTGTGCCATTTCATGAGATGATGATGAATGCTGATTCGAACCTGTTTGCTATGGGCACCTAAACCCTGTGCGTTCCTCCGTTCGGGTTGACTGGCTATTTCACCCACGTTATTGCCTCGGCACAAATGCATCGAAACCACGGAGGCCAACAGGACTGCCCAGTTTGCCTGACCGCGAGAACCGGTTGAACACCTACTGTCCACTTTTTTGACACGACGCGAGGATTCCGCGCAGAGTGTAAAAATTGCACTATTCGCATTGCTAACACTTCGGTAAAAGTACGTCCGTCGTCAAAGTCGTCATCGTCGCTACAGATTCACATCATACCTTTGACATGACGTAAACGCGTTCTTTCGCCGTAGGCAAGGAAGTCTGTTCATGGCATTATCCCCTCGGCCGCAGCCTGCAAGTCAGAAACTCCAGTTTGAATCTCTCGAAGATCGCACCACGCCCGTCTCTGTACGTTTTGACTATTCGCTGGATACCTCGGGTTATTTCAACTTGCCGGAACGCCGAGCCGCCATGGATCGCGTGGCTACAAACATTACAGCCGGCATGACCGATACCCTCGCCCCGATCGTACCTTCGGCTGGCAACACCTGGCAGGGCCGGGTTTACAACGTCCTCACCAACTCGGTGCAGTCGATCGATAACCCGGTGATTGGCCAGAACGAACTGGTGATCTATGTCGTCGCCGGGGGAATGAATAACGGTGCTTTGGCTATTGCCTCCGGTGGTGCCTACGGTTCCAGCGGTTCGCAAGATTGGCTGAATACGATTCGCAACCGCGGCCAAGCCGGTGCCGACAACAGCACCGACTTCAGCCCGTGGGGTGGCATGATTGCGGTGAACACCAACACCAACTTCGACTTCACCGCCGGTGCCCCAGCAGCCAATCAGTATGACTTCGATAGCGTCGTAGCCCACGAGATGTTGCACGTCTTTGGCTTCGGTCTTGAAAACCCTTCGTTCAACCGGTTGATCTCGAATGGACGTTACAACGGTGCTGCTGCCACAACCGTTTACGGTGGCAGCATCCCCATGCAAGCCGGTAGCGGTGCATCAGATCACTTCGCTCAAACGGTGAAGTACGGCGGTCAAGAAACGATCATGAATCCGGCCATCGCGGCAGGTGTGCAGAAGAAGATGACGGCACTGGAATACGCCGTACTGCGTGATATCGGCTGGTCGAACGACGGATCGACAGTGCCTGTGCCACCGACCACCGTCCAGCCAATCGTGCCACCGCCGGTTGTCACCGTGCCAATTGCGGTAGGAACTTCGCCGAACAATTCCGTGTCGAGTACATCCACCCAGCCCAACTTCCTCATCGGTTCCGGCGACGGTGCTGGCACAACCGTGACTGGTTACAAGGACGGCAGCAAGCAAGCTGGTTCCGGCTACGGTGCAGGCAACGGTGCCCGAGTCGCGTTGGGCGACCTGAACGGCGATGGCATCAAGGACACGGTGATTGCCTCTGGCCCCGGCGAAACCCAACTCATTACGGTCATCGACGGTAAGACCGGTTCAACACTCTATTCGTTCGCACCGTTTGAAGCTGGCTTCAAAGGTGGCTTATATGTGGCCATTGGCGATGTCTACGGCGTCGGCAGGAACGTACTTTCGGTTGGTGCTGGCTCCACGGGTGGCCCGCGAGTTCGCACCTTTATGCAGGGTAACCCGGCTTGGGTTCAGTCCGACTTCTTTGCCATCAACGATACCACGTTCAGCGGTGGTGTCCGCGTGGCCTATGGCGACCTCAACGGCGATGGCATCGACGAACTGATCGTCTCGGCGGGTACCGGTGGATCCTCGCGGATCTCGATCTACGAAGGTAAAACCGTTCGCCCGCAGAACGCCAAGCCGACCTCGATCATGACCGACTTCTACGCTTTTGAACCTGGAATTACCAACGGTACCTACGTGGCCACCGGCGACATCAACGGCGATGGCCATGATGATCTCATCGTGGGTGCGGGTGAAGGCGCTGGCTGTCGGGTCAAGGTGTTCAGTGGCAAGAGCCTTCTGGCAGGCAATACCACGACCTACATGGCGGACTTCTTCTGCGGCGACTTGAGCGCGAACATCGGCACGGGTGCCCGTGTTGCCAGTGCAGATGTTGATGGCGATGGCCGCGAAGATGTCATCACCACCGTTGGCCCGCAGGGCGACGGCAAGGTGAGCATCTTTTTGGCCAAGGACCTGCTTCGCGGCCTGGTGACAGCGGCCTCCGTCATCAGTAAACCCGAGTGGGCTACTTACGGGGCGTTTGTCGGTTAATCGCAGGCTTCGAGTCACGACAGGTCAACGCACGGGTCGCCACAAGTTGCGCGACCCGTTTTCGTTTTGTAGGCATTACAAGAATGTGGGTTTTTGCATGGATTTTGAAGGTTGCAGCTCCGTCGAGAAAATACTTGTTGCGTAGCGTTCTCTCTTAGAGTCATCGTGGCCATTTCAGATCAATGATGACCTCGGTTTCTTTCGCTTGCCAAACCGCCTGAAAGAGGGTCTCCAAGTTGATTTCATTCTTTTCTACTTGAGTGCGGATCTTCTCCGATGCCCTCTTGATCGCCAGCCGGATCGTCGCTGGGCGGGTTCGTCGGATTGACCAGCGTGACTCTGATCGCCACGCCCCCACAACTGACAGGATCGGGCTGCGATAGGCTCACCACCAGCCAGTCCTTGCCAGGCACGGCCGGGAGCGAAAATGGTGAGGTCTTCGTGGGTAAACGCCTGATCACGCCTGCGCGTTCGGTTCCGATGTCGCGTTGATTTTGGTTCAAAACTATTCAAGGTGTTGATCGCCGATACAATCCAACACAGGCGACCGTGTATCTCCCTTTATCAGGGCGTGAATCAGTACCTGCCAACGAGAACAGCAAGTTCCATGCACTACTCATCGAAATCGTTCTTGGTTCTTTTGCTATTCTTCCAGTCCACTCTACTCACGGCTCAGGATGCTCCCAAGCTGGAGCGACTCTCTCCTTATGGTCTTGCCAAACCAGTACTGATTGTCGCGAGCGAGTTGCCAAAAGACTTTGAGAACAAGGATAACACTCCCGTTTTGAATGCCGCCAAGGAGGCTCCGCCAGCCGGCATGCAGTTTCTGAAAAAACCTGATGAACAAGCCGCCCCCGGCAAGGTTGGTGTGCATGTTCCGTCGGGAGCCGTTTTTTCGATCAATAAGCGGGTCATGTCGAATATGAGCGAAGGAGTCGTGACCCTGCGGTTGGCAAAGAGCGCCAATCGCGATGCACGGACGATCGAACTGAGCGGCAAGACCTCCGCCGATTATAACGAACTGTGCCGTTGTGCCCTTGAACGCTCGATCGGCAGTCCCTGGCCACCGAAGAAACCCGGCGAGCCGATCGTGCCGAAAGGTACGCTCGTCATCGTTGGGGGCGGTGGCATGACGCCTGACATCGCCAAGGCCTTCATCAACGGCGGCGGCGGCGAGAACGGGCATTTTGTGGTGTTGCCGATCTCCATGCCCGATCCAATCAAGACGCAAGCTGAGGAAACCTTCCTGCGCAAGCTGGGAGCGAAGAACGTTACTGTCATCCCGCATCGCGAACAGAAGGCTCTCGAAGATCCTAAGGTTTTGGAAGTCTTGAAGAAGGCGACTGGCATCTGGTTTGGCGGTGGGCGACAGTGGAACTTCATGGACGGTTATGAAGGCACCCAATTGCCGGCCCTGTTTAACGATGTTTTGGCTCGCGGCGGCGTGATTGGCGGCTCATCCGCGGGCGCGACGATCCAAGGCGACTATATGGTCCGCGGCGCACCGGCCGGTCCGAACATCATGATGTGCGAAGGTTATGAGCGAGCCCTCGGATTTCTCCCCGGCACGGCCATCGATCAGCATTTCTCTGCCCGCAAACGCTTTGGCGATATGACGGCGTTCATGAAAGCTCATCCTCAGTTCCTCGGCATTGGCCTGGACGAGGCCACGGCCATCGTGGTGCAAGGGAGCACAGCCGAGATTCTGGGTAAGGGCAAGGTTCATTTCTACGATCGCAATAAACCGGTGAAGGATGGCCAGCCCGACTACGAGGCGTTCACGACCGGGACCAAGTACGACTTGAAAGAACGACGAGTCATTAAGTAGGACAGGTAAAGGACAAAGGTGACTGTCACGGGACAATCACCTTTTCTATTGCATCAGGCGTCATTTCACCACCTAGGCACCTCTGCAACACCTGCTGAGTAGTGTCACGCTTCAACACCAATCATAGCGTCTCGCCGTGTCTCGCCGTGTCTCGCAGCGTCTCGTGGAGGGGTGTGTGAAAACAGGCGAGACGCAAGACACAAGTGACTTGGATTGAGTGTTAAAAAAATCGAGTTGACTTCTTCCAACATCACTTCTTCAACCCTGGCGTGGCGTTGAACAGCAGCACGGGTTTATCGGCTTTGTCCTTCACGTTCCAGATGGCTACTTCGCCGAGGTACGACCCGGCTGCAACGAACTGCCCATCGGCACTGAAGGCCACGGTATAAACGAAGTCGGTCAGGCCGGTGAGGGTCTTGGTGGCTTGCAGTTTCTCCACATCCCAGAGTTTCACGGTGCGATCCGCCGACGCCGTGGCCAGCAGCGGCTCCTTGGGGTTGGCGACGATCTTGTACACGTCGTCGTTGTGCCCACCGGTGTTCTTCACTTGCTTGCCATCGCCGTTGGGCTTCCAGCTTCGCAGTTGCTTGTCGGCCCCCACGGAATAACCAACGGTGCTGTCCAGCTTGCTGGCCACGCCGAAGACCGTGCTCTGATGATCGGGAAACGTCAGCACCGATTCCTTCGCCTGCAAGTCCCACACCTTGGCTGTCTTGTCCCGCGACGCACTCAGCAAAAGTTTGCCATCGGGGGTGAAGGCCACGCCCAGCACCCAATCGGCATGGTTCTCGATAGTCTGTTCCAACTTGGCGGCCTTGGCCCCGGCACTGGCATTCCAAACCCGCACGGTGCGGTCGCAGCCACCGGCCGCTACGTACTTGCCATCGGCACTGGTACTCAGGCACAACACCGAGTCGTCGGTCTCCAGCCAACTCGCAATCATCACGTTGGGGTCGTTGACGCCGTCGAGCCATTCAACTCCATTGGTGGTTTTAGCTGGCTTGGCCTTCAG
>JBBRME010000176.1:0-9347 GCA_038230995.1 Gemmatales bacterium
CACGTTGGTTCATGTTCAAGTGCCCAGTCTGTCGGCCACTCTCGCTCACCTTGCCACACTGAACATTCATCCTGTCGGTGAACTCAAGACCAGCCACGAAGGCTACACCCGCGCCCGACTGACTGACCCCGACGGCCACGGCATTGTGCTGTTTGAAATTGATGATCTATCCGTACTTCCTCATCGGTGAGGGTCTCATCGGCATCATCAAGAGTTTGTTCAATCGGGGTTAATAAGTGATGCCATTCACCGCTGTTCCTTGATGGGTGCTGCTTCACCTTCCTGGATCGTAACACCCGTTGAACGCCACAGCGACGCCACCATTTTGTCGCGTTCCACTTTGATGCCTTGGTTCGCAAGCTTGGCGCGAATCTCGCTCTGCAGCTTGTCGTCGAACTTGCGAATCCCGGCCACGTCACGTTCGAGCACCTTCACGATGTGGTATCCACTCTCGGTCGGCACAATCCCGCTGATGTTCCCGGCCTTTAAACTGAACACTGTCTCTTCGAGTTCCAGCGGGCGGATTTCGCCACGCTTCTCACCCACCCCTGCCCCTTCTCTCAGCACACTATCGCCGTGGCCCTTCTCTTTAACAGTTGCCACGAAGTCGGCCCCAGCAAGCAACTTCTTCCAGACGTCGTCGGCGTAGGCTTTCGCTTCTTGTTGACTGTTAAACCGACCTGTAGCCACGAAGAGTTGCAGAAACTTCACGCGGTCGCTCGTCTGGAACTCGGCTTTGTGTTGATCAAAATAAGCTTGAACTTCTTGAATCGTGGGCGTGCCGTTCTTTTCACGTAACACGGATCCGAGGAACTGTGTGACCATCGATTCCCGTTCAATCTGTCGGCGGAACAATTTGTAGGAGAGCCCCTGCCGTTCCATCTCGACGGTGAGTTCCGCTTCGGTTTTCAGATTGAAGACTTTCTTCAACGTGCGGATGTGGTCGTCGGTCATGCGACCAGAACGTTCCCACAAATCTTCGATCAGAGCCGGCTTGTTCTTCTTCACTTTGGTCAGAAAATCGTTCAGTAGCAATTCACGTTCAATCAGCTTGCGAAGCTCTTCGCGGTAGACTTCCTTCTCTTTGGCTTTGCGCTCATCGCCATTCAGTTGGATGTAATCACGGGCACGTTGTTTCATCATCATCGACACTTCTTCATCCGTGACGATGATATCCGGCCCGATGGTGGCCACCACCTTCACTTGTGAGGTGGGCGTGGCGTTCATTCGATCCACCAGTGGTCGAGCCGACACACTGCTCACGGCTTGCAGAGCTTGATCGACAGGCAACTGCGACGGTGCTGTGCGTGGAGGTTGCGGCGTTGGCCCTACGAGTGGCACAATTCGCGCATTAGGGTCTTCAGGCGGCAGGGTCACCGGTGGCGGCGACTGCGCACGTGTCTTGGGTTTTGGCAAACTTGGGTCGGCCAACGACTCTTTGACGCGGTCGTCCACCTCACGACCAAACAGGCCACAGCCAAGCAAACCAAAGGCAAACGCCCCCAGCATCAGGCTACAAGCCAACCGACGGATCGGGGCGTCCATGCCCGTGCCTCCCTGCCAAAACTACGGTCGTATGAATCGGGGCTATACCATGCGGGCCGCACCACGCAAGTGGGTTTCGGCGAACCCATCCAGGCAGGGGGTGCTCTTTACTAAAAGCATCGCCGTGTCTGGGGGTTGTTTTTCCCGGTGCTGCCGTTAAACTTCAGTTCGATTGACGATATACCTGAGTAGCTCAGTTGGTTTAGAGCAGCGGATTCATAACCCGCAGGTCGCCGGTTCAAATCCGGCCTCAGGTACTCAATTCACTCAGACATGCATTTGTACGCAATACACTTCGGCGTCGAACCATCTTGCCGTTAGTACTGTGGGCGACAAGCCAATACTTGCTGCGGTCACGCTGAGCCGATAATCTCGGCACCTTATCCCAACTGAAACTCGGGCCGTGTCAGCACTAAGTGTGTCACGGTGCGTGTGCGATGTTCGGCAACGTCCTGCTTTGTCCAGAAGCTCGGGTACTTTGCGGTGATCGACTGCTTCTGGTAGTCCGTGATCTGCTGTACAGATTCCTTTGGCAGATCATCCTGTAGGAACAGCTTGAGCAGAAACGCCAGCGTCTCGGCATCGCCAATGATCTTGTGATTCTCCAGCAACTTCACTGGATCACAACGCTTGCCGAAGCGGCTGTCCTGCGTGCTGACCAAGGCCAGCGCGAGATTCTGCCGGGTGAGTAGCGTTTGTGCATTGAGCCACGTCGGGCCACCGTCCCATCCTTTGACACTCGGTGGTGCCCCGAGAGTCTGGCCGAGTTCATCGCAGGCGAGTGCAAGTAGTTCCGGCCCGGCGGTTCCTTCCAAGCCCGTCACCAAACCGAGCGCAAACTCGACGGGCGACTTCACCTTCTGCCGGTACGCTGCTTCGCTGAAGAAGTGTTCAGAGCGCAGCATCGTCTCCACCACTTCGCCGGTGTTGAAGGTCTTGGCGTACATCTCGACCAACGGCTTCAGCAGTTCGTCGCTTGGTTCGACAAGGTCGCTGATGAACTCGCGGTACAGCTTCTTCACGATGAACTTCGCACAGGCCGGATGGTTCAAGCAGAGCTTCACCACGTCGGCGGCTTGGTACTTCCCTTTCTTGCCGAACACGTTTTTCTCGCCATCGTCGTGCAGCTTGGCGTCGAAGCTCATCTTGCCGTTCTTCACGTCGTACCCGGTGAAGGCACGGGCCGCCTCGCGGATGTCCGCCTCGGTGTAGTTGCCGATGCCCACGCTGAACAGTTCCATCAACTCGCGGGCATAGTTCTCATTTGGCTGGCCCTTCTTGCTTTCCTTGGCATCGAGCCAAATGAGCATGGCCGGGTCGAAGGTCATCTCGTTTAGCAACTGCCTGAAGTCGCCGAGCGCATGCGTCTGGATGGTGCGGATCATGCCCACGAGGTACTGGGCCTGCTGCACCTTGGCCTGACTGGTGGCGAAGTGGTTGTGCCAGAACACACTCAGCTTTTCGCGCAGCGGGTGCGGGCTGTTGCGGATGCGCCAGAGCCACCACGCGGCCAACCGAGTGGGTGCTGCCGTGGGCGGCAATGCCGCCGGGGTGGACATAAAGTTGGACGTGGCGGTGAAGTCGTCGCTTGGCGAGGTGCCCTGCATCAGCTTGGTGATGGTGGCCTTGGGGCCGGCTTTCAATGCCTGCTGAAGCTGGTCGTGCGTGGCCCCGAACGCGGCTCGCCGGTAGAGGTGGCCAACCTTTTGCAGTGTCCACGGATTGGTTGAACTGGGTGTATATTCGCGCCACGCGGTGGTCATGGGTGTCTCCCTTTGTGCAGGAAATACCCGAGAGGAGCAAGGGGGGTTTCAAACGTGTTTACCTCGCCCCGTTGTCTTTGGTTTTCAGGCCAAAAGCCTGAAAACCAAAGTGGTTGGACTAACGCAGATCAAATGTCACGCATGCTTCCGGACTTTCAGCAAACCCCTACGCCCGTGCGGCCAGGGCCTTGTACAACTGGCTGCCGCTGATGTAGGTCTCGGCTTGGCTGATCGACACGTTCTTGCCATCCACGATGACGAACACGCTGTTTGCCTTGCGCACGGTGGTGGAGCGGCGGGCCAGCAGAATCACCGTGCAGCGGGTGCCGAGGCGGCTGATAGCGTCGTCGATGAGTGCTGCACTATCGGCGTCGAACGGTTCGGCTGGCTCTTCAAGAATCAACACGGCCGGGTCACGCAAGAGCGCCCGAGCCAAGGCGAGGCGATAACGCTCGCCGGGGCGAAGCATGTAGCCGCCATCGCCAATCACGGTCTCGTAGCCACTGGGCAGGTGCTGCACAAAGCCGTGGGCGTGGGCCAGTTTCGCGGCCTCTACGATCTTGGGCAAGGTGAAACTATCGCCACAGCCAATGTTGTTGGCCACGGTGTCTGTGAAAGTGGTGTGGTCTGGCAGCACCATCGCCACTTGTGTACGAAGCGATTCAAACGTCACCCAGCGGACGTTTTTACCGTCGATGCGAACTTCACCACCGGACGGATCGAGGAAGCGAAGCATCAGGTGGGCGATTGTGCGTGACTCAAGTGAAGTACTGCAAACCACGGCAGCGCGTTGACCGGCTTTGACGTGGATCGACACCCCTTCGAGGATCATCTTGCCGGTACCAGGTTCGCGGTAGCTCACTTCCACCAAGTCGAGTTTGTCGGCCAGTGGTTGCAGGAACTTGGCATCAATGTCCTGGCTGGCATCGGTGCGGCGATCAAGGAACTCTTCCACTTCGGCGAGCGCAGCATCGGCTTTGCGTGCCTTCACCCGTGCCGACAACCACCGCAATAAGCTCACCGTCATTGCCAACGCACAGGCCGACTGAACTGTAACCGTGGCAAAACTCGCGGTGCCACCGAGGATCGCCCGGCCTGCAAGGTACAACACCACCACGGCGGCCAGTGCCGCGAGAAGGAACAGCGTTGGTCGGCTGAGGATGTCGCCCCGATACTGCCGACGTGCCGAGTTCGACAGCGCCGCGAGTTGCCGTTCCACACGGTTCGAACTGAAGCGTTCCATGAGGTAACACTTCACGATTAACAACAACCGCAGGCTCTCGCGCAGCACGCCCATCTGGGCTTCGCCTCGGCGAGCCGCCCGTCGCGCATCGCGCCGAGCCCACGCGGCAGATTGCCCCGCGATTAACCACACAAAGCCACCCAAACACAGCACGGCAACGCCGAGCCAGAGGTTCGCCACGAGCAAGACCACCAGAACACAGATGGTGAGCGACAACGTGCGTGTAGCAGTAGTGCGGGAGGAGATCCATCCGTCCTGGATGTCTTCTGTGTGCGTGGTCATCAACTGGCCAGCCAGGGTTTGTTCTTCCGGCTGCGTGGCAAGGGCGTTGATGCGGAAGCAATGTTGATAGATGTTCCGCCGTAGCACCTGTGTAGCATCGATGGCAGCGAGGCTGGAGAGATGCGCGGCAACGTGCAGACAGACCAAGCGAAGCAGCAAGAGCACCACGGCGGCGATGGCTAGTTGAGCCAGCCAGCCTTCGTTACTCCAGGCGGTGGGGTTAGCATTCGCAAAGCTGGTCATCACCCCCGTAAGCGGATGATTCCCCTGCCGGGCCACAGTAGCCAACAGCCCAACAGGCTCAACGTTCGTATTTTCCAATGCAGTCTTTGCAACGCTGTTCAGAGACTCGGGCACAGGCGTGCCCTTTGCGATGTGACCCTGCCACACCAGTAGATCGACGGTGAAGTAAAGGACTGGCAGTAGATGTACGAGCGCGACCGTTGATAACAACGACGCAACCACAGCCAACGCGCCCTGCACGCCCGAGGCCCGGAACACTCCATCCTCAGATTCACTCACAAGGCACCTCGACCACGAAAAAACAGTGTCTGAACTAATTTACAACCACCACGACGGGAACATGAAGTAGAAATGGTCGAACACGGCGGGAACCCCGCCAAGTGGATGTGTCGTAACGGGTATGCCGGGGATACGGTGAAGCGACAATTTGCCGAGAACGCCAACGGAGAATGTCTTTTGGTCTTCACGCCATTGGCGTGAAGGAGATCAACACCTGAGCTGTGCCACTCGGCAATCGCCGGAAAACATGACCACACACTGGGCAAAGTCGGCCTAGGCAGTGAAAGTCGTTTCGGTTTACAGTCACGATGCGTGCAAGGAGGCACGGTCATGACCAAGGACGGACAATCAACTTCGGCCTTTCCTCGCTGGGTCTTCCTCGGTGGGATTTTGCTGGCCCTTGGCTACCTGCAAATGATCACAGCACCATTCGATTTCATGGACGACGGCAACCTCGTTTACCCAACCAAAGGCTTGTCGCTGTCTCAACAATCCGAATTGTGGTGGCAAAAAGTCGCGGCGAACGTCGAACATCTTGGCCCATTCCGTCCCGCAGTGTGGTTGCACTGGCAGATAGCGGCGAACGTCTTTGGTGCTGATCCAATTGTTTGGCGGACAGGTCGGCTTGTGTGGTGTGCTTTCGCTGCGATCACACTCTTGTGGTTTTTCCAGACCTTGAAGATAACACCGGTGGCAGCATTGTTGGCCGGGGCTGCCGCCATGTGGAACCCCTACCGAAACGAAATCTGGACGAGCCTAACCCTCGCCGAAGGCGTGGCCATGCCCTACGCACTGCTAGGTTTGGTGGCCGCGCGTCGGGCTGTGACATCACTCCGCCCCATGCTCTGGGACTGGACTGCCATTCTCAGTTTGCTGATGTGTCTGGGTTGCAAGAATACGTTCGTGGCCTTGCTGCCCGTGATGGTGTATCTCCGGGTGGCCAGTGAAACCGGCACAGTTTGGGCGGGGCTCAAAGCGAACTGGTGGCGCGTCTTGGTGTATGCCACGCCGATGGCGATGCCGGTGATCCACTTCATCTATTTCAAGACGCACTGGAAGCCCGGATACTACGAAACACCTGGGCCGAGTTTCACGCAGGCAGGGCACTTCCTCAATTGGCTCAAGGGGGCCAGTGGGGTGGACTTCCTCGCACCGGGGGTTGTGGCCGCAGTTGCTATGGTGTGGTGGAAACGCAAGAGCTTGAGTGAATCAGTTCGTGTGCCGCTCGTCGCAGGGGCAGGGCTGCTGCTGTGTGGTTTTGCAGTTTACCTGCCCATGAACATCATGAGTAGTCGCTACACCATGCCCGCCGTTTGGGGTGCTGATCTGCTCTTGGCGCTCCTGCTTTCCGCCTTCGTGAAACTGGAATCCACTCGACTCACCCAGCTGGTCTGGGCCGTGTTGGGCGTTGGCTTGGTTGCACTGATGGTGGCTGGTGTGAACCGGCAGGAAAAGATCGTCGCACGCAACGCCATGCTGTGGGCCATGCTGAACCGGGTGGAAAAGGAACTGCCCACGGCAGCGATCCTCGAATGGCGCAGCGGAGCAACCGAAAGCGGCGAACTGAACATTGAAGAAGGCATCCACTTTTACTGGCACTTGCTGCACCGTGGTCGCGGGGATGTCCGCGTGCTGCTAAGCGACATGGCTGGCAACCCCATCCCACGTGTGGAACTCGCACCCGTTCTGGGTGAACCAGCTTACCGACTCAGTGCGCATGGCTCACCAGACGAAACTTTGGCTTGGAAGCTAACAGCCACCGAGGCGCGACCCTATCGCTACGGGGCGAAACGACATGATGTGGCCTTGGAGAAACATCGTGCACTGCCACAACCGGAAGAACTTGACGAACTCACAAAAGAGATGATCCGTCGAAGCCTGACGGGTGGATTTGATCCCAAGAAGAAGCTAACCGACGGCCCTGAGTTCACCGGGCCAAGCGAAGCGAAGAAGAAGAAGCCGTAATTAACGACTGACCGAACTGCACAACTCCGAGCCGATCAACAGTGCAAACTCCGCGTCCATCCTTGCCATGCTGGCGTGTGGATGCAACCGTACTGCTCGGGCGTCGCTTAATCTTCGCAAACCATCATGAAAGTCTGGCACACGGATCGTGCTGTCGTATTGCTTGACCGCTTGAAACAATTCACCCAGCGGGCAGGGCAGGTTCAAGCCGGTTTGCATCCGCCGATCCAAATACTCCAACGCCACAACGGCCCAGCTCACGCCGGGTAGTGTGGAGGAGGGGCTGGCATAACTTGCATCGAGCCTACGCAAGGCTGCTTCTACTCGGCGTGTGAGTTCATCCAGTTGATGGGTCAGTGTTCTGGCTTGTTCTTCAAACTTCGCTCCCAGACCTGCAAGTTCACCACGCACATCGGCCATCCAAAGTGGCATGCCGTTTCGTGTCTCGCCGATCGTGTCACGGAGTTCCCGCAGCACGGCACGGGGGCTGTCATGTTCATGCAGATACGTCACGCCTTTGGCCGTGGCCCGCACCCACTCGACAATCAACTTGCCTTTCGCTTCCGTGCGGGTGGTCTCAAAGAGGCCTTCTTTGATGCTCACCAGGGCAGCATCTGCTGAGGTGCCGAACCGCGACGGGAATAAGCCCGTGAACTTGCCAGAATTGAAGAGACGATGTTCCCTCGCATCGGCCAGGGCCGTGCGCAGGGCTTCCAAAATCAGTTCGGTACGATGCTGGCGAAGCACCGGGGCTTCGAGCCGAGGTACGAACGTGGTGGGTGACGGAGCTACGTCGATGGCGTCCATGCCAGTCCTGAAAGTCGGTAGAGTGTGTGAAGTGTACGCTTTGACCGAACAGAGATGCTAGCCGAAGTATCGCCCCCCAATTTGTGGGTTGTCACACGACACCCATGCGACCACGTTTGTTGGCGATGCACACGATGGCGACCACGCTGCCAATCACGGAAGATGCGTAGGCCACGAGGTGATACGTGGCGACGATGAACGCCTTCACCCGACGCTGCACCGGGATTGCATCCAAAGAGATCGCATCAACACGGATCGAAAACAGATCGGCGTTCATCGACACTGCAATCCCGGCGAAGCTGGTACACACGGTTACGAATGCGATGACGGCCAACATGGGGCCAAGTAACTGACGCAGGGTTGCAGGCGGTCGTCGGCCCAGTGTGGCGGCCAAGCCTGCACCATAACCCAATAACGCCCCACCCCACCACGATCCGAGGAACCCCCAAGCAATGCCTAACAGCGTTGGCTCTGTTAAGCCCGGTATTGGGTTGTGCAGGACGGTGAAGTATTCCGGACACAGGCGAGCCGAGATTTGATCCTGCAGCATGGCGTAGCCGCTGAGAAGGCCGATGCCCATCAGCATGGCTCGGAATCTTAGTAGGTCCTTCCAAACACAGATTCCCGCAAGCATCGCCACGAACACGACGGGGGCAGCAATGCGATACCAAGGTAGTGGTTCCATGCTGAAGTGATAGAACGCGACTTGTGAGGTCTCCCTGAGATCGGGTCATACTTTCCTGCGATCCTTGAAGGGATCGTGAGGAGTTGAAAGAACATACCCAGTTCGCCGAAGACACATGTTTCACGTCGGCCCAAAGTGGTTCCGTTTGTTTGCGTTGACCGGAACCTGTTCTACCATTAGCAAAGTTTTGACAACGCCCCGCATCGTTGTTTTCGGGGTGCGGGTTTCGTACCGTCTTGCAGGAAGTCGCCATGTCCGTGCCTATTTCGGTTGAGGAACTGTTGCAGTTGATCCGCAAGAGCGGCATGGTTGAAGAAGAGAAATTGAACACCTATCTGCATCGTTGGCAAAACGGGCGTGGGATGACAGTCGATGCGCGCGAAGCAGCCGATGGCATGATTGCCGATGGACTCATCACGAACTTCCAGGCCGAGCAGTTCATGCTGGGCAAGTGGCGTGGATTTAGTGTCGGCAAATACAAACTGCTGGAGCGTGTGGGCGTGGGCGGCATGGGGCAGGTGTTCCTTTGCGAGCA
>JBBRME010000177.1:0-9338 GCA_038230995.1 Gemmatales bacterium
CGTCCGAAACGGATCAGATCCAGCAGCCAACGGAGATTCTAAGGATGTCGCAAACAGGTGCCAGAATCCAAGTCGAACATCAGCACCTGACGCAAATGTCCTTTATCGAGATTGAACGCGTTTGATAGGAACTTCGGTCGGATAAGTGTACATCACCATGTAGACGCCACGCTCAACCGCACGTCGGAAGAAGTCCTGCCCTTCTGGCATGAAGTCGTCGATGGTTGCCTCGCCCTCCTCCTCAGTCGTGGTGATCGTCCAACCGCTATCCGCTGCCATCGCTTTGGCTGCGGATCTTGCCTCGACCAGTGAACCCACGTCCGCCCAACACAGCCCGATTGCTCGTGCATTGGAGGTTGTATCGACTGGATCAACGATGCATCGGATGAAATACACGATTCACTCAGGAGACGATGATTGCCGAACTTGTCTTATGTTTTCACGCCGGAGGCGTGGTTGCGTTTAGCCAGGGGTGAGCGAGCACAGCGAGCGTAACCCCTGGAACACAGATACAGGAACCGCACCCCGGCGGGGTGCATGAGTCAATTCAAGCACCCCGCCGGGGTGCAGGTTATTGGCCTCGGAACCTAGGGTATTCGTCGCTCCGCGACTCGACCCTAGGCTAAACGCAGCCACACCTCTGGCGTGAAGACACCCCTTGGAATCTGGTTGCGCCCCCTCTCACGTCCGTTCTTCCAGAAGACGACCCCACCTGCTGGCGAAGAATCAACACCCCTTTTGACCCTCAGAACGGATGATTCTTCCCGGATTTCGATGTCATTTGCAATCTTCCAGATCGACGTAAGTCGTTGCAGCGCATTGGACGTTCCAACGTGATCCGTTGATTCTTCGATTTCCGGATTGATTCTTCTCAAGGGGGTGTGAGTTCTGCGAAGAATCAACGCCAGGTTCGCAGGCTACCCAAAGAGGATCCGGGTAGACCCCACTTTCCGCTCTCCGAAGAGTGCAACCACTTACTATCGTGGAATGAACAACCACCTCGCCCCGTTTACGGGGAGAGGTCGCTTCGTGCGATAGCACGAAGCGGGTGATGGGTCTTGTTTTGCAGAATCCCCTCACCCGGCCTTCGGCCACCCTCTCCCCGTAAACGGGGCGAGGGGATGAAAACAAACCCATGCCCAGAAAATCTGGTTGCACCCCTCTCCGAACTTCGGCTTGTTTCTGGATTCCGGAATCGTTCCAATGTGCCTTCGGTGAAAACACCTGCATGGATGCACCCTGGGAAAGGCGCGGAGGCGCTGCGCCCGCATGATGGCACCGCTGTTCAGTACGACCACGTCCGCCCGTTCCCCCAACCACGCGGAGCCGCTGCCCGAAGTGCGCCTTGATGTGCGCATGGGTTCCGGCCGCACCACGGGGTACGACATCACCCGTAGCGAGTTCCTCGTGGGTGGTGGCGAGGGGTGCGATGTGCGCCTGCCCGGTGCCCACTTCCCCGCGGTCATCTGCCAGGTGGCCCACACCGACGATGGCGTGCTGCTGCGTCGGTTGGCTCCGGCTTTCCCCATGTTGCTCAACGGCCAGACGTTGCCCGGCAACAGTGTGCTGAAGCTGAAATCTGGTGACCGCATTGCCGTGGGTAGTGTGGACATCGTGGTGAATGAGCAGACGGGTGGACATCTTCGACCGCAGTT
This sequence comes from Gemmatales bacterium, assembly GCA_038230995.1. Classification (GTDB taxonomy): domain Bacteria; phylum Planctomycetota; class Planctomycetia; order Gemmatales; family Gemmataceae; genus JALHQU01. The sequence continues at coordinate 1,656 of JBBRME010000177.1, forward strand.
TGTGCAAGTGAAATCGACCAAAGCCGCTGCACCGGTGGTGGCCCCACCTGCGAACCTCGATGCCCTGCGCCGCGAACGCCAGGAGCTCGACGGCTACCGCAACACCCTGGCGGAGCAAGCCAAGGAACTCGAAGCCGACCGCGTGGCGTGGTACCAACGCCGACAGCAGATCGAAGCCGAAGTGCAGGCGCTGCAAGCCACAACGATGGCCGGCGGCAAGCTGGCCGACCGAGAAGCCCGCCTGCACAGTCGAGAGACGGAAGTGGCCAGCCGCGAACGGGAATTGACCCGCGTGCGGGAAGAGCTGACAGAAATCCGCCAGACACTGTTCGAGCAGTACCGAGAGCGGCGCGATCAAGTTGAACAGATGCAACAGTTGGTGCGCGGGGCGAACAACAGCCTCGAAGCCCGACAGAGCAAAACGGAAGCGGAACTGCTAGCCCGTGCGGCGGAGCTGGAACGCGAACGCGGTCAGCTTCAGCAGTATGTGGATGCCGAAGTGAACCGTCGTAGCGAACTCATGGAAGCCGAGTTCCGCCGACACCGGATGGAACTGGATGCTCAACACGAGAATCGGCTGCGCGAGCTGGACGACCAAGCCCACACCCGACGTGAGCAGTTCGCCAATGGCCTACCGGGGCTGAACAACCAGCAGGCGGAGCGCGAACAACTCGGCTCGGCCTTCCGGGAACTGGAAACCCAACGGCTACAACTGCAATCGCTGCGCGATGACATCGCGCGGGAACGCACGGCGTTAGAAGCGGAACGCCGCTGGCAGGAAGAACAACGGCTGGAGCGCGAGCAACTGCATCTATCGCGGGAACGGGAACTCGATCAGCAGGAGACCCACGTACAGGATGAGCGGCAGGCTCTCGAAGAAGAACGCCGCAAGCACTCGGACGACATCCTTCGATTGGACCGTTGGCAAGCCACGGTGGAAGAACGTCAGCTTCAGATGGATCGCCGCGCTGCGGAGATCGATCAGCGAGTTCAGCAACTCACGCGGGATGCCGTGGAGTTGGAAGAATCGACCGCACTGGCCGAAGCCGAGAAGCATCAACAGGTCGAGGAAGCGGCTCGACTCACGCTGTGGAAGACGGAGTTGGAGGCCCGCACGGCCCAGCTTTCGGATCGCTCCGCACAGCTCGAAGCCCAACAGGCCAGCCTCGCCGTGCTACGGGTGAGACTCGACCGCCAGGCCGACGACCTGCACCGCGAAGCGGTGGCTCTGACCAACGACCGCGCCCGACTCGATGCTTCACAACGTGAACTGGATGTGCGGCTGCAAGATGCGGAGCACCTGCGGGCAAGCCTCGGCAGCTTCCATGTGACCAACAGCCAAGCGGAATCGACCCTGGAGGAGCAACAAAGTCTGCTCGAAGCGACACAAGCGGAACTACGACAGCAGAAGGAACGCATCCGCGAGCAGGAAGAACAACTGCAAGCCAAGGAAGCCGAACTCGACCGACGCAGCGCCGACATGGCCGAGCAAACGGCCGTGCTGAAGGCCAAAACGACACAGGCGATGGAACTGCACCAACGGTTGGAATCCGACCGCGATGCCATGCGGCACCGCGAACTCTCGCTCACGGATGTGGATGCTGCCCGCAGCACCTTCCAGGAGACGTTGCGGAAGCGGGCCGACGAACTCACGCAGCGAGACCGTGACCTCAACAGCACGCTGGCTTCACTGGCCGATGAACGCTTGCAACTGGACAAACTGCGGGCTGAATTCACGCTGGAACGCGACCGACAGGAAAACCAACTGCGCGACAGCCTGCAACATCAGGCCCAACGCGAAACCGAACTCACCCGACAGATTCAACTGCTCAGCGAGCGCGAACAAGCCCTGGAACGGCAGGTGGAACGCCTCCGCGAATCCGGGCGGATGATCGCGTCAGGCCGCAAGGAACTGTTCGAGGCCAAGCAACACTGGCAGACGGAACAGGCCACACTGGTTCAACAGACGGTACAGACGAAGGACGAGCTCCAGGCGTTCCGAATCCGGGCACTCGCCGAGATGGATCAACTCCGGGCACAAGCACCGGGGTTGGAGAACCAGGCAGCCGATGCCCTCGAGAAACTCGCGACAGCACGCGAGATTCTGCGCTCGCAACTCACCGAACTGCACGGCTACGCCAGCCAATCGCGGGAGACGTTGGATCGCTTGCGAAATGACCTTCGTAGCGAAGCCGAACGGCTGCGTGGTCGCGAGACGGATGTTGAGAAGGCCCGCGATCAACACCGCATTCAGGTGAGCGAGTTCCGCGCCCAAGTAGTGGATTGGCAAGCCAAAATCGGCGAACTCCGCAAGGCGATGCTGGCCACCGAAACTCGGGTCGATCAGAAGAAAGCCGACATTGAACTGGCCACCAAGAAGAGCGACGACGCAGCGGTGGAACTGGCCCGACGGCTCGAACAACTCCGCCTGGAAAGCGACGACCTGCAAACACGCCGCAGCCAAGTGGAACAACACCTGACCGACATGCGCGAGTGGTACCGCAAGAAACTGCGCGACCTCGCTGGCGACAAAGTCGATGTGCATCTACCACCAGCCCCAACGGCAACGCCGTCGCCCACACGGATTGAATCGCACCCCGTGGTGGTGAAGCTCAACGCCGATCGTAGCGAAGCGATGGCGGATCACGACATTGAACCGGTCGACCGCCAACTCGGTGAACTGCTGGCCTCACTCGACTTCGTCGAGCCGGACACACTGAACCGCCTGTGGCACGAAGCAAAACGTCAGGGACGCACCCTGCGGCAGATGCTGTTGGCCAGTGGAACCATTACGCTGTATCAACTGGCCCTCATTGAAGCCGGGCAGGTGGAAGCACTGGTGCTTGGTCGCTTCCGTGTGATTGATCGCCTGCGAACATCCCCGCGTGAAGCCAGTTACCGTGCCCTGGATCCACATCATCCGGAACAGCCGTGTCTTGTGCGTTTGCTGGGTGAAGTGGAAATGGCCGACGCTACCCACCCGGATGAGTATCGCCAACGCTTCGCTACGCTGATGCACCAACCGCACCCGAACCTGCCCACGGTGCTAGATATCACGGATGTGAACGGCCGACCCGCCGTGGTGCTGGAGATGGTCAACGGCCTGCCGGGTTCGGAGTGGCCTGCCGTGGCCGCGTTGCCTGGCGTGTGGCTGCAACTGCTTTTGGAAGCGGCACGAGGGATTGATGCAGCACATCGCCTCGGCTTGATCCACGGTCGCCTGACCACCGATAGCTTTGTGCTCACCAATGAAGGTCGGGTGGAAGTGCAGGGCGTGGCCGATCCGCATTGGTTGCCGCACGGTGCCAGCCCGGCCAACGAGCCGACGCAAGACCTCGACCTGCGGGCACTGGGCCAAGCCGGGTACATCTGGGCCATGGCATCGGGCAAGAAACGCGGTCGTACCACCAAGAGCTTCCCGGACTCACTGCTGCAAGTGGTGCGTCGGCTGGACGGTGAAACCGACACCCCGATGGGCGACACGGGTAGTGATGTGACGCCGTTTGAGTCGGCAGCGGCGGTGGTGGCTACGCTGGAACAACTGGCACTCAAGTACCCGTGCCCGGCGGACAAATGGGCCGACCTCATGCGCACGGTGAACAGCGTGGACGAGATGCCGGTGAAGAAGGCGGGATAAACTGCGAAGGGCGATCTACCTTGCCCGGCCCAGGACATATCCTGCAGGGTCAACTTGCTCCCGCAGGATCTTCAATTCCAACTCGCTTGGGCCAGCGGTCGTGGTGCAGTTCGGTGCGGCGGCTATGGCAAAGCCAGTATTTTGCTGAACCTGTGCCAGGGTCACGCCGGGGTGCAGGCTCTTCACCTGCATTCGTTTCGTCGCTGCGTCAAAGTCCATCACAGCCAAGTCCGAGATCACCAGGTGCGGCCCGGTGTTGGCCGGTAAACCGGCGGCCTCCCGAGCACCCGGCCCACTCAAATAGCCCGGCGTGGTGAGGAAATCGAGCTTTGGCACAAACTTCTTGGCATCGTGCTTCATGATGATGAGCGTCCGCCAGCAGAACGAAGCAAGGTCATTAGCCCCACCGCTGCCGGGCAGACGCACTTTTGGCTTGGTGTAATCTGTACCGATCATCGTGGAGTTCAAGTTGCCGTACGGGTCGATCTGCGCTCCGCTAAGGAACGTCGAGTCGATCATCCCGCGTTGGCAGAATTGCATTACGTCCGCCATGCTGGTAGCCAACAGTGCTTTGTGGATCGTTGTGCTATCGCCAACACTGATGGGCATCCGGGGCAAGAGTGGTGCGAAGCCACCGGCCTCGAAACAGATCACGAGATTTGGTGCGTGCGTCTTTTGGGCCAGCATCGCTGCCGCACACGGCAAACCTGTGCCTACCGCCACGGTTTGGCCGTCGGTCAGTGCCCGGGCTGCCACGCCGATCATCAGTTCCATTGAGGTGCAAACAGGCATGCCATCGGCCTTGGTTAGTAGGCGTGCTTCTGCTTGTTGAAGATTATTGTCCAGATGGTCATCCATAAAATACGCAGGTCGAACATCGGGTTCCAGTGCGTGATGTAGTACAGATCGTACTGGATGCGTCGGCGGAGCGACGAGTTGCCACGCCAGCCATTCACTTGTGCCCAGCCAGTCATGCCGCACTTGACCGCATGGCGGGCCATGTAGTTGGGGATGGTCTGCTGGAACTTGCTCACAAACACCGGGCGTTCCGGGCGTGGGCCAACAAGGCTCATGTCGCCACGCAGCACATTGAACAACTGCGGAAGTTCATCGAGGTTCGTAGCCCGGAGGAACGCACCAATCGGGGTGCGGCGTTCGTCGTTGCTGCACGTAAACTGTGGGCCGTTCTTCTCGGCGTTCTCGATCATGGTGCGGAACTTGAGCATGCCGAAGGGCTTGCCGTTGAGGCTGCATCGTTCCTGGCGGTAGAAGATTGGTCCGCGACTGGTCAGTTTCACCGCAAGGGCCACCAGAGCCAACACCGGTGAGAAGATGACGATGGCCAACAGAGCAATCAGGATGTCCATCGTCCGCTTCACCACCACGTTCACGCCGTGGTAGCTACTCTCACGCAGGCCGATGAAGGTCATGCCATGCAGGGCCGTAGTGGTCAGCGATAGCGATGCTAAGGCTGGCACATCGGCCACCAGACGGACATCGACGATACTTTGCGAAAGAGAGTCAAACACCTTGCGTGAATCGCCAAACCGATTCATCGGCAATGCAATGAAGACATGTTCGATGTGAAGTTCTTCGACCAGCCGCGGCAGGTCTTCGAGCGGGCCAACAACGGGCAGGCTGGAATGTCGAAGCAAAGCTTCCGGATTTTCCTCAACGTAGGCTACCGTCTGGATGCCCATCCACGAACTTTGTTGCAGCGATGCAGCAGTGCGTCGGGCCAGCCGACCGGTGCCCACAATGAGTGCATGACTTTGGTTGAAACCGTGTGCACGAAGCCGGCCGATAGCAAACCAACTGATCCGTCGCGTGAGCAGCACGCCGATGAACGCAAAGAGACCAAAGAGGGCGTAAGCAATTCGGGACTCATACTGATACCGCAAGGCAAACGAGGCGGTGGCCACCAGCAACGTAGCCAGAATGACCCCTTTGCCCACTGCCACGGTTTCTTCGCGGATCCGGGTGAGGCGGTGGATGTCGTAAAGCCGGGCGTAACGGTAGCAGACCAGTGCCAGGATCACGAGAATCGGCAAGGCACGCAAGCAGAGGTTAAAGTCGGGCCGGTGCGGCTCGTAAAGTGGAATCCAATCGGTCTCGAACCGGACGAAATACGCAAGTAACCACGCCCCAACAGTCACGGCGACATCCGTGATCAGGAACCAAACCCGAAACAAGTGCGACGAACGATTGACCATAGCCCAAGCAGCCCACATCCACGCCATAAATGGCGACATGCACACGATCTACGGCGAGTGTACAGAGTTTTGTACTCGCCTGACCGTAACAGTCTGTTCTTTTTGGCACGAAGTTGCAAGTGGAGGTGGCGGGTAACGCGAACCGGCGACAGGAGTCGCCGGGTGTTTTGGAATCGTTTTTTGCCGGCAGCTCACGCAGCCGGTTCGCTGACTTACCCGATCTTGCCAAAACGGTTGACATTCTCCAACTGAGAGATCACCCAGCGGTTGACATCGCGGAGCATCTCTTCCGTCAGATTGTGGTTGGTGTTATAGCGGTTCATCAAAACGTCAGCCCCGGCAGAGTACAGCAGCTTGTAATCGCGGTTCGCTGAGGGCAGCGGTATCTCGGTATTGTTCGATCCATGGCCCATGAAGATCGGCAATTGTCGCATCGCATTGGCGGGGAACAACGGCCGACCCATCGTCGGGCGGGGCATTTCGCCGTTGAGGGTAATCAACCCACCGATTCGGTCGGCCAACCCGAACGCGGCGTGGTAAGCCGCGGCTGCACCGTCGGCTACACCCACCAGGAACACACGTTCCGAGTGGATGTTGAAACTCTTCTGCACCGCTAGCACGGCCTTCATGATGTGATCGTGAATCACATCCATGTGGATTTCTTCCTGCCCCCAGCCGCACGAGAGCTGACCGTTCTCGCGAACACCCAAGAGCTGTGGCCCACGGATGCCTACGGCAACAAAGTTGCGACGACTCAGCTTGGGCACAAAGTCCAGCACGTCGTCTTCATTGCCACCATGAGCGTGGAAATGAACAAGCAAAGGGTAAGGGTACTTCGGCTCGTAGCCATCAGGTTGGAAGATCCTACACATTGAGGCTGCTGGCATCATGCGTTGCTCCACGATCTCTTCGATCGGGCTGTCAAGCCGCCATTTTGAACCTGTCGAAGACATGGGCATCCTTGTTGTGTCAGTGGTCTGGCGAGAGAGAAAAAATCCTGAGATTGACGGTCACTTCTCGCGGGTTCTCTGGGAGTCCTTCCGTCCAAGTCGTACTTGGTCGGCAAAATTTATGTTGCACTTTCAAGGGGGTCAACAGTGAGCTTGAGTCGATCTCCTCGAAATCATCACTTTTTAGCCCTGTTGCGCGCGATTGCTCCGCGCAGGTGGTTTGCGTAAGTTTGGCAAGCCTGTAAGGGCTGTAGCGCGAGGTTGCTTTGTTGCGATCATGCAGCCTCGCGCGCGATCATACGACAACACCAACCGGTGCAACCCTTGCTCCAAGTTCAATCTCGCGTAGGGGTTTGTAAATTCGCGCTTCAGTCCATAACTGACATTTCAGCAGTGAGCGCGCGGTCGAAAGTTTAGCCAACAGTTGGCGATAGCGCAAGTCCGCGAATTAGGAAATTTGGGGATTCTGCAAAGACTAGAGTATTTGACGTCGCTTCGGCCAGTATCGCCACACTAGCGCTGCAAGGAGCACCGACCCGCCAAGGAACGTCCACCATGTGGGCACATCGGTATCTGGCGAAAGCAGGTAAGCCCATACCGGATTCAGCAGTGGTTCAATCAACGTGATGATGGCCGCTTCTGTCGTACTGACGTAGCTCAGCGACCGGGCAAACAGCACATATGGCATGGCCATCTGCACTGCACCGAACACCACAAGGAAGACAAGTTGCGTGAGTGTGGGCGTGGTCAACCACGTAGTGAAGGCTGCAGTGCCGGTGGTGAGCCACACGAACATCGCTAACAACGTGGCACTCCCCAACAGGTTGACCACACTGAGAAACGCCGACGGTTCTTGCCGAAAAACGCCCAGGAACGTGACCAC
>JBBRME010000178.1:0-9308 GCA_038230995.1 Gemmatales bacterium
CGAGTGAGATCAGTACTGTGAAATAAAAAACCCAGCCGATCGGCTGGGTTTTTTATTGTTTCGTTAGTAACGATCGCCGCCGCCGCCACCGTAGCCGCCACCACCGCCACTGCTGCCGCCACGTCGGCCGCCACCACCACCACCAGCGCCACCACCGTAGCCACCGCTGCTGCGGCCGCCACCACCGCCGCCGCCACCGTAGCCGCCACCACCACCACCGCCACCGTAGCCGCCGCCACCACCACCGCCACTACGGCGACCACCACCACCACCAGCTCCGCCAGCACCACCGCCGCCACCCTCACGAGGGCGTGCTTCGTTGACTGTGAGTGTACGTCCATCGAGTTGGGTGTTGTTCATGCCATCAATGGCTTCTTGGCCGCCGGTGCTCATTTCCACGAAGGCGAAGCCACGTGGGCGACCCGTGTCGCGGTCCATGATCAGTTGAACTTTGCTCACGGCTCCGAAACGCGAGAAGGCTTCCTTCAGCGTGTCCTCGGTCGTCGAGAACGACATGTTGCCGACATACAGATTCATTGACATCCGAACTCTCACAGAAACTGGGTGCTGTGGCGTACCGACTGGCCGCCAACTCGGGAATGAGCAACATGCCATTCAACCGACTGCATGATAACAAGTAATCAGGGTGTCCACTGGGGGGCCGCTTGAAAAGCGAAAAAACATCGGAAATTGTGTACTACGAACACCGGAAGGTTTCAGTGCAACTCGTGTTTGCACAACGTGTTTCGGCGAATTCGACGGCTTGAGAAAAATCTTCATTCACACTAAGTTTTTTCTCAATGCCTTCCTCAAAAGGTGCGCAACTTTCGGGCCAATTCGCCTTGTAGCATCCGACTTCGCCACTAAATTGCTACTTCCATCAGTCCGTACACACTCTATCTGCGAGAGTCGAATGGCCTTGAAGATGCGGGTTCATGATCGCGAACCAATTGGGGCAGCCCTCCGCCGGTTCAAAAAATTGCTCGAGCGCAGTGGCATGAAGCGTGAGCTTCGCGCTCACGAGCATTACGAGAAACCATGTGAACTCCGCCGCCGCAAATTGGCCAGCCGGAAGAAGGCTATCATCAAAGCTGCTACGGGTGTACCGGTCAAGTAATCAGCGTACATAACATCAAATCAACAAGACCACCGGTTGTACCGGTGGTCTTGTTGATTGTGCGCTTCGTTCAGAGTTACTTACCGCTGCGGCCAACCCGACTCATGAGTGACTTCACACGCGGCTGATCGGCTTCAGGCACTTTCTCCAAGCTATCGTACTTCTTCTCGCCGACAGTGATGCTGTCTGGCATGAAAGCCCCATCAACAAGCGTCCCGCTTAACTTGTAGATCACGCCATCACCGGTTGCGTTGATCGTCACTTCGTCATTCTGAATCTGCACTTGCATCACTTGCCAAGCCACTCCATCTCGGTTGACCTTAGGCCTCGTTGTTTCTGGTATGAGCAGTCCTTCGATCTTGACTTGCTTGCCCTTTCGCAGCACCACAACGTCGAATTTCTCTTCCGCCTTTTGTTTATTCACCAGGGCAGTGAAAGCCGTGTTGTCCGTTGGCACGTCCTTTCCGGCGAACTTCAGCAGTAGATCGTTCTTCTTCACTCCACCCTTCTCGGCCACGCTATTTGCTACTACGTCTTGCACAAGTAAACCGGTGTCCTTGGCGAGATCAAGTTGTTCGATCAGGGCTTCAGGCACCTTTGCGGTTTGCACCCCAAAACGTGGGCTTGGTTGTCGTACTAGAAACGGGTCAGCAACTCCAAGCTCTTGCAAGTTGAACTGTGGCATCCCTTCCATCACGAACGGTTGGAAGTTTCGGTTCTTCATCATCTCTTGCAACTTCTTCTGCTGGACTTCCATCTGCTTTTGGAAGTCTTCGTTGAATTCGAAGTTGCGGAACTGCAGTTGGTTCTGGAACTGGCCAGGCATTTGCTTTGCTTTGTCGTCGGCTTCTTTCAGTGTGTCGGCCATTTGCTTCTTGTATTCATCTCGGGCTTTCATCAGAGACTCTTTAGCATCAGCGTCTTTCGCTTTCTCGACCAAGTCGTCGAAACTCTTCAGTTGCTCTTCGTACTGCTTGCGCACCTTGGATACGACAGGCTCACCTGACGGTGGAATGAAATCTCCCCGCATGATGACCGGTGGTCGTGGTAATGGCGGGGGCATGAGCGGCGCCACAGGTCGCTCGACGACTTCCTTGGCTTTCTCTTTCAGCTTGGTGATTTCATCGACAACCTTCTTCGCTTCTTCTGTCTGTCCGTCGAGCACCAGCTTTTCGAGTTTAGTTTGCAGTTCCTTGATTTTCTTATCTTCTGTGGGAATCAGAACTGGGGGCAACATCGGGGGTAAAGGAGCAAGGGGTTGCCCTTCAACCACAGGTGCCGGTGGCAGTGGCGGTGGTGTGACAGGAATCCCTTGGGCCGAGGCGAACCCGAGACCAGACACAGCGATGGCCGTGGAAAGTAGTCCCGCTCCCAGCCATCGGCTCAGGGTGCGAGATGCGGGGCGATGCGAGGAATTCGATAACAGCATGTTCACTCTCCGAAAAAGTTCTGAGGGGGTAGCCCGCACGCTGAGTGCAGCAAGCGGGCATTGGAATTGAGTTTGTCCCGAGAGATCCACTAGGAACTCGGCATAGTCGGTTGCTTCTTTTTGGCTGGTGCCAACGGCTGCTGCGTCTGCAAGGTGCTCTTGGGCACGCAGCAAATCGCGGCGGAGGCACCAGAACCACGGCAGCATAAAAAAAACGACCTGAGCAAGACCCAGCGTTGCTGTCGTGCGATGATCGCCCCGGGTGAGGTGATCGAGTTCGTGTCGGTAAATCCATGTGAGCTGTGCGGTCGATGCTTGCTCGGCCAAGCGCGTTGGCAGCACGATCGTCGGGCGCAACCATCCAAAACAGACGGGAGCCGAAAGGCGGTCGTTCGTCAGTACTCTTGGTGCGTTCGCCAGATGCGAAGTCAACCCGCGCCAGACATGGAACGCACGGCCAACAACGGGTCGACTTTGCAAGACCAAGCGTACCAAGGCGAGTTGAGCAAAGACCAAAACACCGAATAAACAAGCAGGAACGAATAACACAGCCATCGAAGTTGCTGCCGACCATGTCCACGACCAAGACGCTGCTTGCGGTGCGGTTGGCAACTCAATGTCCAGCTCATCCTTGGCTACTACTGGTGTTGCGTCAGGAAATAACAGGTCGTCTTGAAACAACTGAACCGACGGCATTTCGGGTTGAGACTCAAACATCAGCGGAATCACTTCGTGCGGTCTTTGGGCCTGCTCGTAGGTGACTTCTACTCGTGTTGCGAAGTCCGGCTGAGGCAGCACCGGCAACCATGCAGGCAGCCAGCACCCCGCCCAGCACAACAGCGCAGCGCTGGCCGTCCAGGCACCAATCACTTGCTTCCACGCCATGCTGCGGGTGCATCGCATCGCCAGCCAACCCGCCAGCAGTAGCAGTCCGCCACAGGTAAGGCTGCGTATCGCCCCCGGCAGCAACGTCATCCAGACATCGTTCATGTCGGCCTCCGGTGGTCGGGGTTAGTGACTCTTGCGGGCTTGATTAATCAGCATGCGCATCTGCTCAAGTTCTGATTGCGGAATCTTCTCGGCTTTGAGCAAGCTCAAAACAAGTTGGCTTGCCGCACCATCGAAGACACGATCCAGATAACGCGACGCCGATTCTTCCTTGCTGAAGCAGGCTTCGTAGATGAACGTCCGCCCGGTGGCTGTGTGCAGCACCAGTCCCTTGGTCTCCATGATGCGCAACAGCGTTTGCACCGTGTTCATGGCCGGGAGCTTGCCGTCGGTCGTCACCAGCAGGCGATGCACTTCGGACACGGACTGTGCCCCATGCTCCCAAAGCACCTTGAGCAGTTCAAGTTCTCGTGTGGTTGGGGTGGGAAGTTCTTCCACAGTTGCACCTCTTTGCACCTCGGCTCACCTAATACCTAAAAGATTAGGCGTAGCAAGGAAACGAGTCAAGAGCATCCGTGAGCTTGTGACAATTCGTACTGCTGCCACCTAAGCTATGCTTCAAGCTGCGATGGTGCAGTGAGTCTTTGTTGAGCCTGCCCGCGTGAGCGGCAGGAGTCGAGCAATGGTCACTCCTGCCGCTCACGCGGGCAGGCTCAACGTGAGATGTGTGACGGTTGCTGATGACTCCAGATCAGTTTGAGCCGCGAAAGTTATAAGGACATCATGACTCGATTCAAACTTGGCCTCATCATCACCACGGCACTGCTCACCTTCGTGTTCGTCGCGCTGGCGGTGTACATGCGGCGGCCCGGTGGCGAAGCCAACGCACCCTCCGTGGAAGCCATCAGCTACGCCAAACCCACACCGAACGGCCAAGCGGTACTGGTGGCCTTTGGCAGTCTCGAAGCGGAAACCAAACTGAAAGATGCAAAAACGAAAGCGTATGCCGAGGGGTTGCGTACCAAGTATGCCAAGCCTGGCCTCTACCTCAACAACGATGCCGCTACACCGCTGTATGAGCTGAAAGGTTACTCTCCCGACGAACAACTATTCCTGAACGATGATGGCTCCTGCGTCATCCGTATTGAAGGCGAATGGTGGAAGACCAAGGCCTATCCGGCCGGCAAGCGGCTGAGTGCCGAGGTGGAAGCCGCACAACTGGATGCTGTCGCCGTCCGCTGCTTCCGCAATGGCTTGGTTACCCACGAATACACACTGCGCGAGTTGGTAACGAACCCTGCGGAACTGCCGAACTCACCGGAGCACATTCTCTGGCCCGCCGGTGCGGTGCTCAATCAGCAGACAAATCAGTTCCACCTGTTCACGCAAGACTCGAACAAGATCACCTTTGACATCCGCAGCGGTGAGATCGTGACCCGAGGAAAGAACGGCCTCGGTAACCCGATCGCTCAAGCCACGTTGTTCATCACCATCGGCCTCACACTACTACTTGCAGGTGGTATCTTTCTGTGGGCTTGGAAAAGTCGGCGGTTGAAAGGAAGCCAGCCGAGCGAAGGCAAGGTATGATGATGTCATCTCTCGGTGCCAGACCCGATGTCCAACATTCTCAAATGCCCCTCGCCGACTTGTACTTTCCGCTTTGATGCTTCATTGGTTCCGGCCAACGCGGTGATCGCCTGCCCGCAGTGTCGCATGCAATTCAGCTTGGGGCCTAACGTGGTATCACCACCGCCAGCGGCCCAAGCATCAAAACCAGAAGTGGAAGAAGACCCAACACCCCGGCGCAGCAAGAAAAACTCCATCGCCTCACGGCCAGAAAAAGGCACCACCAGCAACCAAGGCTTGATGATCGCTCTCGTCGTGGTGGGCCTGGTGATCCTGGGCGTGGGTGGGTTCTTCCTCATCGGCACGATGATGGGCATGTTTACCGTAGCGGTCACAGGGCCAAAAGCGGGTAGTGGCGCTGGTGCCAAGTTCGAGAGTTATGGCATCACCATCCCTTCGCCACCGGATGGGTGGGAGAAGGACGACTCGGCCCGCACCGCCTTCGGCAACAACCTTCTGGTGTATGCCCGTAAGAAACCAGAAGCCTGGATGGCCTTTGAGGGGAAGAAGGTCGAATTCGCCGCGAAGGAAGCCGAACTAAAACCAAAGATGATGGAACGGCTAAAAGCTCAATTCGCCGAACTGGACGAAACGCTGGAGCCTCAACCCGCCACGTTGATGGGCTTCGCCGGGCAGAAATATGAGTTCGGCGGCATCTACAAACTCACCGGTAACGCCTGCCGAGGCGAAGTTTATACCTGCGTGACGAAGAACTACATGTATTGGATGTACGCTTGGTGGCCGAAGGACGACTTCACGGATCAGGCTTCGATTGACGTCACTCGCAAAGCGTTGGAGTTCAATGGTGGCACGAGCCTGACGGTGAAGACCAAACCACCTGAGAAGACGTTCCGTAGCCGAAGCGGGCTGTTTCAACTGGCTGACACCGAAGGATTGTGGATCCAGCAACCCGACCCGACCAGCTTCGATGCCAAGGCCGACATCCTTTTGAAAGGGCAAGGGAAAAACCCCGCCACCGGCAAACCAAGCACCGAGCAAGCCAACTTAGCGGTCGTGATCCTCAAAGCCGAAGGCACGGCGAAAGAGCAAGCCGTCGCGCACATTTTGAAGCAATACACCACAGATCCGGTGGTCACGGACTTGAACGCTCCATCGGATGCGGAAGCACCAGCCAGTGGCGACGTGACCCCAGCAGACAACATCGCCCGCTTCACGCTAACCTACCCCGGCAGCGATGCCAGTGCCAACATGCTGATTGTGTACAGCGTGATTGATGTGAATGATCAGAGAATTGTGGCGTACGCCGATGCCAGCTTGAAGCAAAAGAGCTATTGGGAACAACGCCTGATGCTGATTCTGGGAACGCTTTCCAACAGCAAGTAACGCAGAGGATCGTCATGTCGAAATTAGTACGTATGCTCGCTTTGGGCGGGACGTGTCTTGTGGTCTTCCTTGCTGCGTTACTGGTACAACAGGGTGGCCCGAAGAAGGACGCACCGGTTGAGAAGCCCGCTGACGGAACGTTCAAGTTTGAAGTTGCCCCGTACCTGCAGTTCGGCACGCGCACCGGCATGACCGTATGCTGCGAGACCAGCGCCGCCAGCTCCTGTGAAGTGCTGTACGGGTTGACCAGCCCGCCGACGCTGTCCGCAAAATCCAAAGCCGACAGCACGTTCCACGAATTCCCGCTGATCAACCTGCAACCCAGCACCAAGTACTTCTACCAGGTTACCTGCACCGCCGCCGATGGCACGGTCCTCAAGGGGCCAGCGAGAACGTTCTTCACCGCCGTCAACGAGAACGAAGCCTTCAGCTTCTGCGTCATCGGTGATACCCAACGTAACCCGGTGGCCACGGCCAAGGTAGCCAAGGTCATGTGGGATCGCCGACCGAACTTCGTTGTTCACCTAGGTGATGTGGTGGACGACGGTGCCGCAGGCTGGCAATGGACGGGCGACCTGTTCAAGCCGTGTGCCGAGTTGTTCAGCCGAGTGCCGGTGTACCCAACCATTGGCAACCACGAGAAGAACCACGCCTCGTACTACAAATACTTTGCTCTGCCAAAGCCCGAGTACTATTACACCTTCCGCTACGGCAACATCGACTTCTTCAGCATCGACACCAACAAGGATGTGAGTGCCACTAGCGAGCAGTACAAGTGGCTGGAGAAGAGCCTGGCCGACAGTACAGCAAAGTGGAAAATCCTGTTTCATCACCATCCGCTGTACAGCTCGGATGCCGACGACTACGGCGACACCAACAAGACCAACTCGACCTACGGTGCGTTGAAACACAAGCCACTGATTGCACTTGCTGAAAAGTACAACGTGGACTTCGTGATGAACGGCCACATCCACGCCTACGAACGCACTCAACCCATTCGTGCGGGCAAGGTCGATCCCAAGGGGACGATTCACATCACTTCGGGCGGTGGTGGCGGTGGGCTAGAACAATTCGAGCCCACGCCCTCGTTCTTCAAGAACCAGAACCGTTCAACATACCACGCCTGCTATTTCACCGTTGTGGGAGGCAAACTCAACGGGCACGTGTTCGATTCCGATGGCCAATTGTTCGATCAATTTGAAGTGAAGAAAGACTGAGTTGAATGAGCAAGACGAGAGAGGGGCCTACTGAATTGTCCCCTCTCTCCAACTTAAAACCCCTTACTTATCCTTCTTCTCTTCCTTGGCTTTGGTGAACGTGTAGCTGAAGCTGTCGCTGTCCTTCTTGCCGCCAAATTCCTTGGGGCGTGCGGTCTTCTCCGGGTCGGTCATGTTCACGCCGTAGGCGAGCATGAGTTTGTCGCCGTCGAACTTGATGATGCCGGGGGCTTTGCTGCCTTTAAACACTTCGGACGTGATTTCGAGATCGATTGTGACCGGGTCGGCTTTTTCGTCCAGCGTATACTTGAACTCGAACGTGGCATCTGGGGTCACCATCGTGATCTTGTCTTTGGTGAACGTGATCGGTTCCTTGATGTTTTTCGGGTCGACCGCCGTGCCGTTCTTCGAGCCTTCAGAAACCGTCCATTTGCCGACAAGCTTCTTGGCATCGAACTTGACCTTTTCTACCTTCTTCTCGGCTGGCTTGTCTTCGGCGACCACAAACGAAATAGTCCCGAACAACACACCCAACACCAGCAGTTTCTTCAACAGTGTCATGAGTTGACCTCGATCTGAGTGAAAGACACGACGGCCGCCGGGGAGTCCGGGTACCGTGCGGGCATTCTATAGCGCGTGACATGGACCGGATTGCTCGTTACCGTTTGTGGTTCCATTCATCTGTCGAGTATTTCTCGTTATCCCGCTGGGCAGCCTCATCGATCCATGTATTTTTCCATTCGAGGGGCCGGATCGACCACTGTAACTGCTTTGTAAATTGCTGAAGAAGCTGCTCTATCACGTCTTCAGCGATCAAACTTTTCCCTGCGAGTTCAAGTACGCCCGGCAGTTCCGGTGTGAAGGGCGATTGACTCAATGCGACACTGCCATGTTGCAGGATAGCCCCGCGCACTTTGCGCTGCGCGCTACCTGCGATCTTGCGACCTGCAATCAGTAAGTCGCCTGGGGTTTGATGTTGGAAGCAAAGGACTGGGCCGAGCTTGGCCTCCTCGCCACATACCACGGCACGGGCGTGCACGCCCAGCGCCGAAAGTGCATCGCGAATGAGGTAGTGCATCTGGCAGATCCAGTTCGCCGCATCCGGTGCTGTGGCCTGTTCACTCGGCAGCGCGAGGGCATAGGTAAACTCATGTGCAGAGTCATGGATCAACGTGGCCCCGCCGGTTGCCCGTCGCACCCACGCAAGTTCGGCGATGTCGTGGCGAGCCAAACGATCCGCCTGTGCTTGAAAATACCCCAGCGTAACCGTTGGCGAGGCCCAACCATAAAAGCGCAACATGGGCTGATTTGTTGCTATTGCCGCATCAAGCAGCACTTCATCCAAGGCCATGTTCCTGGCCCCGGTGCTGGTGAGTGTCGCTGGATGTAGCAGTTCGGTCATGGTCACTTTTTCGGTGCAAACACCACACGGAAGCCAATATTCATGGCCTTTTCGCCTGGGGCTTTGTCCCAACGGGACGCAGCACGGCAGTCTACTGCCGTACTATTAAAGGCGCCGCCACGCAACACTTTGGATCGACCTTCCGTCGGCCCTGTGGGGTCGGTTGCCTCGGCTTCTTCCGGGTAGTTGGCGAAGTTGTCCAAGCACCATTCCCAGACGTTTCCTTGCAGGTCACGCAGGCCAAACGCATTCACATCACGGCCGTAGACTTTGTCGTTATCCTTC
>JBBRME010000179.1:0-9246 GCA_038230995.1 Gemmatales bacterium
CATCGGACAATTACGCAACCGGCATCGCACGGGAGAGTCAGCCCCCAACTATCCTGACAACAACGAATCACCATTGAGCTGACCCCATGTTGAATGCGAACACGCTGCCGTATCGAACCCTTTGGCATCAAGCTTGGCGATTGATTCCGGTTGCCTTGGGTGTGGCGATTGCCACGACGGTACTGGTGGGCGCGCTGTTGATTGGCGACTCACTGCGAAGCAGCTTGAAGGCCCGTTCCGACTTGCAACTCAATGGTGTCGAGTCGGTGTATCTCGGTTCACGCTTCATCCAGTACGACACGGCCAAGGCCGTGAGTGCTGACATGATCCCGGCCATCGTGCTGCAAGGTTCGCTGTCGGTGAAGTCGGCCAAAGGCGATGAAGAACGGATCAACAACGTCACGGTGTATGGCATCGCCGAGGCGGACAGAGCCAAGCTGGACTTGCCAGCGGGAGTGCAGCTTTCGGCACGAATTCAACAAAGTGGAACTTTTCGTCTAAACCTTGAGAAACGCAGCAAGATCGCCCGCAGTTCAGTGATCGGCAAGCGCGACGCTGAGGACGTGACCAAGTCGATTGTGTTGCGCGGTGCAACCACATTGCCCAGCAACCACCCGCTGAATGAGTTCTCACTTCGGCCCGATCCCACTCCACCGATCAACATCTTCGTTCCTATCGAATTGCTACAAGACAAGCCGCTGGAGATCGGCCAGAAGGTCAACGCCATCTTCTCGAAGTCTGGCGACTCCGTTGCACTGACCAAAGCACTGCAAGCCAAGCTCACGCTGGCCGACTGGGGGCTGAGCGTTCAACCGGATGCCGAACACCCGACCGACTCCAAGTTGCGAACCGAAGCGTTCAAACGCACTGGCGTGCTGAGCGTGGAAAGTGATCGATCCATCCTGGATGATGCTACGGTGAAGGCCATCCAAGACAGTGCTAAGGCCATTGGTGCCCGCGCCGAACCGACGCTGGCCTACCTCGCCAACGGCATTTATCCCGGCAGCGAAAAGCTCATCAACGACGACCGCACCACGTCTACACCGGTAATGGGCTATGCCATCATCGCTGCCGTTGATCCCGCGGCACCTGCACCACTCGGGCCGTTCCTACCTCCCGGCGTGGCGAACCTGAAGGACGACGAGATCGCATTGCTCGACTGGCCGGATTCGCCATTGCGCTCACTGAAACTCGATGCGGTCACCATGTCGTACTTCCTACCTGAGATGGAAACCAAAGCGACGGAAGCGTGGACGACGTTTCGCTTCGTAGGCTGGGTGCCATTCAACGGTGCGGCGAATGATCCCAACCTCACCCCGCCGTTCCCCGGCGTCACCGACAAGTTGAAGATCAAAGACTGGGATGCACCGTTCCCCATCAACCCGGAGCGAGTGAAATACTCGGCTGTCGACAGCTTTTGGAACGATCACCAAGCCACGCCCAAGGCGTACATCACTCGGGCCACCGGCGAGAAACTCTTTGGCAGCCGCTTCGGCAAAGTCACCTCGGTGCGTGTCGCCCCGGCCCCCGGTGTAAGTGCCAGTGACACCGTGGTGTCACTCCGCAAGGAACTGCTCAAGCGGCTCGACCCGGATGCGGCAGGCTTTCGGATTGAATCCGTCCGCGAGAGGATGAACACCGCCAGTGGTGGCGGCACCGACTTCGGCGCGATGATGATCGCCTTTAGCGTGTTCCTCATCCTCGCGGCGATGATCCTCGTTGGACTACTCTTCCGATTGGTGATGGATCAACGGGCCAAGGAAATCGGCTTGCTGCTGGCGATGGGTTACACAACGAAGCGTGTGCTGTGGAACATGCTGACAGAAGGCTTGGCTGTGGTGCTACTGGGTGCGCTGCCCGGTGTCCTCCTCGCCTTGCTGTATGCATGGGGGATGCTTAGCGTACTCATCTGGCTGTGGCCCGACGGCAACGTGGGGCAGTACCTGCGGCCGTACTTCAACCCGCTGTACATGACCATCGGCGTGATTAGTGTGGTGTTCATGGCTTTGCTGACGATCTGGCTTTCGGTGCGGCGATTAGTGCGGGTAGCACCACCAGCGTTGTTGCGTGGCAGCACCATGAGTGCGGAAGAATCCGTGAAAGAAATCAAACCACGAACGTGGCCTATGATGGCATGCGTCATCGTTGGAGTCGGGTTACTGATTGGTGGAGCATGGGCCGCGACGGCGGATCAACGGGCCGGGTCGTTCTTCGGCGGCGGGTTGTTCCTGCTGATCGCTGGCCTGCTCGTGATTCGCCGGTGGATGGTACGGTCGCGTTCTGACACAGCGTTGTCACTGCCGCAACTGGCCACGCGGAACATGGGGCGAAGTTCTTCTCGCACACTGCTGACCGTGAGTCTGCTGGCGCTGGCCACGTTCCTCGTGGTGGCGGTCGAGAGCTTCCGCAAACAGCCCGATGCGGAGTTTGCTTCACCGAACGGCGGCAGCGGGGGCTACGCCCTGCTGGCCGAGACCGACACACCGCTGTTCCACCCGCTCGATTCGGACGATGGTCGAGCCGAAATGCTCAAGGCCCTTGCCCCGGTCTATCAGGATCGGGAAGCCCGCGATCCGACGGTGAACCGAGAAGTGTTGCTCAAGGATGCGGAAAAGAATTTGAAACAACTCGGTGCCTTGTCGTTCCGCCTGCGTGATGGCGACGATGCCAGTTGCCTGAACCTGTACCAGGCCGGGCGACCGAGAATCCTCGGTGTGCCCGCTAACCTCACCGGCTTTGCCTTCGCCATGAGCGAGGCGAGTACACCGGAGGAAAAAGCTAACCCGTGGTTGCTGCTCGACAAGCCACGCGACGATGGAAGCACACCCGTGATCGTGGAGATCAACACTGCGTTGTGGATGCTCAAGACGTTCCTCGGTGGCACGGTGATCGTGCCGGACGAATCCGGCAAGGACGTGAAACTCCACATCGTCGGCCTGCTGCAAGACTCCGTGTTTCAATCGGAACTGCTCGTGAGCAGTGGCACGTTCCAGCGGATGTATCCGAGCGAGGAAGGCTTCCGCTTCTTTCTGGTAAAGCCGGGAGACGTGCCCGCTGACAATGCGGTGTCGTTACTTGAGGTTGGCCATCGCACTAGCGGGTTGCATGTCATCAAGAGTGCCGACCGCGTGGCGGCGTATCAGGCCGTGATCGGTGCGTACCTCACCACGTTCCAACTGCTTGGTGGTCTCGGTTTGTTGTTGGGTGTGTGTGGTTTGGCGGCGGTGCTGTTGCGTTCCACATTTGAACGCAGTGGCGAGTTCGCCCTGCTGCGGGCCGTTGGCTACCGGGTGAATCATCTGGAGCAACTCACTCAATTGGAACACTGGGGCTTGCTCATCGCCGGGGTGGGGTTGGGGGCGGCGGTGGGGTTGGTGTCGGTCATTCCATACTTGGCGTTGGGTGGCAAAGTAGGGTCGCTTCGTTTGGTCATCATCCTTGTTGCCGTGGTGGTGGTGGGCTTAGCGGTGGTGTGGATGGCCACGCGGTCGGCCTGTCGGCAAGCCATCGTTCCTGCGTTACGGCGAGATTGATTCTGTAAAATCACCTTGCCCTCAAGGAAGACCCATGCCTTACGAACGAGAATTGGCCGTGGCCCTGGAAGCCGCGGCGTTAGCAACGAGTTATCTGAAGGCCGAGTACGCGGCGTTTGCGATGGTGCCCGATGCCCCGGCGAGCATCAGCACCCATGCAGATCGTGAATCGCAAGAGATCATCCTGAAACATCTACACGCGGCCTTCCCATTGGATGGCTTGGTGGCCGAGGAAAAGACGCCAACGCTGGCCGCATCACCAGTCAACCCCACCCGGCAGTGGGTGGTCGATCCGATTGACGGCACTCGCGGCTTCGCCATGAAGAACGGCGAATACAGCACCATGATCGGCCTGACTGTGAACGGCAAACCGGTGGTGGGTGTGGTGGGTGAGCCAAGCCTCGATCGGTTGACGTATGCCGTGGAAGGTGGCGGTTGTTGGCGGAAGGACGGCGATGGTGAAGCGATGTTGTGTGCCGTGACCAGCACCAGTCGCGTGGGCGTGGCCACACTGACTCAGAGCCACAGCAACCCGGCTAAGCCACCCAAGCCGGTGGTGCGGCGGTTGCAACCGGGCAAGGTGGTGGAGACCTATTCCGCTGGCATCAAGCTGGCCCAAGTGGCCCGTGGTGAAGTGGATTTGTACGTGAACGATTACCCGGAGTTCCATGACTGGGACGTGTGCGCTGGCGAAGTGCTGGTCGTCGAAGCGGGCGGCGTCGTGAGCGAACATACTGGTGACCCGGTGCGCTATGGCATCGTTGGGGCGAAGCGCAAGAGCGGGCTGCTGGCTAGCAACGGAGTACTGCATGCTGAAGCCATTCAACTGCTGACGAAGGATGTGGGATGAGCGAGCAACTGACACACGAAACCACGATCCGCCTAGCCACGCTGGATGACCTTCCAGCGATTGTGGACATCTACAATCAGTCGATCCCTGCGGGCTGGAGCACGGCTGACACGAAGCCGATACCCGTGGCCGAGCGAGCCGAGTGGTTCAGCAAATTCGAACCGAACCGCCGACCCATCTGGGTGGTAGAGCATGAAGGAGCCGTGGTGGCTACGGCGTACTTGTCGTCGTTCTATGCCGGGCGGCCAGCGTACAACGCTACGGCGGAAATCAGTATCTACATCGCCACGAGTTTCCACCGCCGTGGGCTGGGCAAGCGACTTAAGCAATGGGTCATTGGTCAGTGCCCGGCCTTGGGCATCACCACATTGCTCAGCATGTACTTCGATCATAACGAAGCCACGAAGCACATCAACGAGAGCCTGGGCTTCGAGACGATGGGCCATCTGTCGAAGATCGCCACCGTGCAAGGCGAGCTACGCGGGCTGGTGATTGCGGGACTGCGGATACCGGGTTAGAGTAGACAAAGGAGGACTTCAACATGGCAGAACTCACATTGGAAACCTTGGCGGCCCGCGTGGCCGAGTTGGAGCGAGAAGTGACTTCGCTGAAGAGCAAAGCACCGGCAGTGGTACCAGCGAGCCGCGACTGGCGCAGCGTGGTGGGGATGTTTGAAGAGAGCGATTTCATGCGTCAAGTCGATGTGGAAGTGGAAGCCATACGCAACGCTGAGCAACCCACGATGAGTGTCGAAAAGTGATTCTCCTCGACACCGATCATTTGACAGTACTCAAGTATCGCACTGGCGAACGAGCTATCCGGCTGAACGCAAGACTGCAAATTGCTTCAAGTGAAGGAAAAATGATCGGCACGACTGCCATCAGTGTTGAAGAGCAAATGCGAGGTTGGCTTTCCGCGATTGCCAAAGAACGAAATCCGCTGCGGCAAATAGCACCATATCGAGACTTGATTGGACTCATCGAGTTCTTTCGAGCCTTTTCAATTGCGATGTTCGACGAACGCTCTGTGCACAACTTTGTGCAGCTTGGGGCCGTGCGTATCAAGGCAACGGATCGAAAAATCGCATCAGTCACTATGGCAAACGACGCCCTGCTGCTCACAGCCAACGCCCGCGACTATTCGCAAGTGCCCGGTCTGCGTTTCGAGAACTGGCTTGATTGAACAACTTCACTCGGCAACTTTCGGTGCGAACACCTTGGCCACGGCTTCCAGCAACTTCTCCGAGGCAAACGGTTTGCGAAGGTACTCGACCACACCAAGGAACTCGGCGTAGGCCTTATGTCGGCTGCCTTCGTTGGCCGTCATCATGATGAACGGCGGGGCATCGGCCTTGCCTTTGAAATGCTCCAGCACCGGGTAGCCACCCATGCGGTTCATCATCATGTCGAGCAACACGAGATCGGGCCTTTGCTGCGTGATGGTGGTTTTGCCTGCAACACCGTCATGGGCCACAATCACCCGGTAGCCTTGGCCTTCCAGCAGATAGCGTAGGCCGTCGACCAACTCACGGTCATCGTCGCAAATCAAGATCGTCTTCTGTTCAACAATGTCTGACATTTGAGGTGCCTCCGGCAGTAAATTTATTTTACGAGCCGGAAGCGTGAGCGACGGGTTGAAAATTCATCCTTCGCTCACGCTACCGGCTCATAACGGACTTAAAAGTCGCTTACGCTTCCGGCTCGTTAAGAGCGGATGTCGCTCTCTGTCTGACCTTTCAGCAAACCACGTGCAGCCGAGTTCATCATCAGCTCGGCCAGTGGCAGCGTGACCTTGCCAAAGGCATCGACCGCACCGTGCAGTATGTTCACGTCGTTCTGCTGCATTGCGGCGCGAAGTTTTGAGGTGGTACTGACAATGGCCTGTCGCTGTTCTTCACTCAGGTGTTGGCCTTCCTGGGCTAGTGCTTTGCCGGTGTGTTCAAGGTCAGTCTCCGCTTTGCGACGGAACTCGATCAATCGCCGTGCGGCGAAGTCTTCATGGGCGAACTCCACACTTTCGAGTACCAATCGCTCCACTTCATCCTGATTCAAACCATGCGCCGCTTTGACTTCCACGCTGGCGGTGACCCCGCTGCGTTCCTCTTTGGCTGTCACGCGCAACATGCCGTTGGCATCCACGCGGAAGGTAATCAGCACGATGGGGAAGCCAGCGGGCATCGGCGGAATGCCCCCCAACTTGAACTGACCGAGCAGCTTGTTCGCTGCCACCACTTCGCGCTCGCCTTGATAGATGTTGACGAGGATCGCGGTTTGGTTGTCCTTGTGCGTGCTATAGCGAGTGGTGCCGGTGCAGGGCACCGTGGTGTTCCGCTCAATGATCCGATCCATCGCCCCGCCTAGGGTCTCCAACCCCAGTGACAGCGGAATGACATCGAGCAGTAAGCGATCTCGCTTACCCCCAGTGAGAATGTCGGCC
The DNA here is from genome assembly GCA_038230995.1 of Gemmatales bacterium. GTDB lineage: Bacteria > Planctomycetota > Planctomycetia > Gemmatales > Gemmataceae > JALHQU01. Next base: position 6,820 of record JBBRME010000179.1, read on the forward strand.
TGCACGGCCGCACCGATGGCTACCACTTCGTCAGGGTTCAATTCCGTGTGCGGTTTCCTACCGAAGAACTCCTCGACGCGTCGACGGACGTAGGGAATCCGCGTACTTCCACCCACCAGAACCACTTCGTCGATCTGCTTGGCCGTAATTTGAGCATCTCGCAATGCCTGTGTGCATTTCTTGAACGAGCGGTCGATGTGCGGGGCAATCATCGCTTCAAATTCAGCAAGTGACACCCCGTTGACAGTGTCTTCGGTACTCAGGCCGATCTTCGTCTTCTCGGCGGTGTCACGCAATTGTTGCAGGGTACCCGCATCAGCGTTCGACAGATCGATCCCCTGTTTCTTGGCGAAGTGTTGCATCAGTTCACGGTCGAAGTCGTCGCCGCCGAGGTGCGTATCACCGTTGGTGCTCAGCACTTTGAACACGCTGTCCGTCAGTTGAAGCAGGCTGCAATCGAACGTACCGCCGCCAAGGTCGTACACGGCAATCAATCCCTGCTTGCGGGTGTCCAGCCCGTAGGCCAGGGCCGCGGCGGTGGGTTCATTCACAATGCGGAGGACATCCAGCCCGGCGATGCGCCCGGCATCGCGGGTGGCCTGCCGCTGGGCATCGTCGAAGTACGCAGGCACCGTAATCACGGCCTTAGTCGGGTTCCCCGCCCGCTGCCGTACTTCCCGCAAGATCATGGCCGAGAGTTCTTCCGGCGTCAGTTCCCGTTCGCCAACTTTCACCCGAAGCACCTTCCGCCCGGCTTCCACTTCGCGTTCCACCAGTTGCTGCGGAATCATCGCCAAGTCGTCTTTCAGGTCGGCCAGGCTCCGGCCCATCAATCGCTTCACGCTGAAGATGGTGTGCTCGGGGTCGGCCAGTGCCCGTTCCTTGGCTGCCGTGCCCACGAGCACCGTGCCATCGGCGTGGAAGCTGAGGCAACTCGGCACGAGTGACACCCCGTTGTCATCGCGCACCACTACCGGTACGCCATCGCGCAGGTAGGCCGCAAGGCTGTTCGTGGTACCCAGGTCGATCCCTACCACCGTCGGCGTACTCATTTTCCAACCTCAATTTCCCGACCTTCGCGAGCGCTCTTGGCCAATGCATCCATCACCAGCAGGCTGGCCACGGCTTCATCCGGGTTTGGCACTGGCTCGCGCTTCTCCCAGATCGCCTGTGCGAAGTCGTCGATCATATGCACCATCTGATTCTGGCCCGGCGTGGCCACGGTTTCCACACTTCGGCCAAAATCGCCGGACTGTCGTTGAATCTCAAAAACGGCTTCCTCATCCGGTATCCACATGTTCGGGATGCGAATGGTGCTCTCGCTGCCCACGATCTCCACCCAGGTTCGCAATGGATGGGTGAAGCCACAGTCGAAGCTGGCGGTGCGTCCATCGGCAAACGTCCACACTCCGCTCATCGCCACGTCCACGCCGTTCACAAAGGTGGCCTTGGCCCAGACGCTTACGGGGTTCGCCCCCATCCACCAACGGATGGCGTAGGTGGTGTAGCACCCAACATCGAGTAGCCCGCCGCCGCCAGCTTCGGGTTGCATGCGGATGTTCGAGGTCGGTAAGCCAGCCAGCGGGAAGGTGAACGCTGCGTTGACTTTCGTGACTTCGCCGATGGCCCCGCTCTTGATGGTTTCTCGAATCTTTTGCGAGCGCGGATGGTGCGGCCACATGAAACCGTCCATCAGGCGGACATTCTTGCTGCGGGTGTAGGCAATCAGTTTCCGGGAACTCTCGGCATCGCAGGTCAGCGGTTTTTCACACAAGATGTGCTTGCCGGCGTCGGCGGCTTTGCGGGTCCATTCGTCATGTAGGACGTTTGGCAGCGGGATGTAGACGGCGTCAATCTCTCGGTCGGCCAGCAACTCTTCGTAACTGCCATAGGGCTTGGGTATGTCCCACTCTTTGGCCGAGGCTGTGGACTTATCGAGGCTGCGGCTAGCGATGGCCGCGACGGTGGAACTAACAGATTGCCGAAACGCCGGGAGTAATCGACGGTTGATACCCGCTACACCGAGGATACCCCAGCGCAACGGCGACGGTGATGATGACATGGGAACTCTCCGATGAAAGCTGAGCAAGAAGCATCAATTTTACGGAACGCCGAAAATACGGCTCACAGCGTCATCATAAAGGAATCACCACTTCAGGAATGGCCAAGTCATCTTTCGCCGTGGCGAGGCCGATCAAATCGCCATGAATATTGAGCACCGCAATCGGCCCATCCGGTTGAGAGACCGGCAAGCGTTGCCCACAGCGGAAGCGGCGGGCTTCGTCCAGCGTCGTTGTCCAAGTCGGTCGATCCAGCACAGCAGCACGCAGTGGAAGTAACCGCTGCCGCACTTCGGCTTGCGTGGCCGCCGGAGAAACTCCCATCTCCGCGGTGAAGCTACCGACACTGGTTCTTCGCAACTGCTCC
>JBBRME010000180.1:0-9207 GCA_038230995.1 Gemmatales bacterium
CGACCCAGCGAGGGCCACTGGTTGCGGGCGTAGGTCAACGCCTGACCCAACGGACTCTTGGGCAGCACCGTGCAGTATTCCTGCTCGATCCACTCGCCGAACTGTGTCAGCACCGGCCCGGCCCGGCTTCGCCTCAGGGACACCACACGGTCACCGACGAGTCCATCTTCCCGAATCTGCCGCTCCACGGCGTACAGGGTGCGGAGGAAGGCCAACGCTTCACTGGCTTTGGCCGGATCGCTGGTCTGGCACTCGACGAACTTCCGCCGCACATGGGCCCAGCAGCCCAGATGACGCTCCTGACCATGAACGGCGTTGTAGCCTGCGTAGCCGTCGGCTTGCAGGAAGCCACGGTAGCCGTCCAGGAACCTGCTCGGGTATTCTTCACCACGGCCAGCGGTCAGGTCGAAGACGGTGTACGGCTGGCTGGCATCACCCAGACAGAGCCAGGCGTAGGCCGTGCGGTTGGGCCGAAGCAGGGTCACCGGGCTGTCATCGGCGTGGATCACGAACGACTGCTTGACCCGGTGCACCATCAGCCGGTACAGCGGTTCCAACAACAGGCCGCACTTCAACACCAGATCACACAGGCGTGTGCGGGTCACGGGCCAACCGGCCCGGGCGAAGATCGACACCTGGCGGTTCAAGGGTAGGTGATCGACGTACTTCGACAACATCAACGGCTGTTCCCGCCGCCTCCATTCGACCCCTCTGAGTCAATGGGGGTCTATTTTTGACAATCTGTGACAGACGTTGTTGCCCCTGTTGATGTTACGCACACAGATTGATCGCAAGCTTGGTGCTTGGCGTGTCAGGTTGTGACTGTGGCGGACACGGAAGGACGCTCGAAGTACTGACTATGTACTGACGACTATGTACTGACGGGGATCGGGCAGGGCTGTCAGTGCTTTGGCCTGGTCTTCAAGGCCGATGTGAGTGTACTTCATTGTCATTTTTATGTCTGAGTGACGTGCCAGTTTCATCGCTTCCGGCAAGGACGCTCCGTTGAGGATCAGTTGCGTGATGTACGTGTGCCTTAAGGCGTGGAAGTCGGCAACACCATCTTTGGTTACATCAGGAAGGCCTGCCGCACTTAGATCGTGCTTCACCATTTTCCACGTTCGTCGACCTTCGAGTTTAGGGAAAAAGAACTCACCGGGCACAAGTGTTGAAATGAACTCTTGCAGTACAGAAATCAGTTGTGGATGAACAGGCAGCGTATCTTGCTTGCGATGCTTCGAGACACACGCAGACACCGTCAAAGTAGGGGGTGTGGAATCGAAATTGAAACTGTCACTCGTCAGGTACGCCAGTTCCCTTCGGCGGAGGCCCGTGAAATACGCGAGAAGGTAGATCAAGGCGCGAATCTTGCCGTCGTAACACTGGACGACGTCTCGGCTCTTCTCAGCTGCTTCGATCAGTCTCTTGATCTCTTCCGTGGTGAGTGACCGACGTTTCCTTCGGACATCTGTCGCTTCACGTTGACGGGAAAGTTTCGGAATTGGATTCATAGCGATAAGACGAGAATGCGTTAACCACCGACAGTACTGTTCGATCGTTTGTGCAAAGTGGTTGATCGTTCGGAGCCCATAGCCTTTGTCTTTTCTTAACTCCGCTAGGTAGCGTTCAACAACCTCCGGATCGATGTCGCCAAGTGTTTTAAACCCACAGGCTGTGATGATTCGACCAACACGCGAAGCCGTGAGCTTTACGTGTTTCTCTGTGTTCAGCTTTCTAATTAGCGAATCCTTGAACTCTTCCAGGTAAATATTAATGTCCGTTGACCGGTGTTTGGCCTGTGCTTCCAAAATCGGATCGATCATGCCGGTCTTGCGGAGTCGGACTTCGTTCTCAAGTTTCGCGGCCAGTTGCTCAGATAGGCCTTTGTCGGTAAATCCCGTTTTCATGCGACGTTTCCCGTTGTCGTTGACGTAACTGATCAAGTACTTCACGTTCTTTTTCTTGCGGTCACGGGTACGTTTGAAAACAGAAGCCATGGGTAAAACTCCATTGTTTAGTTAGTAGGTTTTGAACAGCCGAGACTCACCCACAGATCGACCTCTCGGCGCGACCAGCGGATGATTTTCCCCAGCCGGATGGGTTTGATAATTTCGCCCGCACTTAGCTTCCTCCACACAGTTCGCGAGCTCACGTTAAGCAATCTGGCAAGCTCGTCGACCTTCATGAATTGAGTAGCCTCAACAGCACTTTGTGGATTAATCTCGTCAAGCATTGATCACACTCCTTGGTGATGGCTGGGGCAAACCAGCACCGGTCTAAAAAAATGAACTCCCTGCCGTGGGATGTCGCCCATATGATCGTGTCGGCGAACAATCTTTGCGAAAGCCGCCGTTACCAGCTGAAAGTAGCAGCATGGCGGTCATCTGGGCCATGGCCTCCTTGAGTACCCGCCGGGCCTGAACGAGTAGGTCGTGAACGGGTGGGCTTGCGGTGTTGCACAAGTCCACCTTGGTAGGATCCAATTTGCTGAAGCGGAATCCCGGCTGCACACAGTAGGCCTGTGTGTTCTTGTCGAACCAGACCGGGATACCGGCGGTGGAAAGCGTTTCCATTTCTCCAAACCACCATTTCGCAGGCTTCAAAGCAATCGTTTGAAAATACCTGTTTTTTTACACTCATTTTCCTTCTAGTTATTTGCACCGGAGCTGTTCGAGGTGTAGACTGCTTGCCTTGTCCTCAATAGAGTATAGGCTGGTTCCTCAATAGAGACAAGAAAAAAATGGAAGTTTGCCCATGATGCGTCTGCGGATTCAAGATTTGATTGACCGGATCAACCTGGAAAACCCCCAGGTAACCCCACTGCATATTCGAGATGTCGCTTCGGAACTGGGACTTGCTCGCACTACCTTAGCGAATGTGACGACCTTCACTGGCCAACGCGCGACGAACACTCGAATCGTTGAAGCCTTGATTCGCTATTTTTCCGCCCGCATCGCTCGATTTGACATCAAGGATCTCTTCGGTTTCGATCCCCCGATCGGTCAAGAGGTGGGCTACACGGCTGAGATACTCTATCCAGCGATTGCCGAACGACGACGAGATGAAGTACAGCTCCCACTAAGGCCGAACGCTTGACAGCGTCAAGCAAAGCGGACTTAGACTAGCGGGTTCAACTGGCATAGCGTGGGTACGCGGTGGATTAGGAAAAGGAGAGCTATCGCGTAATTTCCGTCGAGAACCATTCGGTTGAACGGACTGATTTCTGCGTCGCGAGTGCGTTTCGCGGTAAATGTCAAAGAGCTAAGCTACGACCACCCGTCATCACAAAGTTTGCGGGCCAGAAGGACATGGTGCTCGTTCATAGCACTGTTTAAAAAGATGCGATTTTTGCTCTCCGGTATCAGGTTATTCAACGCCAAGATGATTCCTCGCAAAGTCGATTCGGCTCGGATTTTGGATCTCTCAACTCAACCCGAGGTGAGGATTTTCCGATGTTGCCTTTACACACGGCTTTCGCTGGCATTTGTTGTACTGCTGGACAGGGATTGCGTGTCGGGTGAGTCGAGAGCGTTGGATTCATTGGGTGAACTGGGGTGGGTACCATGGTACGTTATTGACGCTGAGCGTCTTCGTCCTGGATCAAGGTGGGGGGAAATCGGTCATCGGATGGGGTCGTGAAGTGCTCATTGCACTTGCTCCTTGGAGTTATGGTGAATGGTGCTCTCGGCATCGGTCAATAGCAAATCACCTTCAGATATGTCGTCGAAGGTGTTCGAATTGGTAGTGCGTTTACTCTTGGGTATCGTCTATCAGTTCGTTGCGAAAGATATGTTCGGAAGTCAGAAGCCACGAACTGCAGGATTATGGCAATTGCGGATTGATTCGTAACTCTTCGTCATGTGCTTGAAGTGCTTCAGCAAGCGACTTGGCAAATCCTGCGAGTTCGATGTAGCCTGACTTGGTGGTATTCGATGTCGCTATCGAGACCATCAGACGACGCTCGGGCTTCAGAGGTGGTTTGCCTTCGATCAAGTCGTTCAGCCGTTGAATCAAAGCCTTGTGGCCGAGGAGCCTGGAGGCATTCGTTTCGTCGTCGTTCGTCCAGACTCGGCTACCTTCTTGGCTCCAGTACAGTACGCCCAGTTCACCGGAAGAGGACTGCATCTGTCGGCCCGTCAGATTAATCGTGGCACCATTATTCAACCGCACAGATTCGATCCACCTCCGTTCCTCACGGAATCCTGCGTTCGGCAAACAGATATCCGGGTGGTGGTAGCCAGAGATGAGTGATGCCGAATCCCAACCCACGACCCAGACGATGACCCGTTGCCCAATGTCGTTCCGGTAGATGCGGTGGAATGATGTGGAATCATGGAGTTGGTCGTGCATCTCTTGTTCAACACCGATGTCGGTGCAGTCGATCCACCCACCGGGCAATTGCATCGGGAATGACTCCAGCTTCGGCATGAGACTGTGCGGTATCGACTGACTCTGTCCATAGACCCCTGCGGCAACAGACAGCACCACAATGATGACTGAGTACCAAAAATTCATTGGGCTAACACGCAGAGCGGTTGAAGAGGATACCGCTTCTTCTGATAGTGTCACGCGGGGTTTCAACCAACCAGAAACCAACCATAGCATCAGCACCCCAATCGGAAGCAAGCCATAGCTCAGGGCATCGTGCCAAGCACCGATGATGTACTGCCGCCCGATATGCTCTTGAATCCAACCACACAGTACCACACGCAAAATGTTCACCATGAGAACCACGGGCAGCACAATGGTCATCTGCATCGCAGCTCGTGGCAAACTCAATAATCGGTAATAGGCCAGGAACGCCCCTAATGCGGCGAGTGAGAACAACGACTTCACACCACTGCACGCCTCAGCCACACCCAACTCACCTTGTGGCAATGTCAGCACAAAACCCCGTCGAGTGACATTCTCGCCGATCAACTTCAATGTAGCTTCGGAGGACACTGCGGTGATCTGCTGTAGCTGAGCTTGTATTGGATTCATGATCAACGAAGGGACTGGCAGCGAAAGCACCAGAACCAAGAGCGGGAACAACAATCGTCGTGTGGCATGCAAACCAGCAAGACTCACGAAATAGCCAAGCGATAAGAGCAGGAGGCCGAACCACTGATACCACAACAAGTACGAGCGGCCACGTGTATCAGAGAGAGTGAAGTACCAGGCCAGAGGCAAAATCACGAGCGTTGGTAGGGCAATCAACAATCCTATGATTGGTTGGGGAACTGCCTTGACGGCTCGAAACTGTGGCCAAGCAAGAGTGAACGCCCAAAATGCCGCAGCATTGACGAGGTAATGATCCCAAGCGTCGGATGATATGCCCCAGTACAAGTATTGCGACGCGACCCAACCAACGGCGAGCAACCCCAGCGGGACAAAGGTCCAGCGGTGATTGCTTGCCGTAGGTATGGTGGTTGGCGTCATTGCTTCGGTGCGTCTTTCTTGTCGGGGATTTTCTTGGCGACTTCGCAGATCTAAGATTCTCTTTGTATGCTGATCAAAGCAATTGTGCGTGGTTTCTTTCATAGTCAGCTGTAGTGCCGGTCGACTCCAGTATGCTGCGACTGGAAACTGGCGAAAAACACGTAAACACAATTTGAAATTACAACGTTGCCGTAAAATGCCAAAGAACTAAACCAGACGCGCTATACAATTTCTATTTCCGCAGACGCGTATGGAGCATGACGTTGCCACAGTCAGGCGTGCTGAGTGTCTTGGTGCCAGTCTATAACGAAGAAAACACGATTGATGAGATCATCACGCGGGTGCTGGCCTTGGGTGATGTGATCAAAGAAATCGTCGTGGTGGACGATGGCAGCACCGACCGCACCGCCGAAGTGGTGGCGAAGCGAGTGCCATTGGAAACCAAAGTTCGCTTCCACAAAGCCGAGAAGAACCAAGGCAAGACCGCAGCGATCCGCCAAGCACTGACGATGGCCGAAGGCGATGTGCTCATCGTTCAGGATGCCGACCTGGAGTACGACCCGGCCGAGATTCCAGATGTGATTGCTCCGATCCTGGCGGGCAATGCCGATGTGGTGTTCGGCAGTCGCTTCCTTGTCCGCAAGGCAGCGCGGGTGCATTACTTCAGCCACTTCCTTGCTAACAAGTTCCTCACGTTCTTCTGCAACTGCCTGACCAACCGCAACATGACGGACATCGAGACCGGGTACAAAGCCTTCCGCAAAGAAGTCATCAAGCCGATGATCCTCACGAGCAAGGGCTTCGGCATGGAAGTGGAGATTGCCGCGATGGTGTGCAAGACGAAAGCCCGAACCTATGAAGTGCCGATTTCCTACTACGGCCGGGCCTACGATGAAGGCAAGAAGATCGGCTTCATGGACGGTGTCGCAGCACTCTGGTACATCTTCTATTACAACCTGTTCCATCCGTTCGGCAGTGCTGGTCGCAAGTACAAACGCGAAGTCAATTATGGCCTCGCCGCACTAAATCCTAAGTCTTCTAATTAGGTCAAATATGACAAATGTACACTCTTTAATTCAAGTGTAATACACGATTTCAACCCAGTTCCTCAAATATACAACATAATAAAGAGTTTGTTCGTCGGCTATAATGTGACCCGTCACTCAAATTTGAAAATAATGGCCGGATTACCCCAGCCGATATCAATTGGAATTGATTCTAACTATCGCTTCTTCAGCAGCAACTTTCTCAGTTCCTCGTCCCAGCGGTTCAATTGTTCTTCTTTCGAGAAGTGCTTCTTGTAGACCGCGATACAACGCTGCCGCATGGCGAGGAGTTCGGTCGGGTCGACGGCGAGGCGTTTCAGTTCGGCGGCCACACTCGGGATGGTTTCAGGTGTCGCAACAAATCCGACACGGTGTTCCACTATCCATTTCGCAATCGCTGAATCAGGCGATCCGACGAAGAGCACGCCCCGACCGACCGCAAGTCCCCCAAAGAACTTAGATGGGACTACGGTGCCTGTCCATTCAGGCCGTAGGCTCACCAAATGCAAATCGCAAGCGGTCAGCCGGGCTTCGAGTTCCGCTTCCGGGGCAAACCCGGCGAAGGTCACGTTGGAGTCTTCGGAATTTACTGCAGCTTTTAATTCGTCGGCCCGGTTACCACGACCGGCGAAGCAGAAGCTGATACCGGTGTTCCGCAGCAGACGAGCGAGTTCTAGGAACTCCGCGTAATTGTGAGCCCGACCTAAGTTGCCGGAGTAAAGCAAACCGAGTTGGGTATCACCAAAGAGTCTAGAACGCACCACCGGATCGGGTGCTGATGTCGTTTCGGGTTCGACCAAGGCCCATGGGGTCAGCGTTGCGGTCGTCGCTTTCGAACCATACTCCTTCAACAACTTTCCCATGCAGGAACCGAGGTCGGCAATCAACCCGCAGCGACGATACGCCTGTGCGAGCAACCGTTTCAAAACCTTCATCGGCAGTGATTGTTCACGGAGCAACCCATCCGAGATCGCCGCTTCGGGGTAGAGGTCGTGGCACCAATGTGCAACGCGGGTGCCGGTTCGGAAGAATCGCCACGGGAGCGCGGCGATTACGCTCAGGATCGGATCAGTGCCGATCACAATGACTTCATTCGGATTTCGACGCGTCATGATTGCTCGCCAACCCCAAGCGGCCAGCATCCAAGCGGCATTCAGAATCCGCCCCTTTGCCGAGGACTGCTTCGCATTCGGTCGCCAAACGCGTTCGATTCTGCCACCGGACCAAGTTTCGCTCAGCGGTCGGGCAATGTTTTCATCGTGGCAACCCCGCTGACAGGGCATTGCGGTCACGTTCCAGCCACGATGAGTCAGCCCTTCGGCCATATCCGAGAAGAGGCGTGCGCTGACGACGTCGTCTGGGTGGAAGTAGTGATAGAGGAGCACCGCGTGCGGTCGGCGGTCGCTCACGCCCGACCTTCTTTGCGAGCTGTTTCGTACCAGGCGATCGTCTGCTTCAAGCCGTCGCTGAATTCGGTCTTGGCAACGAATCCGAATTTCTCTTTCGCGCGGGTGACGTCTAAGCATCGACGCGGTTGGCCGTCAGGCTTTGTCGGATCCCACTTCAACTCACCTTGGAATCCACAGAGTTCGCAGATCAATTCGGTCAGTTTACGAATGGTAATTTCCATTCCACTACCGAGGTTGACCGGTTCGGGCTCGTTGTAGTCAGCGGTTGCTTTCACGATCCCCTCAGCAGCATCGGCGGCAAACAAGAACTCGCGGCTAGCGCTGCCGGTGCCCCAGACATCGATGAAACTCCGCCCCGCGTCGCGGGCTTCGATGACCTTCTTGATGATTGCTGGGATGACATGGCTCGACTTCGGATCGAAATTATCACCAGGGCCGTAAAGATTCACCGGTAACAACGAGATCGCATTGAAGCCGTACTGCTGACGGTAGGCTTGGGCCTGAACCAACAGGGCTTTCTTGGCGATGCCGTAAGGGGCGTTGGTCTCTTCCGGGTAGCCGGTCCAGAGGTCATCTTCTTTGAACGGAACCGGCGTGAACTTCGGATAGGAACAGATGGTGCCGACGCTGACGAATTTGGAGACGTTGCGAACGCGAGCTTCTTCCATGAGCAAAATGCCCATAATCGCATTTTGATAAAAGTAAAGGCCGGGGTTTTCGCGGTTGGCACCGATGCCGCCGACGACCGCAGCCAAGTGGATAATGACATCCGGCTTCAATTCGTCGAGCATATTTCGCACGGCCGACTGCTCGGTCAAATCGAACTGGGCCTTGCGCGGGACGGAAATGTACGAGGGCCCATGCTTACGGAGTTCATTGCACACCATTCGCCCAAGGAAACCTGCCCCACCGGTGACAAGGAGACGTTTCGAATTCAAATCTGACATCGTTGTCTAACCCAATAGGTAGAATCAGTTTCGATGGTACAGTTCGAAGATCTTGAACCGCACATTCGCGATATATTGAGCTCGCAAGCGACAGGCGAGTAACCCACGCCGCCCTTCAAGGAAGCCGAGCTTAAGAACGTAATGATACAGAAACCAAAGCGTCGATTCGAACGGGATTCGGATAGCGATTTTCTTCAGCCAGCGGCGCTTTTCTTGGGCGTTGCCGTACAGATTCGGCCTGACTGAACTCTCACCGTATTGCCCGGTGGTCAAAAAGCGGTGCCTCAACTTCGCTTCCCAAGTCGAGTATTTATTGTGGCGGTCGATGTAGGCTTCGAGTGATTTGAAATCATCGTGGATCAAAGGAGTTTTGAGTGCGCCTAC
>JBBRME010000181.1:0-9195 GCA_038230995.1 Gemmatales bacterium
AGTCTTCTTCGCGGGTCTTGCCGTCGAGGAACAGGATCTTCCGTTGGCCACGAGCTACCACGGCGGCATCGGCCCTGTTGTTGGCCACGCGGTCGCCGGGTATTGGCACGTCGGGGTCGAACTTCGCTTTGTAGGTGTAGCTGGTGTCCTTCTTGGTTTGCTCGTCATCGCGGAACTTGAACACGTTCAGACCGGGCTTCAGCACCACGCGGGCTGGCTTCTTGGTGGTGTCAAGCACTTGTGGACTCTCTTCAATCGCGATGTCGCGATCCACATCGACCTGCACACCGTTAAGTTCGCCCCCGGTTCGGATGAGCGACAATCGACCAGTCACTTCCTTTGTTGGGTGGCTGTTCCGCACCAGAATACGGATGGGCAAGCGGGCACCGATGGCCGAGACCGGCGGGGCCTCCACACTCTGCACCAGCACTTCGTTCTCGTTGCGGAAGTTCGGCGCGAGGGCGATGGTATCAATGGCGATGTTGTTCTTCCGCGCGATCTCGGCCTGCTCCTCGGCACTGCCCAAGTTCTGGTTGCCATCACTCACCAGCACGATGCGTTTGCCGGTGCTTTCGGGGAACGTAGCCATGGCCAGCTTGAGGGCGCTGGCAATGTCGGTGTAGTTTTCGTCGAGCTTGCCACCGGATTGTTCATCAATGGGCACCGGCACCAGCGGCGTGGGCGGGAAGGCCAGCTTGGGCCGCTTGCCGAAGAAGATGACGCCGAACTGATCCTCGCGGTTGATGCTGTACCGCGACTTCACGGCTTGTTCGATGACTTGGCGAATTCGGTTCCAGCGGCGGTCGATCACGTCGCCAGATTGCGTGTCTTCCAGTTCACGCGGAATACTTGCGGAGCGATCCACTACGAAGATAACAGTCATGTTCTCGCTGGGCCTGCGAACACGCGGCTCGGCCAGTGCAAGGATCAAGCAAGTGAGCATCAAGCTACGGGCACTGATGGCGACCCAGCGGCGCACCGGGCCAAGCCCCGCAAGGCTCTTGCGGCTGATGAGGTAGACACCCGGAACGATCAGCAGAAGCAGCAGCCACCACGGCGAGACAAAGCGAGTCCACACCACGCTCTTGCAGGTATCCAGAATGCCTTGGCCGAGATCACGCCCGAACCAGCCGCCAATTCCAACCATCACAAGTGCTGCACAAAGACAACCGAACACGTACGACCACTTCCGCAGCAACAGCAGCAATGCACCAACCACGGTGAAGAGAATCAACGCACCCAGCGCCACGGTGAAGCCGACCGATTGATCCGGCCAGGTTTCGTTCAGGCGATACGTGCGGGCATGAAGGAAGCAAGCACCGGTGGCGAACGCCACCAGTGCGGTGGCACCCGTCCACGCCCAGCCGAGGCCGCGCTTGCGGAGTAGGGCGGTACCAACCCACGCCATGGCCAGCAGCACCAGCGTGAGGGAAAACCATTGAGCAGCGAGGAACGGAAGCATGAACGAAGTTTACCAAAACCGGTACGGTGTGGATCATTCACCGCAGAGAATGATGAACAGCAGAGAAAGACATGTTCACCGCAGAGGAAGATGAGGGCACAAGAGAAGAATCAAGAACCTAAACATGGAGTGATTCAGTTTTTTGTAGATTACTTTTTCTGTCTGTACTCTCGTGCCCTCTTCTTTCTCTGCGGTGAAATGGTTTTTGGTTTTGCTCCGATGACTCTGTCAAGAATCGTCTTTGCCTTTGAACTCTACAATAACCAACGATACCCGGAGTTTCCCGCATGATGCGCATCGCTTGTTTGTTCTTGTTGATTGCCTCATCCTTTGCCGTCGCCGATGAGTGGCCACAGTTCCTTGGGCCAAAGCGTGATGGCGTGTGGCGCGAGACCGGCATCGTGGACAAATTCCCCGATGGCGGGCCGAAGCAACTCTGGAGCACGAAGATCGGTGGTGGGTACTCCGGCGTATCGGTGGCCCAAGGCAAAGTGTTCGTGCCGGACTATCAACCGGGTGAAACCCAGGCCAAGGAACGCACCCTGTGCCTCGACGCCAAGACGGGCAAGGAACTCTGGAAAGACGAATACGCCGTGACCTACAAGAACGTGGGGTATGCCGCGGGGCCACGCTGCACGCCACTGGTTCACGGCGAATTCGTGTACACCCTCGGCACCATGGGCGACCTACGCTGCCTCAAGGTGGCCGATGGCACCGTGGCGTGGGCGAAGAACTACGTCAAGGACTTTGCTGCAAAGGTGCCGATCTGGGGCTTCGCTTCGCACCCGATCCTCGATGGCGACAAGCTCATCTGCGTGACCGGCGGAACGAAGAAGAACCTCGTGATGGCTTTCGACAAGACCACGGGCAAAACACTGTGGGAAGTTGAATCCACCGAAGCCGACTGTGGCTATGCTGCGGCGGTGATCGAGACGTTCGACAGCACCCGCACGCTGATCGTATGGCACGGCGCCGCAGTACTGGGCTTGAACCCCGAGACTGGTAAGCGGCTCTGGAAGCAGGACTTCAAAACCAACTACGCCCTCACCGCGCCCACGCCCCAGAAGTTCGGCGAGAACCTTTTCGTGACTGCCTTTTACGAAGGGCCGATGATGTTGACGCCCAAGAAGGACAGCGTGAGCGTCGTGTGGAAGGGCACCGGCAAAAGCGAGAAGCCCGAAGGCAGCGACAAACTACACAGCATTATGCCCACGCCGTACCTGAAGGATGGGCACATCTACGGCGTGTGCAGTTACGGCGAACTGCGATGCCTGAAGGCCGACACCGGCGAGCGTGTGTGGGAGACCCGCAAGCCAATCGTGGGCACCGCCACCGACGAAGGCAAACCCGTGCGTTGGGGCAATGCCTTCCTCACCCCGCATGAGGATCGCTTCTTCCTGTTCAACGAGAAGGGTGAGTTGATTCTGGCGAAGCTTTCACCGAAGGGGTACGAGGAGATCAGCCGGGCTTTGCTGGTGAAGCCGACCAACAAAATGGCAGGCCGACCTGTGGTGTGGACACCGCCTGCGTTTGCGGACAAGAAGTGCTTCATCCGCAACGACATGGAAGTGGTGTGCGTCGAGTTGGGGAAGTAGATTCCGCGAATCTTGACTGGCAATTGTGCCCAGGAATTGCCAACTTTCTCGTGTCGATATGTTCAGCGTTGTGACGTTCATCCGGTATCAGTCAGACCGAATTGAACTTGGGTTGACGAAAGGCCGAACCTGATTAGGATTCTGTTGTCCTAGTCGAAGTCGACTGCGAACTTGGCCCCGTCGTCTAGAGGCCTAGGACAATACCCTTTCAAGGTATGGACCGGGGTTCGAATCCCCGCGGGGTCATTAGAATGAAAACGCCACAGCGTGAGCTGTGGCGTTTTTTTTTTTCGGGTGCACCGTACAACTTCAACGCTCTATGCAGGTACCACATATCAGTCGATACACGGACAACCGACGATTTCCAGCTTTCGGATGCGATTCTTCATCGTCTCGGCGCACCGTTCCGTCAACGTTAGTGAGCGGATCAAATGAATTTCCTGCAGATTGGGAAGCTGCATCAGTCGTTCCATTTGATCCTCAGTCACGTTCTGGTTGGCAAACTCCAGCCGTGTAATGCTGGACATTTGGGCAATCACATTCACAAGCTGGTCGTCAACAAAGTTATCGACACCACGACACTCGACAGCCGTTACCGTTCGTACCGTTGCCAGTCGCTGGATCTGCAACACGAGATCGGGAATGCACGCGGAATGGTAACTGGTGAGAGCCAGTCGGCCGTCGGGCGACAGAGCTAGTAGTTCATTGTTGCCGGGTAAATCAGAAGACATGGGAACCTCGGGTTCGGAGGAGAGGAACGAATTCGGGGCCGTTGAACGGCCCGCTTGAGGTTGCGTTTTTAGGCACCGCCAGGAAGGTGGAAGTGGCCTTGTTCCAGTTCAGTGGCGAAGTCGTAGCCGGTCAGGAAGTGATGTGGGTTTTCATGAAAGGCGGCTGCCGCACCCGCATAGATGATCGGCCCACCCTGCTCATAAACACTCACGGTTCCCTTCGAGGCGTACACGTGGGTTTCGAGGAAGCCTTCGGCCTTGGTTGTACCCCAGCCGGTACCAGTGCCGCCTTTGCCCCCTCCGCCAGTTCCAGTTGTACCGCCGCTGGTACCGCTTTGGCTTGTCGTGCCGGTACCCGTTCCGCCCTTGCCCCCACCAGTGCCAGTGTCCTCTGTGCCACCACCGGTGCCGGTCGTACCGGAGTCAACTCCGCTGATACCGCTTTGGCTTGTCGTGGTGGTACCCGTTCCGCCCTTGCCCCCTACGCCAGTTCCAGTTGTACCGCCGCTGGTACCGCTTTGGCTTGTCGTGCCGGTACCCGCTCCGCCCTTGCCCCCACCGCCAGTTCCACCACCGGTGCCAGTCGTACCGCCACCTGTACAGCTTTGGCTTGTCGTGCCGGTACACCCTTTGCCCCCACCAATACCACTGTCCTCTGTACCACCACCGGTACCGCTTTGGCTTGTCGTGCCGGTACCCGTGCCGCCTTTTCCCCCGCCGGTGCCAGTGTCCCCTGTGCCACCCCCGGTACCAGTGCTTCCGGTGCTAGTGGTGGTGCCCGTGCCGCCAGTGCTGGCGTACACGGTGGTGGTCAGCAACTCGGCGTCTTTGGTCGTAAACTTCAACATGGGTAGTCCTCCGGTTCGATCCGCATCGACTGATGCGGACGCAGTGAAAAAACGTGTGGTTGTGACCGGTTGCCAGTGCTGGCAACCGTTCGGGTTGCTGCTATCGTCCCTTGCGGGTTTCCTTCCAGGTACTGACGGCACCATCCAGGTGCTTGAGCTCCTTCATGGCTTCCTTGATGGCACCGTGGGCAGCTTCCAGACTCATGGTTGTCACACTGGTCACACCAGTGCAGTCAAAGAAGTCACCAGTACGGATGAACGAGTCGTCAGCTTGAGTTGCGTCGCGGCTCACACAGATCGAATCGAAGACATCGATCTCGGGGTATGTGCGGTTCTTCAACGTCTGGATGTTGATACCATTCTTTGCAAGAATCGAGGTGATATCCTTCAGCAACTGCGTACGGTCTGGTGCCAGCACCGTGAGCTTGCCGGTCACATCCGCAATAACAGGCTTGCCACCCGGATCGAGGTAAGGATTCTCTTGAACGAAGTTCATGAGTTTCTGGAGGCTCTTCGAGTCGCCCGATGCGTTGGTAACACCTAGGAACGTACTTGCTTCGCTGTCCGTGCCGCCGAGGCGAACGGTCGTCATGGCGGTAATGTTCAAATCCGCGTACCGCGCGATCACATGCGTGATCTTATTGCAGATACTTGTCTGCTCTTTGCCTTGTGTCACGAAGTTGATAGTGTTCGCCGTCGGCATTTGCACCATGCAGGCGACCAGTTTCTGTTTGTCAACTGAGACAATCGATGTCATAGCTGAGTCATCCAGTTTAGTGATCCAACCGTGTTGGTTGGCTTATCTAAAAACTGATTCTGCACTTGTCGAAGTCGATGACATGCAATTTGAAAAAATACTTAGATGCTTTTCGAGAGGAGTGGATTGAAGCTGGAGACCGCGATGAAGTTGGGACGACTGCTGGCGTTGAACTCAGTTCCGATCGTGTAGGGCGGCACGAGGTTTTACAAGTGCCGTCCTAAACGATCGGAACTGAGTTCAACAGGGCTTCATAATGAGTGTGGCGGTTCAGGACTCGGTTAGCCTTTGCTCTTGGCTCGCTTGCTCAGCGGATACTTGTTCAGCCGCAACGTCCAGAATTCTTCACAACCTGCTTCATACCGATCCTTGGCGTACAAGCGAAGAGACTCCAACAACCGCGACATCCGTTTCTCAAACTTTATCACGTCTTGCTCAGTCACATGTTGAACAGCAAAATTGTGCACATCTTGCCCATTCATTTTAGCTATCAGCGCTTGAACTTGGATGTCCTCGCTCTTCAGGTTTCTTCGCAATAACAGAGGTGCAGCCCAGGTGAGGAAGCTTTCTGCTGCCGAATTGCGCTTGGCTTCATCCGCGTTGAAGAACTCTACAAATGCCAACGTCTCTGACAGGGCATCGCACAACTTGGTTTTCGGATCGGGGTGGTTCTGTACAGGTGTTTCATCGCAACGGCGGGCCGTCGACCAGACTCCGGACTTGCCGGTCAACCCCTGCTGAGACAGTGACTTGCTCGTCTGCGTGATGGCGGCCTTCCGCATCTTCCAACTAATATAATTACATAGGTGCGGACCGGACAAATGCCTCTCGGTCATGTTTCGTTGGCGAACCGCCTTCAGGATGTATTCGAGTGTGCCGTCATAAACGGCAGTGGCGTCGATCTGCACGAAGCGTTTGCTGATGGATTCCGATTTCTTTTGCATGAATGTGAGGAAATGCCCATATTCGTTGTTCAGTCCATTCTGCACGGCCTTCGCCACAATCGATTTGACCTCCGTGGCGGTCAGTTGCTGCGTCTGCGAGCGGCGCTTGAGTTCACGAGCCACCGGTAGCACGGTGTCGAAGAAGAACTCCCGAACCGTTTTGTTGATGATGATTGGGTTCGGATTTTGCTTTAGCAGCCGTAGAAGGTACACGGCGATGAGGCGGTAGCAACCGCGAGTCAGTTTGCTGGCCATGATCGATTCCTTTCGGAGGTGATGATCAAGGAAGATAAGGACAGAGTCCTTTGCTTAGGTCTCAATGTTTGATGACACGAATTCCGGATGCTGATATCGTTTCTCATTAGTCATAATTCAGATACTGATGCTTCTTGATTTAATGTGATTGCGCAGCGATTCGCAGCACCGGATCGCATCAATAGCAATCGGTATCACAACATCGACATACACAGCAGGACAACGCGGCACACAACGTGTACCGCATTGAAACGAAACGTCTGATCAGCAGATCAAGGAACGGTAACTACTGAGAAACGTTCAGGTGCATCATTCAGATTTCCCCAGTGTGGGGGTATGGTTCAAGGAGTTTGAACCGGCGGGATCGGCTGTTGCAGTTTACCATTGCCGCGCCTCAAAATGCAACTGTCTGTCTGCGAAAATTCACTTCAACCAAAAGAATTGTTGAATCCCGAACCGTTATTCGGAAGTTCCATCAGAATGTCACTTGCTTTTGCGGCATTCCTCCACGATGGCCACGATCATCAGCATCAGTGAGGCGATAGCGGCGACGAGATACACGAGACAGAAGTGTTGGTGTGGAACGTGGTAGTGCGCGAGGATCGCCGCCAACGACTCTGAGACGAAATGTACCAACACGGCAATCAGATGAATCACCGCGATTAGCGAAAACTTGAACATGATCCTCTCCAGTAGGAATATGAACCGGATCGTTCATGATGCCGGTCTGAAGGTGTATTCAGCAAGAAGATGCGACCATGACAGAAATTTGTTATCCATACACCGATGGCGTGCATTATCTGCTCGAAACCAAAGGCCTCGAAGACATCAACGTTGTCCACAAGGATCGTGCGGCGAAACTGTGGGCCGAGAATGCCACGGCCCTGACGAAAACGAACTGGCAATACATCAAAGTGCTGGAGACGAAATTCAAAACCCTACAACCCGATACGCTGGGCGACTTGCTGGCCACGGAGTGATCCCGCAGATGCGACCTGGCAGGTCGGTGTCACTTTTGCTGCGTGGTCGTTCGTTGTTGCAGCACGAGCCATGCGGCGTGCAACGACTTTTTGCCGAGTGATGTGTCGGCTCGCAGTGCCTGTGGAGATCCATCGTGTCCGGCGTGCTGCTGCTGCGGCAGCCCGGTGCAACAGCAACTCCTTGGCAGTAGACTTTTTCAATCGTGTCAACGCAAACCACACAGCGATCTACAACGAGGACGGCACCATCAAGTCGCCGAGGGAGTGGCCTCTGGTGTTGCAGCGGATGATGAATCGCATCACTTTCGATCCGAAGACGGGAGCAATCCTACAGGTCATGTGGACAGAGACGAAGCACCTTGACATGATCTTGGCGAACTGGGTCGGGATGACCGGTGAGCGACTGCCGGACGAAGGCGCTGCACCAATAAGGGACATCACAGTCGAGACCGTGATGCCGGATGTTGATCTTCCGCAGCACACTCAAGAATTCGACTCGTGAACCGGTTACAGTCCCACTAGCATCAACACCACCACCAGCCGAGAACCAAGCCAATGTCACAGCCAAACAGCCAACCCGCTCAACAGCCAAGCCAGCAGCCGGAGAAGCAGCCAAGCAAGTGGGCGTTGACCAAGGAAGAACGGATCGCGGTCGTGGAAGCGGTGAACAAGCACTGCCAAGCAAGAGACCAGCACAATCAGGAGATCGAGGAACACATGCGGCAGCAGCACGGGCAACCGCAGCCCCCGCCGAGCCAAGGCCTGACGAAACTGTCGTAGACGAGCACTCACCACCGCTGTGACGAACACAAGGACTTGGAGGCGGACAGGCAAGAATCTTTCAAATTACATGATCATTCTGACAACACTACGTTATCTACAGCCAGATCGGCAGCATTTGCAAAAACCACTCAAATGAAAAACTTATGTCCTTCAAACCTACCATTGAGCAGACCGCAGTCATCGGTCACGGTTCTGGTCACCTCCAGGTAGTGGCCTGTGCTGGCGCAGGTAAGACCGAAGCGATGGCTCGTCGAATCGTGTCGCTGCTCGATCAGGGCGTCCAGCCAAGTGAGATCGTCGCGTTCACCTTCACCAAACGTGCTGCGGAGTCCTTGAAAACAAGAATTGCGCGCCGGGTGGCCGAGGCCCGTGGCGAAGCCTGGCTCGATCAATTGAACCCGATGTACCTTGGTACCATTCACGCCTATTGCGGACTTTGATGTTCTGGTGGGTTGTCGCCGTTGATCGAGGCTGCCATTGCCGATGATGAATTCGAAACCCGGCTTCCTGTGCTAATACCGTTGCCTTTCACTGCTGATGTACCGATTCTTGACCTTCCCGTTCTCTTGGTAGGACTACCTGCAGTAGCGTCGGCCTTTCAACGTAGTCCAAGCCATACCGTCACGTTTCAAAGTTTGTGGACAAGAACTAAAGTTGCCCCAATTGTAAGCCTAACGCGAACCTCGAAAGATGTTCATACCAGTCCTTTCTGTAGAAAAGGCGAACACTCCCACCACAAGCGAATCGACTGATGGCCCTGAAGAAGTCCGAACTGTACTCCTCCCTCTGGCAAAGTTGCGATGCACTTCGCGGTGGCATGGACGCCAGCCAGTACAAGGA
>JBBRME010000182.1:0-9188 GCA_038230995.1 Gemmatales bacterium
AGTTGGCGTTCCAGACCGGGTATTTCTTGATCCAATTGATGGTCGATCTGAGTCTAGACAAGGTTTATCGTTGGGTTATCATTCAAAGTCTGAGCGACTTATCGAAGCGGTATTCTCGAAGGGTGAGTTGTTATTCCACGGAGTCGATCTCTTTACTGTTGCCAACCCGATTGATTTTCTTCGAATGTATGATGCTTCTCCGCAAGTGGCAGTTGGAATGATTTTCTTCGTGGAATTGGGACTTCGGCTATCTGGTTTCCACGATGGTGATGAAAACCAAAAGGCGATTGGCGTTACGACACAGGGCCATTGGGATGAGTTCCTCGAAGACTTCGTGCCGCTTTAATTGCGCCGATTTTCAAGCAATTGCTCTCTATTGAGCCTCTGATGCGCTTTTTCGCAGTATGCAAAACACAAGGAGAACTGGAACCCGGTGGCGGGTCTGGCCACTTCCAGCGGCACGGTGACCAGCACGGGGAGCATCCATCAGACGGCCACCGACGGGCCGACGCAGGGGTATACCTTCGACAAGACCTCGTCGTCGTCGATGGGATCGTGGAACACGGTCAACCCGGAGAGTGGGCAATCGACTTCGGGTGGTACGTCCACCGAATCCAGCACGGCGATTGAGCGGAACGCCCATGCGGGTCGGAGTGCCACGACTTCCTCGTCCAAGCCGCGACCAAGTAAAAACCGTCACTGCTCCCACAAACAGCATGAACGGGTATCAATTCCAGGTCGATCGCTACAGTCCAAAAGGGTGCAACCATATTCTCTGGGGGTCATCTCCAGATGATCCAACATGGCAAAACTGTATTCAGCCTGAAAGGCTGCCTCCTCTAGCCCAGGGCTATGCCCTGGGAACAGAGTCTTCTCTACCACGACCCTGAAAGGGTCGCTCCATTCCCTCAGGTTGAACGACCCCTTCAGGGTCGATTCGATGGGTCTTTCCTACCCAGGGCGAAGCCCTGGGCTGGAGGAGACAGCCCATTGGGCTGAAAGCAGCAGGTCAGCCACCAGAGAATCTTGTCTTACCCGTCCAAAAGTCCGGTCAATGGCAACTTGTACAGAGCTGGTTTCCTGATATGCTTTTCCTTTGTGGAAGTGATTCCGCCAACCCAACAGACCCTGACCCTGTGTGAACTATGTCGATTGACAAAAGCTTGAAGCGCAAAGCCGGTGGCGTGCGAAGCCGCTGCGTTCTCACCCGTGTGGAACGCATTCTGAAGATGAAGGAAGACGGGAAGTGGATTGAAGGACAAAGTCCGTTCGGTATCCCTAAAACCCGCGTACAGAAGATTACATTGAAGAAGAAAGTGAAGAAGGAAGACGAAGCCGCACCAGCCGACGAAAAGAAGAAGAAGTAAGGTCAGTCAAAAATCCGGTCGGATACCCGACCGGATTTTTCATGCGCCTAGCTTGGCTCAAGCGTTCGCTTGATTTGTGCTTGTTGCCCAGCCTTCAATGCACTTTTGATGTACGTCAACGCCTTTTCCACGACCGGGTCACGATAGCTCGGGTCAATCTCCGGTAGTTCGCCTTTCTTGATTTCACCCTTTGGTTTGGGAGCCTCCCTAGGTTCTCGGCCACGATCAACCTCCCTCAAGTGAAGGAAGTACTGGATCATCTCTCCATCCACCATCTTCACTTCATAACCTTCGTCCGGCTTCACGCCAAAATCGTCTTTGTCACGTGTCTTATCCGTTGCTTCCTTCTTGGTAAGGATGATCCCACGGTCGATGTGTCTGCCGTTAGGTGTCAGCCAAATCTGCGTAGTGAGTTTCAGCCCGCTCTTCTCGTCGCCTGCAATGATCGACCGCTGCACGCTGCCTTTGCCATAACTCCGCTCGCCTACGATCACAGCCCGCTTGTTGTCTTGCAGTGCTGCCGCCACGATCTCCGTGGCACTGGCACTTGCCCCGTTGAGCAACACGGCCAGTGGCCGTTTCTTGGCGTCTTCCCAAGGTGTACCATCCCGACTGGCTTTCGTGACTTTGCCTAGCTCGTAGCGATCCTGCGTGCGAACAATGACCCCCTCCGCGAGGAACAAATCCGAAATCTTCTCGGCCATGTTCAGTAAGCCACCGCCGTTGTTCCGCATATCGAGGATCAACGCCTTGGCCCCGGCTTCATCAATGGCCTTGAGGGCCGCTTGCACCTCGGCAAACGACTTTTCACTGAACTCATTCAAGCGGATAATGGCCACGCCGGACTCGGCATCGAGAATGAAGTCCCAAGTCTTTGGATCGGTCTTGCTCTTACGGAACCCTTTCACTGCATGCACTTGAATGATGGCCCGCGTGATCGTCACATCAAAGTTTTTCTCGCCACGTTGGATGTTCAGGGTGACCTTGGTGCCCGCTTCGCCTTTGATCTTGGTACGGGAGGATTCAGGATCTTTCGGGTTCACTGGCTCGCCATCAACTTTGAGGATTTCATCTTTCGCCAGAATCCCAGCATCCATGGCCGGGCTATCCGGCATTGGGGCATCGACAATCAGCCGCCCTGTTTTGAGATCCACATCCAGTAGCGCACCGATACCACCGAAGACACCACGAGTGTCGGACGTGAACTGCTTGAGATCATTCTCGTTGAAGTACTCGGAGTAAGGATCAAGGCTGCGCATACCGCCTTTGATCATCGCCTCAACCATGGCTTGCTTTTCTTCGTTGGTCAGCTCGCGGTAATAGCTCTTATCAACCTCCGCAAGCACATCCGCAATCGCGTGCATACGCTTGTAGTCGCTCTCCGGCGGCGGAGTTTGAAACGACCATACGCTGAGCGCGATCACAAACAGCGGAACGAACACGAACCATGCCAGATGACGATGAGGCACAGAAACCCCTTAAAATTAGCATAAACCGGACAGTTTCACACAAATTGACCCGGCCGGTTATTCGGATTGTACCCAGCACGCCTGTAACGCGGGAGTCGAAGGCGCGCTGGGTGATCCGATTGTCGATTTTACATTCAGTTCTTTTGTATTTCGACCTCGAACAGTTTACATCTTCAGTAACGACGATGCAGATTGCCCAGTTTCACGTGGCAGTTGCATCCGCTCGGCTGGAGTCGCCGAAATGTACACCATCGCCATGATGATGGCCATGACCACCGCACCGGAAGTACCACAATTTAATGGTTTCTTCCGCGAACTCTTCAACGGTTCATCGTGCCATAGCAGTAGCGAATCAGACCGGAAGAGTTCCTCGACTTGCAACGGATGTTGCGGAGGACTGTTCCATGGCGGCGTTCGTGATTTCTTCTTTGGTAATCGCGGATGCTGCGGCGGTGGTTGCTGCGGCGGTTCAGGGATGGCCCGCGAACGCGACCCACTGCCACCCCGACCGATTGATCGTGGATACGACCGCGGCTATGCCGCAGCGCCACAGCCCAGTGGTTGCTACGCCAGCGCACCATCTTCGTCTTGCAACGGGGGTATTGTTTACGGTGGCAGTTCCTGCACCGGTGGCCTCTACTCCGGGATGCAGCAACAGCCGATGATGATGCCAGGCAGCGGTGGTGGCTATGCAATGCCGATTGAAGCAGGCTACGGCCTGCCCAACGGCGATTGCAACTGCGGCAACACGCCAGCCGTCTTTGGTAACAACATGGCGATCCCCCGAGTCGGCTCGCCTTCACCCTACGAATACCCGACCATCGACAGCCCAAATGTGCCGATGCAAATGCCAGGTTGGTCGCCACAACGTGAAGCCCCAGGCGTGACTGAAACTCGTGGCAGCCTGAAGAACCCGGTTCAACCAGAGAACCAGGCGAACCGTGGCACCGTTATCGTTCGGATGCCAACCGATGCCAAGCTGTTTGTGGAAGGCAAGTCAATGACTGTGAAAGATGGTGAGCGGACCTTCGTGACACCATCACTGCCGACAGATCGCGAAGCACTGTACTCCTTCAAGATCGAGTTCGTTCGTGATGGCGAGACGCTGACGATCACCAAGAAGGTAAACATCCGTGGTGGTAAATCCACAACGGTGGACTTCAACGACATTCTCAGCGGCAAGGCACGATCAGCAACAGATCAAAGTGCAAAAGCTTTGCCTGAAGTGAAAATCGAATCGAACAGTAACGCCAACGGTATCTCGCGAACGATGGACGAAGTACCGACCGTAAAGCCACCAGTGATGGATCACGCCAAGTTCACCGTGAAGCTACCTGAAGGTGCTACGCTGTTCGTGAACGGTGCAAAGAACGAGCGCAGCGAACTGGTTCGACTGTTTACGACACCCACACTGGCACTCGGCAAGAGCTACCAGTACGTGATGAAAGCCGAGATCACCCGCAATGGACTGCCGGAGTATCAGGAACAGAAGATCGACTTCCAGGCTGGCGACAACCTCACCATCGATTTTACCAGCTTGAACACCAGTGAACGCACCGCCAAGAAGTAGAGATTTGCTGATCGGTGGGTGAAAGCCCACCGATCATGTTGTCCACTACAAACAGACGGTAGGTTCAGGCCCACCGTTCAGTTTTGACGATCGCCATCACGAGCCCAGCCTCATCTGCCAGTCCGCAACTTGCTTAGCTACTTCGCTGGGTGCAGTGCTCCCGTAGGTTCGGAATGCAGCCACGGCATTAGCCACGCCTAAACTTGCACGGATCCGCTCGCCGTGCCCTGGTGCCACGGCGTCGAAGAGTTCAAGCGGAAGGTTAGTGAGCCGGCATTGTCGTTGTTCGCACTCTTTCACGAATCGGCCAACAGTTTCGTGGGCCGTCCGCATCGGCACGCCGTTGCCGATCAACGATTCCATCAAGGTGGTGGCATCGAGGTAACCATCATCCAGCCGGCCTTCGATCACCTTTCGGCGAAGCTTTGTTTCCAACACCATCGGCGCGGCTACGGCTAGACAACCGACGATCGTGTCGAACGCATCAAACAAGGCGGCTTTGTCTTCTTGCAAGTCGCGGTTGTAGGCCAGCGGCAGAGCCTTTACCAGAATCAGTAGTTGGTTCAATGTGCCGATCACCCGACCCGATTTGCCACGGATGAGTTCCAGCACATCGGGGTTCTTCTTGTGCGGCATGATGCTCGACCCCGTGCAGAAAGCATCAGGCAGGTCGAGGAAGTTAAACTCCGTGGTGCTCCAGATGATCCACTCTTCGGCCCAGCCACTGAGGTGCACGGCAATCAACGACAGATCGAAAACGAACTCCAACAGGAAGTCGCGGTCGCTGGAAACATCCAGGCTGTTGCGGGCAACGCTATCGAAAGCAAGTTTCTGACGCACGCTCTCCCGATCAATCGGTAGCGAACTCCCGGCCAGCGCCGCTGCACCCAGTGACAACACGTTGACACGCCGACGGGCATCGGTCAGCCGGTCGCGATCTCGTTGAAACTTCTCGATGTAGGCGAGGAAATAGTGGGCCGCCAGCACCGGTTGAGCACGTTGCAAATGTGTGTAGCCTGGCAGGATGACACCATCTTCACGCAGGGCAGAAGCCAGGAAAGCCCGTTGTAGTTCTGCCATACGGTCGTCGAGTTCATCAATCGCGTCGCGTACCCAGAGACGCACATCGGTGATGACTTGATCGTTCCTACTGCGACCCGTGTGCAGCTTTCGTCCCACGTCGCCGAGTTTGGCAATCAATGCTCTCTCGATGTGCGTGTGAATATCTTCCAGGCTCACTGAGTATTCCATTCGCCCTGCTTCGATGTCCGCTGCAATCTCATCCAACGTCGTACAGATTTGCTCAGCTTCGTTCGCTTGAATCAAACCGACTTCGGCCAACATGCGGGCATGAGCCTGGCTTGCAATCACATCATGCTTGTAGAGACGACGGTCGACAGAAATACTTTCTGTGAATTGCTCGACTCGCGCATCCGTACCACCACTGAACCGCCCACCCCATGTCTTCTGACTCATCTTTTGCTCCACTCCATGAAAGAACAACACTGTTTTACGAAGCAGTCGAATGGTTCCGAGTCCAGTGAACCCGCATCGTCATACAACATACAGATGCGCCACGATGACCCGAATCTCGATTCCATACGCCAAACCTTCGAGCACTACAATCTCGTATTGCGACGAAGTGTTCTTTCGGCCCTTGTAAAACCACGTCAACCGCTTGAACTCGATGACCTCGCTGAGAAGGCCATCAGTGTCATGGTGAACCCGCCGATGATCGACCGGCGTTTGCGCGACGTGCCGAGTGTCTCTCGGAAAGTACTGGCCATTATGGCCATCACGAGGAACTACCGCTGGCCAATAGGCGATCTGCTCCAAGTGTTGGTAACACTGGGCCATCATGAAGGGCTTTCGCCAATTCAAACCCTGCTAGAGGCAGGCCTACTTTACCCTGACTTGAACTTAGGGCAGTCGTTCAACACCTTTGATGAATTGGCAACGAGTGCCGAGTCGCTACGTCGGCAAGTCTTCACCGTGCCGGAGATAGCCAGCCGTGCCATCCGTGAACCGATGGATCTGCCGGTGCTTGGCGAGGAGCACCCGAGTTGGAATGGTCAATCATCCGACGGTTTGGAATGGATGCTTCGGTTGTCTGTAGCCGTGCAAATGGTCATGGAGTCCCCTGTTCGGCAAACGCAAGCCGGAGTTTTATTCAAACGCGATGCCCTTCGGTTGAAATCACACGTGTTGCTCAAGGCTGCACCGGACGATTCTCGGATTGAGTTGCCAGATCACGGTACGCTCGCGCTGGCTTGGGCTGCTGCATTGGGTTGGATTGAATCCAGTGAAGAGCAACTCATCTATCGCAAGGCGGTTGTGCCTCCGGAAAGTCGCTGGGATCTGCTGACACAATTACTGCGTGGGCTTTTGAAGATCGAAATTTGGGATCCCGTAACAGGCCATCAATCCACGGAAGATACTGGCTCCACGCTAGCTTCCATGACAACCATCGTGATTTTACTGCTCGGTCAAGCGGATCGCCGTTGGGTATCAGCTTCAGAACTTGCAGAGTGGATTTGGGGCAATCATCCCCACTGGCAGGGTCATCTTTCGAGAGAGACTCAGAAGACTCGCGGGGCTAGCTGGATTGAACCGTTAGTGCTTGGAGTGCTGTATCCGCTTGGCCTTGTCGACGTGGCACGCGAAGACGACAAGCGCTTTCGGATATCAGCCTTCGGCCGGTACCTCGTGCTTTCGGAACCTAAGCCTGAAGAGCCATCGGTGATTGCTCAGGCACTCTTGGTTCAACCCAACGCGGAAGTGTTGGCGTTTCGGCAATGTTTGACACCGCCGCTGATCGCCAAGCTCACCCGTATCGCCACCTGGAAGCGTTTAGGTGCGGCCTGCACACTCGAACTCAATGCTGAGCAAATGTATCGCGGCTTGGAGTCCGGCCTAACGTTGGCAGGTGTGTTGCAAACACTCAATCAACACGGCACCAAGCCTGTGCCCGCAACAGTGTCCGACTTGTTGCAACGCTGGACGAACAAACGCGAACGCCTCAGTGTTTACCCATCAGCAACACTTGTTGAATTTCTATCAGCAGCGGACTTGGATCAAGCTATATCGCGTGGTCTGGTGGCCCTGCGAGTGAGCGACCGAATCGGTATTTGTTCAGATGGAGCCGACCCGGACTTCAAACAACTCCGCTTGTTGGGCAACCGCGACTACGACTTGAAACCATCTAAGTGCGTGCAAGTAGAACCCGACGGTATTACGCTCCGAGTTGACACCGCTCAGGCCGACTTACTGCTCGAAACTGAAATCACGCGTATCGCGGAACTGCGAGTCGAGCAGTCTGGTTCTTACCGTCAATTTGAAGTGACTCCACCGAAGTTGTGCAGCGCCTTGGCTGGCGGATGGAACTTAGCAGAGATCGAGACGTGGTTCTTCAATCGAACTGGTCATGAAATGCCTGCCTCGTCCAAGTTGTTTGCAATCGCATCAAGCATGAATCCAATTGAGGCTCAACGTCGCATCGTGCTAGAGTTGCCGAGTGAAGCGCTGACCAATGGCATCGTGCAATGGCCCGTTAGTTCGGAACACATTGCGGATCGATTAGGGCCAACCATGCTGGCCGTGGATGACGACAAACTCGATGTCCTCCGCCAAGTGCTTGGCACGATCGGCTTGAGTATTACGGAAGTTCAAGGAAGTTAAGCTGCGACCCGAATCGGGAGTTGGACATGCGAATGGGTTGCTGCTTCTTCCGATGCGACTTCCTCGGCCTTTGCCGGTTCATTCTTGGCTGTCTTCGCCTGAACAATGATGCCCACAATGGTCGATAACACCGCCCAGCCATTGATGGCTGCGGCGTATTGGGTGGCAAAGTCAGCATCCTTGACCACATTCAACTGATCCAGAAACAGCAACGTCGTGTGCCCAACTATCACCGTACCTACAAAACTGGTGGCGAGCATCGTCCAGAACTGGTGCAGCAAAACACCCACGAGACCACCACAAAGGAATGCGGCCCAAAGTTCCTGAGCTTGCGGCAGTATGACTTGTGCACCCAGCCACGCGGCTACGCCACCAGTGAGGAAGGCTAGAATCTTCGCCAGTTCCATCGCCAGCACGCCACAGATTACTGCGACGGAGAGGGCGACCGCTAACAGTGGCAGGCCTGCCGAACGACCAAACGTGAGACCTAGCAACCCGGCCAAAAGTGTGATGGTGAAGGCCGTCCAGAACTTGTGCCAACGCCAGCCGAAGCCCCACAGCATGAGGCCGACGAACAGAAAGAACCCCGTTGCACCGATAGAAAGCCCCTTGGCTTCTGCGAGCACTTCCGGGGAGATCACGTGCCACATGGCGAGGTCTCGTGATGTTCTGTGGGTGTTGAATTCTCTTTTCACACGGTATCCACACGAGTGGCGTGTGGTCAATTCAACTCATGCGGAAACTACGAGTTCTCGCGGCAGACTGAAAGTTCATCCGACAGATTGGAACTGATCGTTCCAAACGTGAACAGCGCTAAGCCGAGAAAATACTGCTCTTTGTACAACAGTAGGACTTACGCAGTGGGTGCTCATTTCTGGTCTTGCGCGGAGCGGGTTGTCGGGTTACGGTTGAGGGATGCCTGACGCGAAGGTTTCTGACAACGACTACATCGATCATTTGATTGCCTCGCCGCTCTACATCTCGGCGACGGAAGCGGCCAAGGTCGCTCCGATCACTTCCGATCCCCCGGCTCACGATGCCTTCACGCGGCTTTTGCACCGGCTTGAACCCGACGCCGAAACGCTCTGGACAGAAGCCCAAACG
>JBBRME010000183.1:0-9164 GCA_038230995.1 Gemmatales bacterium
AGCACACCAGAACATACTTCGTTCACGGTGTTCGAGGCGGACATTGCACGAAGTGATGTTGCCGTGGTTGTGCTGGCGATCCGTTGGTCGAGTCACGACTACGCGTCTGTTCAACAGTACTGCACCAAGTACGGCAAGCCATTGGTGCGCCTCAATGCTGGGTATAATCCCAGCCAGATTGCCCATGCGATTCTTGAGCAGGCCTCGGAGAAATTGAAAGTCGTGGTGAATGAAGGCTTCTCGGCAGGTTTGTAATTACCTCATCCACGTGTCAGCGAACTTGCTGAACGTGGCCCAGTCGTCCGGGTTGAGCTCATGCTTGCCCGGCCGCATCCAGTAGCCAAGTTGCTGGTTGTTCAGTTCCTTCAACTTCGGCGGTAACATCGAATTTGTACCCTTGCTGCCAAAGAGTTGGTATACCGGGTTGGCTAACTGCATCATCTCGAACTGGCCACTCGGGTTGGCCCACTTGTCGTCCTCGGCGTTGGTGTACAACACCGGCCGTGGGGCGCACATGGCCAAGAGCAAATGCTGATCGATTGGGAGTTTGTCGAGAGCTTCGTTATACGTTTTAAACGTCCCGCTGAACCAGTGCGGGAAGGCCGTGTTGATGCGCTTGACCGACTCTGCTTTTACATCCGCGTGTCGGCTCGGGCCAGTGCCGCCGCAGCCAGCTTGATGCGGGAATACGGCGGCAATGCGGTCGTCATACGCACCAGCTAGCAGTGCCGTCTTGCCGAGCCGCGAGTGACCAATAACGGCAATCCGTTTCTTGTTGATCGCAGGCATCGTCTCGATGAAATCCACCATTCGGTGAACGCCCCACGCCCACAGCATGATGCTCTCAGTTCGCTCAAGACGGTCCTTCAGCATGGGGTCAACAACAAACGGTGCTAGCGGCCCAGCCGTTTCTTTTCGATCCTCCGAGATATCGCCGTAGTAGCAGGTGCAGACCGCATAGCCCGACTTGATGATCTGCTCGATTGGCCATTGAGTTTTGCTCAGCCCGCGCCCATCCTCCAAGGCACGATGGTCTTGAACACCTTTTCGACCATTCAGCATCCAGCCCGAAGGAAGTCGAATATTTTTGTCATCGAGATGAGCGTGATTGCCATCGAAGTTGAGGCCGACAAAAATGGGAGAGCCGTCTGTAGGTCGCTTGTTTGGCACGGCGATGAGCAAGTAAATCGGCGGGCAGTTTTTCAAACCCAAGGAGAGCTCGACCTCTTTAACCGTGGCCAGCCCACCGAATGCAGCCTTGTCTTCGTAAAGCACTTTGCCCGTGACCGTTGTTTTTACAGTCGGATAGCGGCCATACATGTGGGCTTGAAAGAGCTCCCGCAGCTCGGGTTTTCGTTTCGTGTTCCAGTCGTCTTTAGTCGTGATCTTAGTGCCATCAAGCATGGTCAAAGGATCAGGAAATTTGAAAACTTTGTCATCAGCCACGCCAGCACTCATGGCGAATATCCCTAAGCAGAGGATCGAAACGTACCGCATGATTTGCTCCCTTTAGCACTCGACGAAGTTAACGGCTAAGCCACCCAGCGAGGTTTCCTTGTACTT
Organism: Gemmatales bacterium; assembly: GCA_038230995.1. Taxonomy (GTDB): domain Bacteria; phylum Planctomycetota; class Planctomycetia; order Gemmatales; family Gemmataceae; genus JALHQU01. The sequence goes on from JBBRME010000183.1 coordinate 1,564, forward strand.
CACCTGCATGTCCACACCGGTCTGCCGCATGGTCTCGATGACCTTATCCAAGCTCACTCGATGGGTGCCGTCGCCATGCAGCACGGCCAACCGTGCGGCGTTGATGGCCTTGATAGCGCCCATCGTGTTGCGTTCGATACACGGCACTTGAACAAGTCCCATAATCGGATCGCACGTAAGCCCCAGGTTGTGCTCCATGCCGATTTCAGCAGCGTTTTCGATTTGTTCATTTGTGCCGTTCATCACGGCGGCTAGGCCAGCCGCCGCCATACTACAGGCCACGCCTACTTCTCCCTGGCAACCCATCTCGGCAGCGCTGAGTGATGCATTCCGCTTGTACAGCATGCCGATGGCAGCAGCGGTGAGCAAGAACGTGCGGATGCCTACTGCATTAGCACCAGGCATAAAGCGGACGTAATAGGCAAGCACCGCCGGGATGACCCCGGCAGCACCATTGGTCGGCGCAGTGACGACTTGGCCACCCGCTGCGTTTTGCTCATTCACCGCCAAAGCAAACAAGCTGACCCAATCCATGTAAACCATCGGGTCGAACGGGCCAACCTTGGCGAGATGCTTGAACAACGAAGGTGCTCGGCGTTTCACATTCAAGCCACCCGGCAGTATGCCTTCGGTTCTGCATCCACGGTCGATGCAGTCGTTCATGATCTTCCAGATGTGGTCGATCCCCGAGTTCACTTCGCTGGCTGTTCGCGTGACGAGTTCATTGGCGAAGAGGATCTCGGGTATGCGCAGCCCTGTGGCGTGGCCAATGCGGAGTAAGTCCTCGCCACTGGTGAACTCGTGCGGGATGTTTTGATCCGTTGAATTTCCTTGCGTCTGCTCACCTTCCTTCACCACAAATCCACCGCCGACGGAGTAGTACTGTTCGACCTTCAACGATTGACCTGCTGCGTCGTAAGCTGTGAAACGAATGCCATTCGGATGGAACGGCAGTGTCTGCGTTTTGAGGAACAGCAGATCAGTTGCGACCAAACACGGGATGTCGTGTGTACCGTTCAGGCGGAGCCGTTGCTTGGTCTGGATGCGTTCAACAATCACATCCACTTCATAGGGATCAATCTTGTCGGGTTTCTCTCCGCTTAATCCGAGCAGGATGGCTTTATCGGTACAGTGCCCTTCCCCTGTGAGTGCCAGCGAGCCAAACAGTTGAGTGACAACCTGTTGACACTTTTCAAGTAAACCAGATAACTTGAGCGATTCAGCAAAGCGCACCGCCGCCCACATCGGCCCCACGGTATGAGAGCTACTCGGCCCGATGCCGATTTTAAACAGATCAAATACGCTCAACTTCATGGTGAACTCGGTGCAGGTGGGGGTGGAGGTGGGGTCGGTTCTGGCTTCGTTTTTTCTGGCAGTTCATCGGAGCCCATGAGCGATCCCCACGGTCCCCAACCCGGCACATGCGAGCAGATAACGCGAATGGCCGCCATGATGGGCATGGCCAAAAACAAGCCTGCCGTACCCCACACGAGATACCAGTACAAGCACGAGATCAGCACCGTCGTGGCGTTCAAGTCCATGCTCCGCCCCATCATCCAGGGCACAATCAAATAGCCCTCAATGGTGATAACCACCACGTAGAAGATAAGCACCGCAGCGCCCGTCCACGGGCTGACAGTGATAATGGCATCAAGAATCGGCAGCACACCTGCTGCTATCGCGCCGAGATATGGGATGTAACAGCAGATCACTGTCAGCAAGCCCCATAGCACGGCGTGCTGCTTCAGGCCCATGACGTAGTAAAACACGCCTAGCAGAATACCGAGACCAATATTGATGATCGTCCGCCACACAAGGTACGAGCGTACCGACTCGGCCATTTGGCGGAACGACGCCGAGACTTGTATCTGATTATGTGGCATCGGGCCGAAGATGTTGCGAATCTTGTTCAACAGCATCTGCCCTTCCACAAGCAAGAAGAGCAACGTGAAAATGATGAGCACACTCTCGGTCAAGAGGCCCAAGCTGTGCCCCGTAAGATTCAACAAGATACTAGTGAATTGCTCGCTGTAGAAAAATCGCTTGAGTTCGCGGTAAAGCCCGGAGTCCTCCGGCTTGATTGGCAAGACGGTGTTGAAGGATTGGGGAGTCACGAAGTACAGAGCTTCTTGGAACTTGTCGCGAATGCTCATGTACGATTTCTGCATACTGGCGTCGTCATTCGGCTTCGGGATGTCGTTGAGGATCTGCGAGAACGACACACCAACAAGGGCGAAGATCAACAACACAACGAAGACCAAAGAAAGCACAACAGTGCAGCACGCCATAAACCACGGCATGCGAATCCGCCGATGCAACCACTTAGCTCCTGGCCAAAGAATGGCCGCCAGCAAACCTGCAATCGTCACAGGGATGAAGATCGGTTTGCCAAAAAAGAGCGCAATGCTGGCCCCCAGTGCGGCCAGCACGTTGAGGCCGTAGCGGGTGACAGTCGTCAGGTTGAGGTTCATCGTCCTGTTGCGATCCTGGTGAGGTAGCACATTGTTTTCTAGTAGAAGTCCGGAGGCAAGTTCACTTCATCGACTTCGGTAGGTGATTTGTGGCCCGTCAATTCGCATGGCTGAAGCTCCTTGGAATGCATCTCTGCCTCTGGAAAAGTTGTTGTCGGCACTAGTGATTTCAGCACTCGATGACAGCGCCGCGCTGCCGTGCAGTGTGAAAGCAACGCTTTGCGTTCATCTGCCCGCTTGCGGAACCAACCTGTCACCAGTAGCACGCTATCAACGCATCGCTCGAGGTTGGTGCTGCGGTCATATTCGTTGGCGAAAACTTCCTTCATGATGGCCTTTGTCGCCAGTGTCGTCGTAGCACACTTGGGTTGCCGCACTACCGCCTGCACCAACCCGGCATGAATCATGTACCATCGGCAAACGTCATCGGCACCTTTCAACGGGTACACAAACGAGGTCTTTGATCGAGCCGTTCGTAGAAAGGTGAGCTTGTCGTGCAGCCACTCCATCAACTCCGCGCGGTCTCTCCACGTGGCGGCTTGTTCAAAACGGAAATCCTTGGCATACAGCAACATTTCCTGACGGAGTTGCTCGATGACCGAGATATCTCTCCCTTCCAAAAATGCGCGGGCCTTCTGCACTGCCGCACCATATTGGCCCGAGGTACAGAACCCGGCGCAAGGCCCAAGACAGGTACCCAACTCATACCGCAAGCACTTGGCGGTACGCTGGGAGTCGAACAGTTCTTGCTGCTCAGCAAATTGAAACTGTGTCGTCGTGGGGCAATCGCGCAGTTGGAACTCAATGTTGAATCTTCGTACGGCTTCGTGTGACCGGCCACGACCAACGAACGGGCCAAACGCCGCAAGTTCCTTCCCCGTTGGCTCACGGGTAAGGTAAGCACATGCGGCCGGGCCACGCCCCAGGCACAAGTACACATACCGTCGATGGCCGGGGATACCCTGCACATTGAACCGTGGGCGATGCCGTTGGATCAGTTCCAATTCACGAAGCAACGCAGCGAATTCATCGGCCTGGTGTTCCCATAAAAGCCACTTGGTGTGCCGAAGAATTTTGCCCGCCTTTGGGTCGCTGCTCTCGCGGAAGTAACTCATCAACCGTGAACGCAGACACTTGGCTTTGCCGATGTAAATCAGCCGACCACTCTTGCTGACCATGCCGTAAACGCCGGGCACTTCCGGTACTTTTTTTCGTACAGCGTGATGCAGTTCCGCATGTGTCCTTTGCTCGGCCAAACCACCCTGGACTTGATCCTCTGCTGCACGGTACCGCGTGGATCCGAAGCCGTCGAATGACTCCGATTGCTCATCAAATGTGAAGCTGAGCTGGCGGGTCGTCCTTGTCATGATCCGTGTTCCATCCTGAACTGGCAAAACTCATGGGGCTTTCACTTGCACCATGTAAACGTACACAGATTGTCATGACCCATTAAGGTAGAGTCTATGCCAACCCCATTGATGGATCGACGCACGGCCTTCGCACTGAGTGCAGGAATACTTGCTTCAACCGGAATCGCATCCAACAAAACAACTTCCGACGTTCATCTGCAATACGACCATGTTCTTGGCACCTCACTCGATGTCATCCTAGATGGAACTGATCCATCAAATCTCGACGCCATCGAACACGAACTCTTAGGCGAACTTGAGCGACTGCGACTGATCTTCAGCCTGTACGAGCCAAGCAGCGAACTCGCACGAATCAACTCAACGGTGAATCAAGACATCGTCGTTTCTCAGGAAATGCAACTCGTTTTGCGTTGTTATCAGGAGTGGATCGGAAAAACTCGCGGAGCCTGCAACCCGCAACTTGGTCGACTCACAAGCCTTTGGAATGCTGCTGAAGCTCGTCAAATCACACCGAGTGACGTGGTGGTGAACGAGATTGTCCACTCGATCACTCGTCCGAACTGGACACTGCGTGGCAACATTTTTCGCAAGACTTCGACCGACACCCTGAACCTCAACTGCGTGGCTAAAGGGTTCATCATTGATCAACTCAGAGCAGTGGCACTGAAGCACGGCGTTGCAGCCGGGTTGGTGAACCTAGGTGGCGACATCACCGCATGGGGCGATCACACTTGGGCAGTTGGCGTTCAACGGCCAAATGAGCCAGCTGAGAACGCCACACACGAGACCGTCATTGCCTTGCGGAATCAATCGGTAGCCAGCAGTGGTGGGTATCAACGCTTCCGCACGATCCAAGGTCAACGCTTCTCGCACTTGCTCGATCCACGGACAGGTAAGCCTGCGGCAACATTGACCAGTGCCACGGTCATCGCGCCAAACAGCCTCACTGCGAATGTGCTGGCCACCAGCTTCTGTTTGCTAAGCAAAACGGAATCTTTTGCACTGCTCGAACAGACGTTGGGCAGCGCAGCAATGCTGTTCGATGAAATCGGTGAGCCAGCGAGAAGCACCAACTTTGCCAGCTTTGAACTCACGCCGAATCCTGCCGACGAAAAGAAACCCGAGGCCAAGAAAGAAGAAAAGAAAAAGGACGAAGGCAAGGCCTGGCCGGCTGACTACGAAGTGAAGATCAATCTCGAACTTATCAAACCCACTGCAGGTCGTGCTCGACGACCCTATGTCGCCGTTTGGATTGAAAACAGCGATGGCAAAGCAGTACGTACTGTCACCGTGTGGGGCAGCGGCCCAAAATGGATTGGCACACTGTCCGGCTGGTGGCCGATTGGCAAGGAAGACAAAGACCTTGTTAAAGCGGTGACTCGGGCCACACGCGCCCCCGGCAAGTACGAAGTCATCTGGGATGGCAAGGACGATGCAGGCAAGATGCTGCCACAAGGAAAGTACACCGTGAAGATCGAAGTCCACCGCGAGCACGGCAAGGACGTCACGCAATCGGGTAAACTCGAATGCCTTGCTGAACCGAAGGAACTGAAGCTGGAGAGCAACGCTGAGGCCGAAGAATCTGTGGTGAACTATGGCAAGAAAGAGAAGAAGGAAAACAAGGAAAAGAAGTAATGTCGCCGATGTTTCGCTGGGTCGTCAAATGGGCTCGCACGACCCATCTCTATCTCACGCTGTTCGCACTTGGTCTCTTGCTCTTCTTCGCCGTAACCGGCTTCATGCTGAACCATGAAGACTGGTTCAAGGCGAAGTCCGATGGCAGCACTGCCTCATCAGCGGAGGTCGAAATCACTGGCGAGATTCCGCTCAACATGCTTGGCGATGTTGATGCTCCCATGCAGGTTCCGCCCAGCTACAAGGCCACGAACAAACTCGCCATCGTCGAGTACCTTCGCAAAAATGCAGGAGCGGTTGGCCACGTCGAAACGGAACAAGGTGGCTTCGAGAATACCGCACCGGACGAACTGGCCGTGCATTTCAAACGGGCTGGTTCGCAATGCGACATCTTCATCACACGGGAAACCGGAGTCTATCGTGGTACCCTTCGTAAAGATCAAGCCGAATTCTGGATGGACTTACACCGTGGAAAAGAGACCAGTACCCTCTGGCATTGGATCATTGATGCCGTGGCGGTGCTGTACTTCGTGTTGGCGGTCACGGGCCTCATCATGTGGTGGTCGCTCAAGGGACGCGGCAAACAAGGCGGCTGGGTGATCGCAGCGGGATTGATCCTGACCATCACAGTGATCGTGGTCGTTGAACTCTGGCTGGCGAACTGGACGGGAAGCAGCCAGCGGTAACAATGAGGATTCCAATAGAACTTTTTGATTCAAGCGATACAAAAGTTGTTCATTCCGTTAAACGAGGACGATGCCCGTGAGTGCCGGTCGTTATCTGTTCACCAGTGAATCTGTTTCGATGGGCCACCCCGACAAAGTGGCCGACCAAGTCAGCGATGCCATTCTCGACTTTTGCTTGAAGCACGACGCGATGAGCCGAGTCGCTTGCGAAACTCTCGTTACCACGGATCTCTGTACCGTGGCCGGGGAAATCACCACGAAAGCCCCACTGACCCGTGAAGTAGTGGACAAGATCGTCCGTGAAGTGGTCACCGAAATCGGTTACGTCGATCCGAAGATCGGCTTCGCAGCCAGCACCGTTCAAGTCAACAACGTCATCCACGCCCAAAGCCCACATATCAGCCAGGGTGTTGATACCGGTGGCGCTGGCGACCAAGGGATGATGTTCGGCTTCGCCTGCGATGAGACCAAGAGCCTGATGCCATTGCCGATTCACCTGAGTCATCGCCTCGTGGAGCAGCACGCTGAACTCCGTAAGAGTGGCAAACTTGCTTGGCTGCGACCGGATGCGAAGAGCCAGGTTACGGTGGAATACAACGCCGACGGCACACCGAACCGCATCCACACCGTGGTGCTCAGCACTCAGCACGACGAATCGAAGATGGCCAAGAAGAACGGCCAGGATTACTTCACCGATGAAGCCCGTCAACTCATTATCGATGAGCTGATTGCACCAGTACTCAAGAAAGAACGGGCCGACTTGGTTCTGGGCAAGCTGGTGATGATGGTACCCGGCGAGAACACCACCTTGGGCGAGAACGATGTGGCCTGCCACATCAACCCGACGGGTTGTTTCCTCGAAGGTGGTCCACACGGCGACTGCGGCCTGACCGGTCGAAAGATCATCGTGGATACCTACGGCGGTCGTGGCAGACACGGAGGCGGGGCGTTCAGCGGCAAAGACCCAACCAAAGTGGATCGCAGCGCAGCCTACGTGTGCCGGTACATCGCCAAGAACATTGTGGCAGCCAAGTTGGCCAAGCGCTGCGAAGTGCAGTTGAGCTACGCGATCGGCTACCCGAATCCGCTCAACATTTGGGTTGGCACCGAAGGCACCACGGCACCGGGCGTGACGGAAGCGATGCTGGTCGACCTCATCAGCAAGCACTTCCAACTGACGCCGAAGGGCATAATTGAAAGTCTCGATCTGCGTCGGCCGATTTACCGCGAGAGCGCACGCCACGGGCACTTCGGTCGAGAAAACCCGGACTTCACATGGGAGAAGACCGACAAGGCCGATGCCCTGCGAAAAGCTGCAGGCCTCTAAACTCGTTTGGCCAGCATCCGATGCAGGGTGCTGGCCGCGACTTCTGCAAACGCAGGCTCGTCCATCGCCGAGTTCACTTCAATCATCTCGACACCATAAGCCCAGTTCTGGA
>JBBRME010000184.1:0-9126 GCA_038230995.1 Gemmatales bacterium
AGAGCCGCGCACGCAGCGAAGCGAAGTAAGCGGTGGTTTGTAGCCGCCCAAAAGAGCCGCGCACGCAGCGAAGCGAAGTAAGCGGTGGTTTGTAGCCGCGAAGCGTAGCTTGCGGAGCGAGATTCGCTCATAGGCGTTCAGCTACGCATCGCGGGTACAAAATCCGCTACTGTCCTATCTTCGCGTTGCAAAGCCGTGCTTTACTGCATCTTTCATAAACTTCACTACGGAACTACGCTGTGACCATAGCAGAACTGTGTCAGCAGATTGCTTCATAGATCTGATATAGCTTGTATCCCATTGGTTAGCTGTGTCGTCAACTATCACAAGTTTTTTGTAAGCGTTGTATACAGGTGTATTACTAACATCAAGGAAGGTAGTAGCGGCTTCGTTAGTTGCATATCTTATTGCCGACTTGGCATGTATACACTTAAGTAAAGCCTGCTCATTTTTTGAGCTGAGTGTGAAGTCAATTACTCGTTTCATGCCAGATGCTGCTTTGAACTTTAGTTGCCTCGCATATGCAATGCCCGACTCTTCGAGAAGCGATTCTACACGGCTGACAAATTCATTCTCTACTTTAGCACGAAGAAGCGTTGATTCACATAGCTTCACAATAGTGTTTGCAACGCTAATAGCAAACACTGCTAACATTCTTTCGTTTTTTGTCTGAATTGCCACTTCGCCATTAATGAACATCAGGCCATCAGACTGGCATCTGTTGTTGATGGCAGATATTTGGTTTGCTGAGAGCTTGTCAGCTAAAGGCAACTCAAGGTATTGAATGCACGACCCTAGGTCTGATATGGTGTAGTATTCGGCATCCTTAGTGATGAAGATGTCGATGGCATCGCCACATGGGAATACTAATGGGGTCGTAACCTTTGTTGTGCCGTTTGTAAGCTTACGGCACAAGAACGCATCTGGTAGGCTTCCCATGAATGTTTTGCAGATAGATTCGTTCATAACAGTGGCCTCTGTGTTTCATCGATCAGCCTGCCATTGTGCCTTAGCTTACATTCTTTGCAGAACTGCTGCCATATTTCCAATACGTTAGGGAATGCCGATGTAATATCGTCTGGAATATATGTGTCATCTTCCTTATCGTTATCCCTAAGCTTGTGTTTATGCAGTTCACCAACGTACTCTCCAGAGTTCTTGTGCCGATGGTTGCTGCCTACGTCAAGGCGGTAAATACTGACACCTTTGTATATTATTGCAAAGTGAATAGCTTCTTTCGACATACAATAAGCGCCGCACAGAATCAGGTCTTTTGACTGATCGCGGTATTCAATACATGCACGAAACTTCCTGTAGTTAACATTATTTGTGTGCGATGACCACCGCAAGTCGCCTTCGATGTGTTTAGTTTCATCTTTGAGAAATGTTTCGACATCAGCCTGTGTCATCTTTGCACCGTATCTCGTTGCTTTACTGATTGCGATTCAAAACGGTTCTTATCCATTCCGACAACTGTAACCCAACTTTCGTCGCTGCCTTCTTGTAAGCCACCTTTTCTGCCTCAGTGATCCTCAGATCTAGCCGAATCGTTTTGGCTTCGCCCGAACTCTTTGGCGGTCGACCGCGTCGTTTTGTTTCCATGCCTAAAGTGTACACACAAAAATCGCGGGAAGCAATGCAACTGCCATTGCCCTCGCATTTACTGTGTGTACAATAAAGGTACGGAAGAACGCCAGCCCAACCCGGCAAGGTTGAACTGGGGCAAACAACAAACCGGCTGTTCGCCAGAGTGCTGCCTAAGCATCCCCATTCTAGCGAACAGCCCCAACGAGTGGGACTGAACGCCATGCTTTGCGAAATTTGTCAGGCCGCTAGGCGCCGATTCGGGAAAAACCGTAACGGTTCCCAACGATTCCGCTGCGCTGAATGCAAGAAGACGTTCACCGATGCAGAATAACTACAACGACGAAGTTGGTGATGCGTGGTGTTTTCTTGGAATCGAACGCGATCCCAATCTGATCCTTGCTTGGCATCTCGACAAGCGAACCACTACCGCCACCCTCGACTTCGCTTGCAAGCTACGCGATGCTACCACCGGTGGCTTCCAACTGACAACAGACGGATTCGGGCCATACGCCCACGCCATCCCGCTGGTGTTCAAGGACGAAGTGGACTTTGCCCAACTCGTGAAGACTTATGGGAAGCAAGAGAACGTGAACCCGTCAACCCGGTATTCGCCCTCAACGGTTACAGGCACGCAAACTCTCGTTCGCAAGGGCAATCCGGTCTCTGACCTTCATAGATATAGACTCCTCAAACCCGCAGGAAGATTCGCTTGCGGTAGAGCCACCACAGGAACAGCCAGGCCACGATCCGCCAGAGGCAGGCGCCATCAGCATCAGCAGCATGACAAAGCCACGATTGGCTCCCCTTCATCCTACTTCGTTTTACTTTTCTCTCCTCGTTACAATTCGATGACTCTCGATTTCTCGGCATGCCCAGTCGTAAACAATTGCTGGACAATGGTTTCTGCCGTACAGCACGACGTCAGTCAAACATAGATTCTTCTCATTGTGTATCGCCAGGGGTGGGGGTGCACACATCCGTGAGAAACATTCACACCAGACAGAATGACGATTCGCAAGGTCGGTTACATCTTTTCAGCTTGAAAGAAGTGAACTGGCAGCAGACTCGGATGATCGACTACACTGGGCCATCGCTTGATGAGACACGGACGACATGCCCACCGCCACCACGTTGGAACGCCCCAAAACCAAGGCCAGTGCATCGAATGACAAGTCGGTCGTCATCATCGGGGCCGGGCCGGGTGGGCTGGCTGCCGCGATGCTGCTGGCCAAAGGCGGGGCGAAAGTGACCGTGCTGGAACGGCTGGCGAAGCCGGGTGGGCGGTGTTCTTCCATCGAAGCGGAAGGATTCAAGTTTGATCTTGGCCCCACTTTCTTTCTGTATCCACGTGCCCTTGATCGCATCTACAAAGCTGTTGGGCGGAACTTGTGGAACGATGTGCCGATGACTCGGCTCGATCCGCAGTATCGCGTGATCTTCGGCAAGACTGGCGGCCACCTCGATTGCACGCCAAACCTGACCGACATGGCCAAGCGGGTTGCTGTGTTCAGTCCGAAAGACGGGGCCAACTTCGAGAGGTTTATCGTTGAGAATCGCGAGAAGCTCGAACGCTTCCGCCCGGCCCTGGAGAATCCGTTTCTCAAGTGGACGAACCTGCTAAGTGCTGAACTCCTGAAGATGCTGCCGCTGCTGCGGCCGTGGAACAGCGTGGATAGCGACCTCAAGCGGTATTTCAGCGATGCACGCACCCGGTTAGCGTTTTCGTTTCAGTCGAAGTACCTTGGCATGTCGCCGTTCAACTGCCCGAGTCTGTTCACCATTTTGAGCTATCTCGAATACGACTTCGGCGTGTGGCACCCACGTGGCGGTTGCAATGCCGTTAGCGAGAACATGGCCAAACAGGCCGAACAATTGGGTGTGGACATCCGCTACGGCGAGCATGTCACGGAGATTTTGTTCGAGGGGAAGAAAGCCGTCGGGGCTAAGACCGCAAGTGAGGAGTACCGCGGCGATGCGTTGGTTATCAACGCGGACTTTGCCAACGCGATGGTGAAGCTGGTGCCGAACCATCTGCGAAAGAATTGGACGGATGCGAAGCTCGGCAAGAAGCGTTTCTCCTGCAGCACCTTCATGATGTACCTCGGCGTGGATGGCCCACCACCGGAACTGCCACACCACACGATTTACACATCCGAGAAGTACCTGCAGAACTTGAGCGACATCGAGAAAAAGCACACACTGAGCGAAGACCCATCGGTGTATGTGCAGAACGCTAGCATCACCGACGACAGCTTGGCCCCTAGCGGCCAGCATGCCCTGTATGTGCTTTCGCCAGTAACACACCAACACGGCAACGTGAACTGGACCGCGGAGACGGCAGCCTTCCGCACGAAGGTGATGCAGCAGTTAAGTCACCTTGGCTTGAATGACCTGGAAGGTCGCATTCGCTACGAGAAGGTCATCACTCCGGCGGGCTGGCAGTTCGATTACGAAGTGTTCAAGGGGGCTACGTTCAACCTCGCCCATAACCTCGGCCAGATGTTGCACATGCGACCACGCAACCGATTTGAAGACCTGAAAAATGTCTACCTCGTGGGCGGTGGTACACACCCCGGCAGCGGACTGCCGGTGATCTACGAAAGTGCCCGTATCACCAGTCGATTACTGCTGAACGACTTCGGTCTCAGCTCGGACTTCCTTGAAGTGGACGTGGCAACAACTCCATTGGCGGTACACTAACAGCAGCGTTGTTACTGAGAACAGAATTCAACATTGAGCAGGCATCAAACAACGCAATTTGGCCCATTGAAAGGAATCTCGTGAGTACATCGACTTCGAAACGGATTGTGGTGATTGGTGCCGGCCTCGGTGGTCTTGCTGCTGCGTGCACCTTGGCCGCGCGTGGTTATGCCGTGACAGTGATCGAGAAGTCACCCTGGCTGGGTGGCAAGGCGGCGGAACTCAACGAGCAGGGCTTTCGATTCGACATGGGGCCAACGATCCTCACCGTGCCTGCCGTGCTTAGGCAGATCTTTGCCGAGGCTGGGAAAAAGATCGACGACTACCTGCAACTCGTGCGGCTTGATCCGCAATGGCGATGCTTCTTCCAAGATGGCAGCGTGCTGGACTTATGTGAAAACGTCGATGCAATGGCGAACAGCATCGAGAAGTTCGCCCCGGGCTCGGCCGAAGGCTATAAGCAGTTCATTGGCTTATCGGATCGCCTGCACACCATTTCAGACAAGTACTTCTTCTGGAAGTCGATCGGTGGCATTAGCGACATGATCGACATGAAAGCTGGTTTCAGCCCGAAGATTCTTGGTGACGTCATGGCCATGAGGATGGGCAAAAGCATGGCTGGCACGGTGCGCAAGTTTGTTCCCGATGAACGCGTCGCCCAGATGATTGACCACTTCACCCAGTACGTGGGTTCATCGCCGGAAGCCTCCCCGGCCATCCTGTGTAGCATCGCCCACATGCAGACCAGCGAAGGTGTATGGTACCCGATGGGCGGTACTCGAGCAGTGCCATTGGCCTTGGAAAAGCTGGGGCGTGAATTGGGTGTCGAGTACCGGACTAGCACCGCGGTGAAACACATTCACACGACAGCCGATGGAGCCAAAGTGGTGTCGGTGGAACTCGATAACGGTGAATCACTTCTTTGCACGGCAGTGGTGTCGAATGCTGACAGTGTGCGGACACATCGTGAGTTGCTCAACGGCAATGCTCCCAAGGCGAAGGCCAAATTCGAGAAGCGCCGAAGTTACGAACCAGCTTGTAGTGGCGTGGTGCTGTATCTCGGCTTGAAGAAGCAATACGAGCACTTGCTTCATCACTGTTTCGTGTTTAGCCGCGATCCGCACGAAGAGTTCGACTACATCTACAACAAAGGTGAACCGGCACCCGATCCAACCTGCTACCTGGCCAGCACCAGCCGCACGGAACCGGGCACCGCGCCGCCGGGTGGTGATGCGTTGTATGTGTTAGTTCACACACCTTTCTTGCGACCGTATCACGATTGGACCAAGATGCTGCCGGAGTACCGCCGGGTCATCATTGACAAGCTCAAGACCACCGGGCAGATGCCTGACATCGAAGATCAAATCGTCTTCGAGAAACATCTCACTCCGCAAGATATCCACGATCGCTACCGCGTGCTGAACGGTGCCATCTATGGTCTTGCCAGCCACGGCAAGTTCCTTGGAGCCTTCAAGCCTGCTAACCGCAGCCCGGATGTTGCAGGACTGTACTTCGCGGGTGGTGCCGCCCATCCAGGCCCCGGCATGCCGATGGTGCTGATGAGCGGATGGATCGCCGCAGATACCTTGGACAATGACGCCAAGTACCCGAAGAGTCAACCCGCTGCAGTGAGTGAACGACCTACACCAACGAGCGTGATGTTCGGGGCTAAGGTGTGAGAGATAAAGTCAAACTGCCCACCCGGTGGAATTGGCTCATTAAGGGCTTCCGCAGCCATGTGAAACGCTATGTGCGGAAGAACTTCCATGCTGTTCGGGTTTCGAACAGTAGTGCGGGATTGCCTGAAGATGACGGCTCACTGCTCATGGTCGTGAATCACCCTGGCTGGTGGGATCCGATGGTCGGAACGGTTTTGGTGGATCTTTTTCCACGTCACACGCATTATGCTGCGATGGATGCGACGATGCTAAAGAAGTACCGCAGCTTCTCGAAGCTCGGGTTCTTCGGCGTGGATGGAAGCGGGTTGCGTGGTGCTGCTGAGTTTCTGCGAAATGGGCAAGCGATCTTGGCCGCTCCCACAACCTGCACATGGGTCACAGCGCAAGGGCAGTTTGCGGATGTGCGACAGCGACCGCTTAACCTTCGACCCGGTGTCGGTCACTTAGCCGCGCGAGCCAGCAACGGATGGGTCGTACCGGTTGCTTTGGAATATGCCTTTTGGAACGAGAGCAAGCCGGAAGCACTCGCACGCTTTGGCCCACCCATGCGTTTAGGCGAGGGCAAAACTGCGAAGGCATGGCTCAGTGACATCGAGTTGTCACTGACAAAAACACTAGACTCACTCAATGCAGAAACTCAGACCCGCGACCCGGCGATGTTCACAGAGATTTTGAGCGGTAGCGTAGGCGTTGGTGGGGTATACGATGCTTTCCGCCGCAGTGCGGCGTTCGTGACCGGGCAAAAGTTTAAAGCCGGGCATCAGGAGGCGAAGACTTGATCGCCCTTGTCATCCTCGCGTTTCTACTAGCTGCCCTGCCCTGTGTGCTATATTTTCGCAACAGTAGAGTGTTTCATCGCCTCGCCACTGTACCACTCACATCTCCAGCAAATATCAGTGTCCTGATCCCTGCACGAAATGAAGCCACCGGGATCGTGATCTCGGTCAAAAGTGTGTTAGCTAACGAAGGGGTGGAGCTTGAAGTCATTGTGCTGGATGACCAAAGCACCGACGGCACCGACAATATTGTGCGGGAACTGCTGAAGCAGGACACTCGCCTCAGCCTGGCGACTGCCCCGCCTTTACCTGAAGGCTGGAGTGGCAAACAACATGCTTGTTATGTCCTGAGCAAACTTGCCAAGTACGATACGTTCGTTTTCCTTGATGCCGATGTTCGGCTGCAGCCAAATGCCTTGGCAAGCTTGAAGCAGTTTCAACTCGACTCGAATGCCGAGTTGGTGAGTGGATTCCCGAAACAGGAAACCGTTGGGTTTCTCGAACAACTCATCATCCCGCTGATCAACTGGTTGCTCCTGAGCTACCTTCCGTTTGATCGGATGCGCACGGACAAATCGCCAAGCCTAGGTGCAGGGTGCGGACAGTGGTTCCTGACAACGCGAACAGCCTACGAGACAACCGGCGGCCACAGCCATCCACTGGTGAAGAACAGCTTCCATGATGGCATCAAGCTTCCACGCGCTTACCGGCAGCACGGTTTCCGAACCGATGTGGCGGATGCCACGGATGTGGCAACTTGCCGGATGTACCGTACCGCCGGGCAGGTGTGGAACGGCTTCGCCAAGAACGCGCGCGAAGGCATCGGCAGCCCCAAAGGCATCTGGTTGTGGACGTTCCTACTGTGGGCCGGGCACATCCTACCGTGGATGATGGTTGTGGTGAACTTTTTCATCGCGGCCAATATTGACATCAACACAATGACCTCCGGCGGCACTGGACTCCCCACACCCGCGTCTGCTCTACCAGCGAAGTTCCAGTTGGCGATCTCTCTGGTCACAGTGGTGCTGTCGCTGCTACCGCGCATCCACGCGGCGGTGCGGTTCCGACAGTCGTGGCTGGGCGTGCTGTTGCATCCGCTATCTATACTCGGTTTACTTGTTATTCAGTGGTACGCCAACATTCGAGCCTGGGTTGGCAAACCCGTCGGCTGGAAGGGGCGAACACTCCAATCAACTGAGTCTTCAACATGAGCGATTTACCAGCCTATGTCATCATTGGTGCTTCGGGTGGCATTGCGACAGCCGTGTGTCAGCGGCTGGCCAAGAGTGGGGCGAGATTGCTACTCGTGGGGCGATCACCCGACAAACTTCAATCACTTGCTGCTTCGCTTCAACAGTCGAACCCTGCTGGCCAATATGAAGTGTTCCTTACCGATGCAACAAAGTCCGCGGAGATTGATGCGGCCTTCGCCAAAGCAATCGAGTTGTTCGGTGTGATTCAAGGGGCCACAAATCTTGTAGGTTCCATCATCCTGAAACCCGCTCACCTCACGACAGATGCGGAGTTGGAAGAGACGCTTAGCCTAAACACTCGCAGCGCGTTCTACACAGTGCGTGCTGCTGCCAAATCCATGATGACCACCGGAGGTAGCGTCGTGCTAGCAAGCACGGTAGCGGCGAGCATCGGCTTGATGAATCACGAAGCCATTGCCACGGCAAAGGGCGCGGTGAATGGCCTGGTCCTGAGTGCTGCCGCGACCTACGCCCCACGCAACATTCGCGTCAATGCTGTGGCCCCCGGTCTGGTGAAGACCCCACTCGCCAGCAAGATTACTTCAAGCGAACTCGCATTGAAGGCCAGCATGGCCATGCACCCGCTGGGTCGAGTGGGTGAGCCGGACGACGTAGCCGCGTGTATCGCATGGCTCCTGGACCCAGCTACGACTTGGGTAACAGGGCAAATCATTGGCATCGACGGCGGGCTTGGTCGGGTCAAGGCGAAGTAATTTAAGCTTCCACGCCACCACACTCCTTCAATAACTTGCGGAATGAGTCTACGGCATACGGGAACAAATCGGACCCCGTCACACCACCGGTTGGCCCACCACCGCGCAGGTGTGGCTCCATCACGGTGAAGCCTTTGTAGCCTCGCTTCACTGCATCGGTAATGCTGTATTTCATCTGCCCGTCGCCGGTGCCGGGTATCACGCCATGTCCATATCCCGTCTCGCCTGGCTTGGGTTTCTTCCAGTCCTTGATGTGCAGGTGCGTGGTGTACTCCTTCGTAAGTTCCCAACCCAACACCGGGTCGTACCCACAGAAGACCCAGTTCGCAGCATCGTATGCGCCGCGCAGCGACAAAGATTTTATACTGCCCAACAAATCGGCCACCCGTTCCGGCTGATCGCCAAAGATGTTGTGCTC
>JBBRME010000185.1:0-9058 GCA_038230995.1 Gemmatales bacterium
GGATTGTTCATACCAAGCTCGATAAACTGCCGATGCCCGGCAAGAAGCCTGGCGAGTGGGAACCGTTGGCGAATTTTGACAGCCCGGTGTCACTGGATGCGACTGGTGTGGCTGCCTTGCATGAGGGCGACCTCGTGAGTGCCTTCGGTGAAGGCTTCGCAGGGTTGGGTTTGAAGAACCCGATGAAGTTACCCAGCGGCATGCTCAAGCTGGTGAATCGTGTACCGGTGCTGGATGCCACGGGCGGGCGCTTTGGGTTGGGCTTCGTTCGCGCGGAATACGACATCCAGCCGAAGGAGTGGTTCATCGAGTGCCACTTTGTGGACGACAAAGTGATGCCGGGCACGCTCATGTACGAGTGCTGTCTGCACACGTTGCGCACCCTGCTCCACCGCTTCGGCTGGGTCGGCGAAGACGGTACAGTCACCTGTGAACCGGTGCCGGGAATCCAGAGCCGGTTGAAGTGTCGCGGGCAGGTGCTGGAACACACCAAACTCGTGACCTATGAAGTGACCATCAAAGAACTCGGTTACAGCCCGGAGCCGTACTGCATTGCCGATGCCCTGATGTATGCCGATGGCAAGCCAATCGTCGAGATTACGAACCTGAGCTTGCGACTGTCGGGCCTCACGGAGCCGATGTTACAAGATCTGTGGGAGAAGCGGGAGCTTCCAAGAACTCCGGTCGCTACCGCTCCTGGCTTACCCTTCTTATATGGCCCCGACAAGATCATGGCGTACTCGAACGGGAAACCGTCCGAGGCGTTCGGGGCACCGTACAAGGTGTTCGACAACGACCGTATTCTCGCCCGGTTACCGGGGCCGCCGTATCAGTTTCTC
This sequence comes from Gemmatales bacterium, assembly GCA_038230995.1. Classification (GTDB taxonomy): domain Bacteria; phylum Planctomycetota; class Planctomycetia; order Gemmatales; family Gemmataceae; genus JALHQU01. Next base: position 840 of record JBBRME010000185.1, read on the forward strand.
GACGGCGTCACGCAAGTTGTTGGTGAGCCATTCGTGCTGAAGGAAGGTGCGAGTTGCACCGCACTGTACGAAGTGCCACGCGATGCCTGGTACTTCACGGCGAACCGCTGCGAGCGAATGCCATTCAGCATCTTGTTGGAAATTGCCTTGCAGCCATGTGGTTGGCTCGCGGCCTACTGCGGCTCGGCACTCACCAGTGACACCGACTTATCGTTCCGCAACCTCGGCGGGCAGGCCAAGTTGTTCCGCACCGTCGGGCCGGACATCGGCTTGCTGAGCACCACGGTGACGATGACGAAGGTGTCCAAGTCCGCCGGGATGGTGATTCAAAACTTCGACATGACCGTATCGCAAGGCGACGACATGGTGTACCAAGGGAACACCTACTTCGGCTTCTTCGCCAAGGATGCGTTGAAGAATCAGGTGGGCATGCCCACGGCCAAGGTGCCGTTCCTCACGCCGGATCAGTTGAGCTTCGCCGATGCTGGGATGCTGCCACACGACGCACCATTCCCCACCCCGCAACTGCGGATGGTGGACACGATTGATGGCTATCTACCACATGGCGGGAAGCGTGGTTTGGGTTTGATTCAGGGGAAGATTAAGGTCGATCCGAGCTTTTGGTTCTTCACCGCGCACTTCTATCAAGACCCCGTTTGGCCGGGTTCACTGGGGCTCGAGTCCTTCCTGCAATTGCTGAAGTATGTCGCCTGGAAGCGGTGGAAGACGGTGCCACGCGGTGGCTGGCAGACGGTGGCCCTGAACGAGCAGCACAGTTGGACTTATCGCGGACAGGTCGTGCCGACCGATCATGAAGTGACAGTGGTCCTGGAGATCACGAATGTTGATGAGGAGAACCGCCGGCTCAAAGCGGATGGTTTCCTGACCGTCGATGGCCGGATTATCTACCAGATGACCGATTTCACACTAGAGTAGATTCACTCCTAGGATCACACGCCGCCCATGCGCTATTCCCGTGTTTACCTTGAATCGATTGGTTACGAATTAGCACCAGTCATCGTGGGGACTCGAGAGCTGGAATCTCGCCTGACACCGTTCCTACAGGCACACAATTTCCCACCGCCGCGGCTGGATCTGCTCACCGGGATTTCGGAACGCCGATGGTGGGAACCGAACGACCGACTCTCGCGCGGAGCCACCGTGGCCGCGCAGAATGCGTTAGAGAAAGCGCACGTCAATCCACGCGACATTGGCACGTTGATTTACGCCGGGGTCTGCCGCGAGCAGTACGAACCGGCGACGGCTTGTGCCGTGGCGAACAACCTCGGACTGAAACCGCAGACGATCATGGACGTATCGAACGCCTGCCTGGGCGTGCTCAATGGTGTGGTACAGATCGCGAACCAGATTGAGCTGGGGCAATGCAAAGCCGGCTTGGTGGTTTCGTGCGAGAGCGCTCGTGAGATCAACGACGCCACCATCGACCGCCTGAACAGTGAAGCCAGCAGCCTCACCCGTGCAGAAGCCGAGACGCTCTACCGTGAATGTTTGGCCACCCTGACCGGTGGGAGCGGGGCTGTGGCCGTACTCGTCACGAACGAAGAACTCAGCCAGAATGGTCGACGCCGGTTGATCGGTGGGAACTCGATGAGCGCACCGGAGCACAACGGGCTGTGCTCATGGGGCTTGCAATCGGTTCAAGGCTCGGCCCTTGGCCAACTGCTGCAGAAGGGCGTACCGCAAGCCGTGGGTACGGTACTGGGACAGAAGGCCGCCGGAATGATGGAGTGGGGCATCAAGTTTGGCATCAACACCCTGGAGCACGGGGCACGCTCGCTGGACGATGGCCTTCAACACGTGAAGCTGCCATTCATGAAGACACATGCGGGCGAAGTCCTCCGTAATGGTGTGGAACTGGCCCTCCGGAATTGGCATGTGTTTCTGGATCGCCTCGGCTTGACCCACCAGACCATCGACAAAGTGATTTGCCATCAGGTTGGCTCGGCCAATCGCGAAGCGGTGATGAGGACCTTGGGCATCGACCGTGCGAAAGATTACAACACCTACGAATCGCTCGGCAACATCGGCACCGTGAGCCTGCCACTGACCGCCGCAATTGCAGAGGAACAAAACTTCCTGAAGCAGGGCGACCGGGTTGGCGTCCTCGGCATCGGCAGCGGCTTGAACTGCATGATGCTGGGTGTTGAGTGGTAACGAACTAACGGGATGAGTATGCTTGAAGAATCCTCTACTTACCAAGCAATCTTTCAACGTGGTTATGAAGAAGGTTGGCGTGAAGGTTTTCTGGATGGCAGGAGGATAGCCCTTATAGAAAGGCTTCGCAAACGATTCTGTTTTTTACCAGTCGAGCTTGAATTGCAGTTACTTGAAGTAAATAACCTGAGCTGGATCGAAGAAGCCATTAAGCAAGCTCAACACTTGCATTCTCTCAATGAACTCCGGCCCGAAGCCTAACGACTTACGAAGTTGATCCATTGGGATATCGAATTTGCTCAACACTTCCTTCGACTTCCAATCCAAGACGTTCGAGCGACAAGGCCATCGCCTCGCCTTCATTGACGTAGGCGAAGGTGACCCAGTCGTCATGCTCCATGGCAACCCCACATGGAGCTACTACTTTCGCTCCGTCATCAACGCCCTGAAAGGCACACACCGCTGCCTCGTGCCGGATCACATCGGCATGGGCCGGTCGGACAAGCCACCGCTTGGCCAATACCCGTACACGATTGAATCACGGATCGACGACGTTGAAGCCTGGCTCGACCACTTGGGCATCACCAAGAACATCACGCTGATCGTACAGGATTGGGGCGGCATGATCGGCATGGGTTTCGCCACGCGGCACCCTGACCGCATCAAGCGGATCATCGCCACCAATACTGGTTGCACGCGCTTGCCCAAGAGCAAGCCATTCCCCACGAGCCTGTGGCTGGGCCGAAATACCAAGTTTGGGGCTTGGCTGATCCTGCAACAGAATGCGTTTTGCAAGCTGGCCACAAAGTGGTGCGTGAAGCGTGCAGCACTGCCACCGGACGTGAAGGCCATGTACTTGCAGCCTTACGATACCCCGGCCAATCGAGTCGCGGTGCTGCGGTTCGTGCAGACGATACCACTCAAGCCAACCGACCCGGAATACGGCTTGGTTGTGAGCATTGAAGACAAGCTCAAGCTGCTGTCGCACGTGCCCACTCTGCTGCTTTGGGGGATGAAAGACTTCGTCTTCGACAAGCACTTTCTGGCCGAGTGGCAGCGCCACTTCCCGCAGGCCACCACACAAACCTGGTCCGACTGCGGGCACTACTTGCTGGAAGATGCGGGTGCCGAAGTCATCCCGGCCATAACAGCGTTCCTTCACCTGAACCCATGAGCGTGAACGTCGCGTCGCACCTGGATCGGCTCGCGGCAGAACGACCGCAGGCCGTGGCGTTGTACTGGCCGAAGGGGCGGGTGCAAACGACTGGCCCAAGCCCGCACCATCAACTCACGTTTGCAGAATTGCAGCGAGATGTGGATGCCTTGGCCCATGGATTGAAGTCTTTGGGCGTGGCACCTGGTACCCGCGTGGCAATGATGATTCCGCCGGGGCCGGACTTTATTGCCGTCACGTTTGCCCTGTTCAAACTTGGGGCCGTGCCGGTGATGGTCGATCCCGGTATGGGCATCAAGAACCTTGGGGCGTGCCTCGCGGAGGCGGAACCACAGGTGTTCATTGGCATCCCCAAAGCTCAACTCGCCCGTCGCATGTTCGGCTGGGCCAAGAAGTCGTTGAAGCTCTCGATCAACGTGGGCAAGCGAAAGTTCCTAAGCAACAGTTCCACGGGCAAATTGCGTTTGGCAGGTGCCTCAAGTGGTGCTCTCCCCATCGTCGATTCTCAAGCCAGTGATGTCGCGGCGATCCTCTTCACCAGCGGTAGCACCGGCTTGGCCAAGGGCGTGGAGTACACGCATGGCATCTTCTCGGCTCAAGTGGAACTGTTGAAACAGACTTATGGCATGGAGCCTGGCGAGGTGGATCTTTGCACGTTTCCGCTGTTCGCTCTCTTCGGCCCGGCGCTGGGCCTCACCTGCGTCATCCCGCAGATGAATGCCAGCCGACCAGCCACAGTGAATCCGAAAATTCTTCTCGCACAGTTGCGACAGTTCGCTGTCACTCAACTTTTCGGCAGCCCAGCCGTGCTTCGTCGGCTGGCCGAACTGTCCGCAGAACCACCCATCACTTCCCTCAAGCGAGTTCTGTCTGCCGGGGCACCGGCAACATTGGCGGTACTGGAGCAGGTGTCGAAGTTGTTGCCAACGGGTGTTGAGATCCACACACCCTACGGGGCGACGGAATGCCTGCCCGTGGCCAACGTGGGTAGCAAGCTCCTGTTGAACGAAACCCGCACACTCACGGAGCAAGGCCACGGGGTATGCATAGGCCATCCGGTGGATGGCATCACCGTCCACGTCATCCGCATCAGCGATGATGACATTCCGGCATGGAGCAACGACCTCGAAGTACCGGACGGAACCATCGGCGAATTCGTGGTGCGTGGGCCAGTGGTCACCCAGCGCTACATCGTGCGACACGAGGCCACCCGCCGAGCCAAGATCATCGACACCAACACCGGCGAGACACTCCACCGCATGGGCGATGTGGGCTACCGAGATGGCGAGGGCAGGCTATGGTTCTGCGGGCGCAAGAGCCACCGAGTGGTGCTGGCGGATCGCACACTGTTCACCGATCAGGTGGAACCGGTGTTCAACTCACTGTCGGGCGTCAAGCGCTGCGCTCTCGTTGGCATCAGGCGTGATTCGGTCATCTACCCGGTGTTGATTGTGGAGTTGCTGCCAACTTCAGACGCTATCGAAACGGAAGCCGCCATTCTGAATTTTGCAAAAGCTGAGCCTCGGCTCGTACCCATCTGCACTGTGTTGTTTCATCCTTCATTCCCGATGGATGTCCGCCACAATTCGAAAATCTTCCGCGAGAAACTGGCCATCTGGGCCGACCGTCGTTTACCAAAAGAGTGGAAAGGCGGGCCAGCATGACGGTTTTGGTCACGGGCGGCGGGGGGTTCCTCGGTGGGGCGATTGTGCGCCAGTTGGTGGCCCGTGGCGTGGTCGTGCGTTCCTTCACGCGCAGTGCTTATTCCTGGTTGGGTGAGCTCGGCGTCGAGCAGGTCCAGGGCCATCTTGAAAAGTTTGAAGATGTCGAACGTGCCGTGGCGGGTTGCGACACCGTCTTCCACGTCGCCGCAAAAGCCGGGGTGTGGGGCAAGTACGACGACTACTACGCTACCAACGTGGTAGGCACCAAGAATGTGCTCACCGCCAGTCGAGCTGCTGGTGTGAAGCAGTTCATCTACACCAGCACACCCAGTGTGGTTCACGCCGGTGGCGATATTGAAAACGGCGACGAATCGCTGCCTTACCCCAAAAAGTATTCAGCGGAGTACCCCGAAACCAAGGCCAACGCTGAACGCTTCGTGATGCAATCCAGCGACGACCAGATGCGCACGGTCAGCCTGCGTCCGCATCTCATCTGGGGGCCGGGCGATCCACATCTCATCCCTCGGTTGCTCGCTAAAGCCCGTGCGGGCAAGCTCCGCCGCATTGGCACACGAGAGGTCAAAGTGGATGTCTCATACGTGGATAATGTCGCCCTCGCTCATCTCCAAGCGTGCGACGCACTCGCACGCGGGGCGAACATCGGCGGGCGTGTGTACTTCATCAGCAATGGTGAACCGGTGCTGTTGTGGGACTTCCTGAATCGAATCTTGGCCCAGCATGGAATTGCACCGGTCACACGAGCAGTGCCAAGGTGGTTGGCCAGCAGTGTCGCCACCATCATCGAGACGCTGCATCGCCTGTTCCGCATACAATCCGAACCCGCGATGACAAAGTTTGTGGTCGAGCAACTTTCGACCTCACATTGGTACAATATCGCGGCGGCCAAGCGAGATTTCGGATACGAACCGACCGTTTCCATCGAAGAAGGTCTGTGCCGACTTTCGGCCAAAGCGTGAACCGTAACAACGAAGTCGATCACTCGAAACTAAGATTGAAGTAGCCAAACGCGGGCATGGAATGAACTTTCTCTCTCGAATACCACTAGCTGTCCGACTCAATGTAGCGCTGAATATCGGCGTTACGATGTTCGTGTTGGCCGTGATTGCTGCGTTGGAAATCTTGGGGCGCAGTGTCAAATCCGATCTGCAGGATGCCGTTTATGTTCTCGTCCTCTTGTCACTCGTTTTGGGTGTTGTCGGTTGGCATCGTCGCCGGCCATTGCCTTGGATGAAGATAGCCACACGCAGTCTGACGCGATGTTGGACCTGGCTGCGTACCAAAACCTACGAACATGGTCTGGATTTCCGCGGGCAACCCGTAATTCGCGAACGCTGGCCTGCACCGATAGCAATATTTGCACTGCTTTGCCTGGCGAGTTCTGTCGGATCTGTTCTGTTGGCCTACTCGAGTTTTGAAAGTTGGCGGTCACCTCTCGTGCTTGTCTCGTACATCGTTTACCTGGGGTTGCTCTGCTTACACTGGTTTTTGTTAATCACGATTCTTGCCGTCGGTTTGTCGTTCCCGCTGTTGCGTTTGAATCATTGGCTGAAACTAGAACGAGATGGGCGTGAACGCAGGTTTTTTGTTTTCCTCGCAGGCCTGATCTCGCTGACTTTGACCTGTTGCGCAGCGAAGTGGTTGCCCTTGGCGATACCTCTTGGCATGATGGGAATCACGTTGTTGGGAAGTATCGTTCTGATAATTCTCCCGCAGAAAGCTGGCCTGTCCGTCATCTGGCGTCGGGTCAATCGCAAAGACTTCTTCGCTATTCCCTTGTACCGTGTACTGGCTGCCGCAAGTGCCTTGATATTGCTGTTTGCCATTTCGCAGTTGTTGATTGCACGCGGTGGACATCTGATCTCCTCTCCGTCAGAGAATAGTCCGTTGGGTCTTACGGCCACGATCGCCGGTCTGGCGGCATGGGCTTTCCCCGGGGCCATCCTTGTTGTTCTCCTGCGTGTCCTTGAAGAGTATCGCCACAATCCAGCCCGACAAACTCCGCTCACAATTCACTACGTCAACAAATGCAATCTAGAAGCTGGCGATGCCACCCGAGCAGAGTTGCAGCGCCGAGGTTGGCATCTGCGTTCACCACTCGATGCACCTCAACGCGGCGATGTACGACTTGATCTCGTGCCGCCGGAACAATCCGAAGCCATCGAGTTCCAACCAACTTGGCCGTTGAAGATACATCCAAATGATTTCAACAACCCAGAAGTGATTCATCGCCTTGAACGTCGTGATGTGATTCAGCTACGCCGACGCCTGACCAAGTGTCTGCGACGACTCTTCAAATATCTCGCTACAAACAAAGCTGCAGCACGCGGGGGGTGCTGGTTCGCCCCGCATTGGTGGTTCATATCCGGTCTGGGTATCGAGCAGACGCGACGTCGTGCTGGTGCACGACCAAGTCGCCGTGCGCTACGACGGCTTGGCCCAAGTTATCACGACCTTTTCGGTCCACGAGTGCGACAGCACTTGCACGAGGTACTTCGTGCTGTTCAGGTCGACATCATTTTCATTGAAGCAGGCATCTCGGCGAAGTCCGTCGTTACCGTGCTACGTCAAGTTTTTGAAGTTTACGATATCTACGGTGGTCAACGGATCGTGAACGACCACAGCTTCCGTGGCATCCCACAAGTTCGAGTCACCATACACGAGTTGCAGCCAAGCTTGGGCGAGCCTGGCAGCTACGACGATGAGAATCCAAAGTATGACGAACTGAGCAGGGGTCGCATCCTGCACATCTTCCGCGACCGTGGCGATAGCGAAGAAGTTATGGAAACTCCTTACGACATGGACTTTATCCCGTCACCGTCGCTGGTGGGTTGAGCACGGAAACGAGCAGTTACCAATACAGCCACGCCTGATGCTAGCAAACCGCGAAACAGCAGTCAGGCACTGCGACAAGCCCGTCTATTGCCGATGGTGTCGGGATTCTGTCCCCACCCGATGGTTCGATTGGAACGGGGAGCGATGTCGGCCCTGTCGTTTGGTGACAACCCGGTGTCACTCGAATCCGCGTTGATCCCGTTGGGACGTCTTGTGTCCAGCATCACTTGTGCGGAGTGTGCCGCAAAGCTTTGTCATCTCCATCAACCGATGTAGCCCGCTGCGCCAGCAAGGGCCAAGCCACTCATTCGTTTTAGCCAGCGGCCCTTGCTGGCGCAGCGGGCTATGAGGGA
>JBBRME010000186.1:0-9016 GCA_038230995.1 Gemmatales bacterium
AAACCGCAGGCATGTCGAGTCCTGCCCGCATCAGCCAGTGGATGATCCAGTAACACGTCAAAGCGAGGAGTAACACGATGGCTCAAGATACTAAGCTAGTGGATCAAAATGTCTGCCCTCGTGAGTTTGAATTCGCGCTGGTACTAGGCGGCCTTCAAGACTTGACCGACGACGTGATGGATCGTCTCCATCATGCTGGATGCGACGATGCAACGTTTTCGTTGCGCTATGGTCAGGTCTATGCAGAATTCAGTCGAGTAGCCAAATCATATTCGCAAGCCATTTTCAGTGCGATCCAAAACGTGCGATCGGCAGACGTTGGGGCAGAGTTACTGCGCGTCGATCCATGTGATCTGGTGACAGCCGCGGACATTGCGAGGCGAATTGATCGAAGCCGAGAACTTGTTTCACAGTACATCAGCGGAGGGCGCGGGCCGGGCAACTTCCCACCACCTGAGTGTTTTCTATCAGATGACAAACCGCTCTGGCTGTGGTGTGTTGTGAGTCATTGGCTTGTTGAAAACCAGTTGATTCAACCTGATCTTCATGAACAGGCACAGTTCGTCGGCGTCTTCAATGATTTGCTTTCTGCAAAGCGAACCCGAGCAGAGTATCCAGAGATTGTCTCGCAGATCGAAAAAGCACTTCGATAGTCGGGGAGGTTCGTATTCCTCTTACTTCCCTTCGCGCAACCTGTCGCCAAGGAAGTTTTCCAACTCGGGGACATCATAAATCTTCTTGATGGTCTTCTCGACATCGTACTCGACGCGGCGATACTTGATGGTGTCGTTCTCGATCAGCACGTAACACGAGCGCCAGTTGCCATCACGCGGTTGACCGACCGAGCCGACATTGCAGAGCATCTTTTTGCCGTCAAGTTTGTACTCGGCACTCAGTTCTTCCGGACTGCTGAAGTGGTAGCTCTCGGTAAAGATCCCGGGCACGTGGGTGTGGCCCTGGAAGCAGTACTTGTCGACCAACGTAAAGATCCGCTCCATCTTCCGCTGGTTGTAGATGTCTTCCGGGAAAACGTATTCGTTGAGAGGATTACGGGCCGACCCGTGAACGAAAAGATAGTCACCTTCTTTGAACTGACGTGGGCGCTCGGCCAAAAAATCCCAGCGCTTCTCTCGTGCGGCACGTGGTTCGGCACTTGACTCAAGTTGAGAGCGAGTCCAGAAGATGGCCCGTTCAGCAGACGCATTGAAGCCGTCCGGATCGAACATCGCACCTTGGTCGTGGTTGCCCATCAACACAAGCTTGGAGTCCATGATCAGGTCCACGCATTCGCGTGGGTTAGGGCCGTAGCCTACGACATCGCCCAGGCAGTAAATATCGTTCACCCCCATTGAGCGTATGTCCGCAAGAACCGCCTCTAGGGCTTCAAGGTTACTGTGTATGTCGGAGATGATCGCCTTCACGGCTGTCGCTCAATGGGCCGGGGGTGCGGTGGAAGATCGGGCCACCATGCTGAATTGTCTTACACTATACCGCACGACCGCCCAACGGAAACGGCCAAGCCTCAATGTTGACTCGGAATTCTCAGTTCCGGTCGATCCAAGAGGGACAAATTAACTCCTTCGGTGCCGTTCTTTCCCTCCTGACATTACTTCGCCCCTATGCCTGAGACGTATTTCAAGTTTGTGGAGAGTCTTCGCACTCTTGGCCCCGATCTTGGCTCTTTGTTGCCTGAATTAGCGCTCGTCGTGGCAATCGTGTGGGGTTTGCTTTCACGGTGCTTCGGCCTGTTTCAAAAGATCCACGCCTATTGGCTCGGGCTACCGCTGATGCTGGTTGGCCTCGTTGTGCTGGGTCTCGAAATTGCCAACCCGACTCCTGCGAACCTTGCCTTTGGTGGGCAGTTGCGCATTGACGCGTTTTCTCAAGTCTGCCGTTTCCTCATTCTTGCCTTCGCTACTGGCACTGTATTGCTGGGCTTGTCTACCCGATTGCCGGATCGCCACGACTCTGCAGATTTGATGACTTTACTTCTCGGGGCAACTCTGGGTTTGATGATCCTCGTCTCGGCCAACACCCTGTTGATGATGTTCCTTGGTTTGGAGATGGGCAGCCTACCGGGGTACGCACTGGTGGGGTTGATGAAAGGCCAACGGCGTGGGAGTGAATCGGCACTCAAATATTTGCTTTATGGCTCGGCGGCATCGTCCGTGGCACTCTTTGGTATCAGCCTCATCACAGTATCTATGGGCAGCGTGGCGTTTGAATCCCTCGGCCCGTGGCTAGGTGCGTTTGCTTTGGCAAACAATCTTGACCTCGCTGCTGTGCTCGGTCTCGTGTTCCTCTTCGTGGGCTTGGGCTTCAAGTTGTCGATTGTGCCAATGCACTTCTGGACGCCAGACGTCTTCGAGGGAGCACCAGCGGAAGTTGCCGGGTTTCTCTCCGCAGCGTCGAAGGCCGCTGCTACTGCACTGATGTTGCGATTGTTGATGACCGTTCAAACCGCATTCGCACCGATGGATGTTTCGTGGCTACCACGCAACGTTGGAGTCGTGTTGATGTTGTTGGCCGCGATCACCACCACCTTCGGCAACCTCGCAGCACTCGCACAACAGAACCTCAAGCGCCTGCTGGCCTATAGCACTATCGCCCATGCGGGATTCCTGCTTGCTGGGATGTCGTTATGTCACGAGCGCGGCGCTGTGGCCGTGCTTTACTACCTCGCGGCTTACTTGCCTGCTACGTTCATCGCATTCTTGATCGTAGCCGATTTGCGGGTTCGTCGAGGGAGCGAAACCATTGCCGATCTTCGTGGGCTGTTTCGCAATCAACCGTGGTCGGCTGTCGCCCTTGGGTTCTGCGTGCTGAGCTTGCTCGGCTTACCACCACTTGGTGGTTTCGCGGGGAAGTTCCAAGTGTTTCTAGCCTTCTTTGACAATACGCACGATGGGCCACCCGAGCTGCGTACTGCTACCATCATCACGCTGGTGCTGCTGGTGGTCAACACAGTCGTGAGTGCCGGGTACTACTTGAAACTGTTGAAAGCAGCCTTCCTCGATGACGCTACGCAGTCGTGTGAAGACACAGATCAGAGTCGATCATTTATTCGCGATGCATTGCTTGGCATCGCCGTGGTGCTCTTGATCGTGACAGGTGTTTTCTGGAACCCGATCAGCCGGCTGAGCGAGCAGGCTGTTCGCTCGCTCAGCATGCCTGCATCATCGAATCTTCGGTAGTCGGTCGCGAAATTGCATGGCCCGGGCTTTATCGCCATCCTTTTCGCCAAGCACCGTGAACACGTTGACCAATCGATTGACCGCCATGACTTGTTCATCGCGATTCTGGTTGTAGACCGCATCGACCCACAAAAAGTTCCACATCGCTTCACGCGGCATCTGATTGATCGAGTACAACTCACCAAGCAATCCATAGGCAACAGATCGCGTCGATGGAAACTTGGCTTTAGTGACTGCATCGTCGATCTTCTTCGACAGCTCAGCGAGCTTTGTCTTTCGTTGAGTCATGGCTGCCGAATCGCTGGCATCAACGGGTTTCTCGTAGAAGTACGGCATCGCGAGTTTGTACACGGCCACGGCTTCGGCTGCACTCGGTGTGCTTTTCGTATCGCCGTCAAGTTCAGCAAGCATGACTGTAGAGTCGCTATATTTGCCGAGCCAAACCGAGTACCCCAGTAATGCAGTCTTCACGTCGTATTTGAGTTCCGCTGGTGCATTCGGCACCACGGCTAGCAGCTTCAGTACGGTTTCGGTGCCGACCCAATCACCGAGCTCGGCATACAACCTCGCTGCAGAGCGCGCGACTGTCCACTGCTCCCATGTCTTGTTGTTCGTCTTAACGAATGCAGTCATCTTGTCAGCGGCCTTCTTAGCTTCGGTTTTGAAATCATTGGCATCAATCTTCGAGTCAGCGAATTTGCCAGTCCAGTACACCTCACGAAAGTTCAAGAACCGTTTGGTCTTCTCAGGCCCATTTGCTGGCAGAGTCTTCAATTTGTCGGCATAGAACGCAGCAGCTTTGCCTGGGTCTTTTAGGCCATCTCCACCTTCGATCTTGCCAATGTCGAGTTTGAAGAGTTCGAGAGTCGTGTAATCCACTCGGAGAATGTCTGTACCGAGTATCGTCTTCTTTTTCTTGTCGGCACCGGTGATTTCGATGCCCGTTGGTTGTTCGACAACGTCACCTTCCTGCTCAATCTCTTTCCCGGCATCTCGGTAGCGCACGCGGTCTTTCTGCGCGAAACCAGCGGCAGGAAGTAGCAAACAGATGACGGCTGCGAACCATGCAAAACGTACGGACATGGAGAGTCTCTTGAGTGGTGTGGGTGTAATTACTTCTTGGGGTTATCCGGCACGGCTGGTGCCGCTTTAGGGTTGTTCAACTGCCCACCAGCATCCGAGTAGGCTTTCGCCAACGTGGTGTTCGAGTTGATCAGTTCAAGGAGTTTGATGGTATTCGATTCGGTGAAGGTATTGGATTTCTCAAGTTGCACGATCTGACTGGCGACTTTGGCAAGGTTGCCGTTCAGCCCAGCGGGCTTGGTTTTCGCCTCGTACAGATATGCAGAGCAGAGCACCTTTGTCCGTTCAATGATCATGTCATGCCACAACGGCTTGACAGCATCAAGTTCACGCTCCACTCCACGAATTTTCTGATTCACTTCAGCCAGCTCTTCACCTGACTTCCCTTCTTTGGTCAGCTTCTCCAACTCTTGACGTAGTGCACTCATCGGCTTGTTCAATCCATCGAGTTTGGCCTTGTAGGCATCAACCCGAATACCCCAAAGCTTCAAGGCCTGATTGTAAAGAGGCACACCTTTTCCAGAACTCGCTTTGGCTTCCAGCAAATAGTGGTACTCACGGCGGAAGTCGAACAGTTTGGCTGCCCAGCCGCCGTTGCGTTCCATGATCTTGTTGGCGTTCAATGCTTCCTTGCCAAGAGCGTCTTCAAGGATCGCATCGGCCTTGGCGAAGTCTCCGGTGCTTCGGTACGCCCGGATGAGTTCCAGTTTCGTCTGCCGGGATACAGCACCCAAAAGCTTGTTCGCTTCGTGGGCAGTTTCTAGCTTCTTTCGTTCTTCCGGTGGCACTGTCTCGGCAATGACGGGGTCTTTGATTTCGCCACTCAGGTATGCCTTATCGTCCACCGTGGGAATGCGTTCGAATAATTCAATCGCCTTGCCAAGTTCACCGAGGTCGCGGAACGAACGGCCAAGATTCAACAGCACTTCGTTCGGTAAGTCTTTCTCTGTCGCGAGTTTGTTGACGAGGTTGCCGATAGCAGCCACGAGCTTGTTGGCTTCATCGACTTTGCCCTCGGCCCGCAGCGTTTCCACCGTCGGTCGGATGCTGGCCACACCTTGTTGAACCACACGAGCCGTGACAAGCAGATTACCGCCGAAGGTCTTCAACTGATCGAGCAGTTGTACGGTTTGCTCTACTGCACCCTCTCGCAGCCGAGCGTTCAGCAGTGGAACGAGAATCAATTTGATACGATCCGCATCAAGCCCCTTGGCAAGGTCGGCAACATCGCCCATGAATTCAGGCTTGGCGGCAGGGCCGGCTTTTACGATCTCTGCCATCATCGGTGCAAGCAAGTCTGCACTCTCTTTGAACTTACCTTCGATGAAGGGCTTCATCGCCGTCGAGTAGACAGCCCGGGTGCGGATGCCTTCGCAACGCAGCACGAGCTTCTTCTTCTCTTCGTCCGGCAAGTCGGGGAAGGCTGTTGCAGCTTCCGCAGTTTCTTTGCTGATCTTTGCAGCTAGAGTCAGTCCGCTTGTTGAATCCGTCAGGTGTAATTGGGCAAGTTGCAATCGCATCCGGAAGTAGTCAAGAGCTTCGACCTTGTTCGTGGCTTTGGTAATAGCAGGGACAGCAGAAAGGTCTCGCACAGCGAGTTTCAACACATCGGCTTTTTGCGCGTCAGTCAGTGTTTCGCCTGCGGGTTCATCAGGCCTCCGGGCCCGCACCATCTCGTAGGCTGCGACTCCTTGAAGCAAGCGGGCTAATGCAATCCGGTTGTAATTGTTCGGGATCTTTGCCAGGGTGTCGAACATCGGCTTGACGTTCGACGATTGCGAAAAGAGGAGTGCCTGTGTGAGACGAATGTCGCTGGTCGTGGCTTCGCTTGGTGCTCTTTTGATGACGAAATCGCAAAGTGCAATCATCCGATCTCGATCCGCAGCACGAGCCTCGGCATTATCTCCAGAAATCAACTCGCTTGCCTTCTCGTAGGCGTACAGTGCCGTGGCACCCAGCTTCGAGATACTGCTTGGCGACTTGGCCGCCCGGCACAGGCTCTCCGCGAGGATTGCCCCTTCGTGTGGCCGGTTGGCTTGGGTGTAGGCTTGGGCCAAGGTGACAACAGCTTGCTGGGCATCACGGGCGGATTCTCTCGGAATCGGAACTGTTCGTGCTGCTTCGAGGAACTCCACGGCTTTGTTGATTGCAACTTTCTTGTCCGCATCGCTGGCTGGTGTATCACCTCCGCCCGAGGCTTTGTCGATTTGCAGGAGTGCCGCCATGTACAGTTCATCAAAGTTCGCAAAGGCCGCGGCAGGGCGATCCGGGTTCCCCACGAGGTAACGGATGGCTCGTGCTCGTTGTCGGCTCGCGCGATCTTTGTAATCGTTGTCCACAGCAACAATTTGTCGGAAGAATACGTCGGCTTCCCGAAGACGAGTCAAACCGTCGGGTTTGACTCCGATCACTTTCTCCGGCACGGGATCGGTCGGTTTCTCGGGCTTGCCACGTTCGATGACAAGATTGTCACGCTTGAGGCCTTCGCCCAGCAACGCCGTGGCGAGGTAGTACATGGTGGCGAAGGTTTCAGGCGTTGGGATGGCAGATGGATAATCGGCAAGCCATTGCCGAGCTGTGTTGATGGTGTTCAAGCGACTCGTCGTGTCAGCGACGTTGACAAACAACTCACGGAGCTGAAAGAATCGAGCCATGCGGATACCCGCTGCAGCACCCGGTGGCGCGGAGATCTTCCGGCCATCTTCGAGCAGCTTTTTCATTTCAGCTTCGTAGCTACCACGATCTGCAAGTATCAAATGACAATCGGCGTTCCATGCTTTGGCGACCCAGCCCAGCGGGTGGCTGGGATCGCGATCAGCCAACCGAGTAAATAACTTCTGGGCGAGTTTCGTGTTCTTGTCTCGTTCATCGATCTCTTTTCCCGCTGGTTTGATGTAGCTCTCCGCTATGAGCACATAGTTGATGGCTTCGTCGAGTAAGGCTTGATATAAGTCGCGGGTCAGTTCACGTTTGCGGGAGTCGTCCAAGTTGGTTTGGCTCAACAATGTTTCTAGCCCCGCTGCCGCCGTGCCGTACTTCGTTGATGCGCTGGTGAACAACTCGCGTGACACCGTCGCGGCTTTCTTCTTCTCGACATCGTCGGTGATACGCTTGGCTTTTTGCAGCTCTCCTTTGCCTTGCAGCGTCAGCAATCGCGCCAGCGATACTGCGGCCTCCGGGGCACGCGGGTGGTTAGGGTTTGCCCCTAAAAACCCTTGAAACTCTTGTTTTGCAGTGCTGATTTGTACTTCGCGGTTGCCATCGTCCACTTCCGAGTTGGCCAACTCAAGCAGACACTTGGCCCGTTCGAGTGCCACTTCTTTGTTCAACTCCGCACTCCAGTTCTTGGAGTTCTCGGAGATGTATTCAAGTGCCAAATCGGACAGGCCCTGCTCACGCAAGCCACGGATGAGTTCCGATGGCGACGTTGGCGGCAGGCTTTGTGCAACAAGCAATGAAGTGGACAAGCTAAGAGAGGCAAAGACCATACCGCTACGCAACGACTGCCACATGGAGAGTGCCTCGGTGCCTGGACATGAACAATTGTGTTTCGACGTTTCCGGTTCTGCAACCGTTCCCGTGCGATGGAGATTCATCAGAATTCTTCGGTTGAATCGTCAAATCGTCAAGCGTGATGTGATTGAATCTGGATGGTTCGTAGTGGATCGTGCTCCCGCTTGCTGGCCCATGTCGTGATGTCTGGCCATTGCAAATTCAGCTTCTGTGCCAACCATTCGACCGCTGGCCGCTCGCTAGCATAGTGCCCCAGCAGCACCAAACTGATGCCTGCGGCCTCAGCCCGCAGCAGATCATGGAACCGCATTTCGCCTATCACAAAGGTGTCGGCCTTGGCACGGATCGCATCTTCCAGAAACTCCCCGGCAGCCCCGCACGCCAACGCCACCTTCTGCACTGGGTTGGTAGCATCACCGACGATTTGCACGACTGGAGCTTTGGTGGACACACCGGTAACTTCGGCGAAGTGGCCCAAAGTTGTTGCCTGCGGCAAGTGGCCCTGCCGCCCTTCCCCGCCATCATTCCACGGCACCAGCGGATACACATCGTAGGCCACCACCTCGTAGCAGTGGGCCTGCTTCATTGCTGCAACAACTTGATTCAACAGCGGCACCGGCACCAACACTTCGATGCGGTCTTCCGCCACTTCCTCGCGGATGCCCACTTGGCCGATGGTGGGGTTCGCGCCCTCGTTCCCTTTGAACGACCCGACCCCAGCCGCGCGGAAGCTGCACTCCGTGTATCGTCCATCACCCACCAGCCCGGCCCCGGCGGCGAACATGGCTTCGAGTACCTTGTTCGTGTCCGGCTTCGGTACAAACACGACGAGCTTGTACACCGCCGGGCCAGCCAAAGAACGCAGTGGTTGTACATCAGTCAAACCGAATACAGCAGCCAGTTGATCGTTGATGCCACCGATGCAGTTGTCGAACCGCGTATGCGGGCTGTACACTGCAATGTCGGCCCGCAGCAGCGGGCCAAGCAACCGGCCCTCCGGACTACCGTCACTCAGGTTCTTCACTGCTTTGAACAATACCGGATGATGCGAGACGATCAGATTCACCTGCTCATCCACTGCCTCCGCCACCACCGCCGGCGTAACGGTCAGGCAAGTCAGAATCTTGCGAACCACCTGCTCCCGCCGACCCAACAGCAAACCCGTGTTGTCCCACGCCGCCGCAAGCCGTACGGGGGCGAAGGCGTTGAGGTAGGTAACGATGTCT
>JBBRME010000187.1:0-8955 GCA_038230995.1 Gemmatales bacterium
ACGAAGTAAGCGGTGTTTGAGTCTTGACCGCTTACTTCGTGCGCGGCTCCTTTGAGTTGGTATCACCGCGACATCGGGTGCGGCGGGACTCAAAGACTCGACCCGCCCTACGAAAAGTTCAACAAAAAAAGCCATCGGGTTACCCCGATGGCTTTTAGTGATTCACCAAGTACTTACTTGGCAGCTGGCATCAGCACGGTGTCGATCACGTGGATCACGCCATTGCTTGCCATCACGTCGGCGGTCGTCACGGTTGCGCCACCGATGGTGACCTTCTTGCCGTCAACCTTGACTTCGAACTCGGTGCCTTGCAGCGACTTGATCTTCTTACCGTCAAGCTTAACAACGTCTGCTGCGAGGAGCTTGCCCTTGAACACGTGTGCGGTCAGGATGGCGGTCAGCTTTTCCTTATCCTTCAGCACGGCTGCGAGGGTGTCTGCGTCGATCTTCGCGAAGGCGGCGTTGGTTGGCCCGAGCACGGTCAGCTCGTCTTTGCCGGTCAGGGCATCGACCAGATCGGCGGCCTTCACGGCTGCCAACAGAGTGCTGTGATCCTTGCTACCGATGACAACTTCGGCAAGATTGCCGACCTTCTTGTCTTCGGCGTTAACCAGAGCCAGGGAGAACAGACCAGCGATTGCGAGAACGAAAAACTTCTTCATGAACGCATCCTTCAAGGGGAGAGACATGTCAACGAGACTGACTAAGTGCCAGTCGCTCGAAACCATTGTTAGTGCGATGCAGTGTTGCCAATCCACAAAATCGCGGAATTCTTGTTGACAGGCTCTGAACAGCTCGAGAATTCACCTCTGAACTTGGTGATTGCTAGAATAGTAGTGCATCACCCCGCAACTCCCATGAGATCAGTATGGCGCTCTTTGCGCTTCTTGTTCCTTTTGCAAATTCCACCGAAGCCATCGTCCCGCTTTGGGTTGGCTTGCTCCTCATCCCGTTTCTCATTGCCATCAACGGTTTTTTTGTGGCTGCTGAATTTGCCATCGTTGCAATTCGACGCACACGGGTAGAAGAACTGGTGAATCAAAATGTGCGCAAGGCCAAGGCCTTTCTTGAAGCCGTAACCAACATGGATCGTAGTGTTGCGGCGGCTCAGCTTGGCATCACCGTTGCCAGTCTTGCCCTTGGCTTTATTAGCGAGCCCGCCCTGGGTGATCTCATCGCCCCGCTGTTTAGCTCACTCCCCGAGAGTTGGGCGGGCACGGTCAAGCATCTTGTGAGCGTGTTCTGCACACTGTCGCTGATCACCTACATGCACGTGGTGTTCGGCGAACAGATGCCGAAAATCGCAGCATTGCAATCGGCTGAACGCATCGGTCTGTGGGTCTCCGGACCACTCAACATCTTTGCCAAAACCGTGAAGCCACTCATCCGCCTCATGAACGGTTCCAGTTCGCTGTTTCTTAAATGGTTCGGCTTCAGGGCGACCGATTCGCATGGCGAGATCTACACCGTTGATGAACTGCGCTTGCTCGTTGAAGACTCCGAGGAGGCCGGGTTGATTGAACCCGAAGCGGCCGACTACGTGATGAACGTCTTCAGCCTCAGCAACAAGAAAGTACGCGACATGATGGTGCCGTGGGACAAGGTTGCCACGTTGGAACTGCACACATCATCGGATGAAATCCTGCGTTCTGTCCGTGATGGCACACACACCCGCATGCCGGTTTACGACACGGATCGCAACAACATCGTCGGCGTGGTAAACACGAAGGACCTGTTCTACCTGTTCAGCGTGAAGGGCGCAGTCATCCTGGATGACGCAATCTACGAGCCACAATTCTTGAAGCCGGACGAGTCATTATCGCGGGCCATGACCCTGTTCAAGAAGAGCAAGCGCCCTTTAGCTGTGGTGCGTGATGAGACCAACATCGTGCTTGGCATCCTGACACTGGAAGACGTGCTGGAAGAGATCGTTGGCGATATTGAAGACGAGCACGACGATCCGAAACGCCGTAAGGAGATCATGCGGATGATCAAGACCCGTGGCCCCGGCGGTCGGATCTTGAGGTCGAAGAAGTGATTGTGCGAATCACGCCTCCAGATAGTTGCCAATCTTGCGAAACTTCTGGTAACGTTGTTCGAGCAATTCTTTGGTCTCGATTCCGCTCAATGTTTGCAACTGCTTGACCAAGTAAGCTTGCAACGTATTCGCCATGTCGCGTGGGTTTCGGTGTGCTCCACCCACGGGTTCAGGGATGATATCATCGACAATACCGTGCTTGAGCAAATGCTCGGAAGTCAGGCGAAGTGCCTCGGCTGCACGTGGCTTCGTCTCGTCGTTCGCGGTTTTGAACAGAATGCCAGCGCAGCCTTCCGGGCTGATCACTGAGTAATACGCAAACTGCAACATGGCAACGCGGTCACCCACGCCGATTCCTAATGCTCCACCGGACCCACCCTCACCTATCACCACGCACACGATAGGTGTGGGTAGTTTCGTCATCTCCAAAATGCTTGTGGCGATGAGTTGACTCTGTCCGCGTTCCTCAGCACCAATGCCGGGATAGGCCCCGGGGGTATCGATCAAGCACACAATCGGCACTCGATACTTCGCGGCGAGTTGCATTTTGCTCAGTGCCTTGCGATACCCTTCCGGGTGGGCACAGCCATAAAAGCACTGTTGCCGTTCCGCCAGGTTCCGGCCCTTTTGATGGCCTACCAACAGCACTTTCACACCATCGATACGGGCGAAGCCGGTACGAATGGCGCGGTCGTCGCCAAAGGCACGATCGCCGTGAAGTTCGACGAATTCCTCGAATACGAGATCGATGTAGTCACAAGTCTGCGGGCGATTGGGGTGCCGACTGACCAGCACCGTTTCCCACGGCGAAAGGTTGGCGTAACGCGCCTTCTTCATGGCGTTCAGTTCGTACCGAACACGCCTGATCTCGTCACTCTCGGTGTGAACGGTTTCCATCCGGGCGAGGGTGAGTTCCATCTCGTGGATGTCAGTTTCGAAGGGCAGCGGTGCAGGGATCATGGGTCTCATCTTAGCGAACCGGAGACGTGAGTCGCTGGGTTGTTTGGCGTACCCGGCGATTCACATCGCCGGTTCGCCAAGACTGTTACATCATCCCGCCCATGCCGCTTTGTTGCTCTTCCTCTTCTTCCTTAAGCGACTTGTAGATCTTGATCTTCTTCAACTCAATCATCACTTCGTGAAAGCTTTTGAAGCGGTCTTCCTTTTTCTTGCTCATCATCTTCAACACAAGGTTGCCAAACTCGTCGGTCACGTCGGTATTGAAGTAACCGGGTAGCGGGGGCTTCTCAGTAAAGTGTTTGCGATACAGATCGCCTACGCTGTTGCCACGGAACGCTGGTCGCCCACAGACCATCTCGAAAAATACGATGCCCATGCTGTAGATATCCGACCGACCATCCAGCAAATCGCAGCGGATCTGCTCGGGGCTCATGTAAGTAGCGGTACCTTCAGGTGCTCCGCGCTTCCGCATCATCTTCGCAAAGAATCCTTTCTTGATCCGTTTGCTGATGGCGAAGTCAATGATCTTGGTTTGCCCAAGGCTATTGCACACGATGTTGTCGGGCTTTAAATCGCAATGAACAAAACCGCTGCCATTCATGTAGGCCAACGCGGTGCAGCACTGCCGCATGATCTTCCGGCTGTTCACTTTGAGGAATTCTTTGTCCTTCGGATCTTTCGAGATCAATCGGCGACGAATAGCCCCGGCAGCGAAGTACTCCATGATGAAGTACGGTGTCGTGGCGTTGTTCGCGCTGACTTTCTGAATGTTGATGACGTTCTCGTGTCGCAGTTCCTTGCCGATCATGGCATCATTGAACAGCTTGGCCCGCTCGACCTTCGAGGTGACGTACTCCGGCAGCAAAATCTTCATGGCGAAGTGACGGTTGCTGTTCGGCTCCACCACTTCCCACACTTGGGTATCACGCCCGGTGTGCAGCAGTCCGCGCAACTTGTAGCCACCAATGATTTGCCCCGTATCGGCCATGTTGTGTTGTCCGTTGGTGTTGTGCCTAGCGAAACGGCGATATGAATCGCCGGGTGTCAATCACCCGGCAGCTGACGCAGCCGGTTCGCCTACTACCAGTACTTCTCGAAGTGGATGTTCCCTTCCACCTTCAGTGTAGGATTGTCGGCCTTGAAGCCCTGACGTTCCAGCACTTCGATCACGCCCAACGGCTGCGGGTACTCCCACAGGCCGGTCTCTTTGTTCTTGGCAGGTATACCGATCATCTTCGGATTGCCACAGAGGAATACGTGGGCGTTCGCCGGGTCGAGCGCTCGGCCGAGGTGTTCTTCAAGTTCCCCGGACTGAATCAAATCCTGGATGTACTTCTTGCTGCCACCTTCGGTCACTTCGCGGGTGGTCAGCGGCAGGTACTTGTAATTGGGGAACTGCTTCATTAGCTTGCGGTGGGTCTCTAGGTAACCCAGGTCCTTGGCGTAGCGCACGCAACAGGCGTTGAGAATCGGCCCGGTATGCCCGGTACGCAATAAGTCAGCCGCCATACTGTTGTGCGGGGCTTCGCCAGTGCCGGTACCCAACAGGATGATCGCGTCGGTCTTCGCCTTCACTGGATGAAGATTGAAGTGCCCGACGATCTTCTCGCCAAGTTGCAGGCGATCGCCCAGTTGAAGTTGAAACAAGCGCGGGGTGAGAGCAGGCACCCGACCATCCGGGTTCTCGCGGACCAGCACGATATAGAACTCGAGCCAACCATCGTTACTCGTGTCACGGATCTCGACTGAGCCGTCGGCATAGAAGCTATGGCTGATGGAGTAACTTCGGCGTACCAGCTTTGGCAGCTCTTCCGGCTTGAGTTGTTCTTCCTGACAACCGGATACGCGGGCCTCAAAGTTGGCTAAGCCAAGCGTGCAGTATTGCCCGGCGAGGTACTGACTTCGAGTGAAGTCCGGTTGAACGCGAATCACCATCAGGTCCGGGTGAATCTTGTGGACATACGAAACAGTGGCGTTGTATCGGCTCTGGCGAACCGCTGTGATTTCATCAGTCGAAAGGCTCATCATTGGGCTCGGAATCTTGTGTGGTAGGCAGTGTACGAGAATCGATGGTCAGGCATCACGGCAGCAGGTCGGCAATGTTGATTGTTGCGTCGGGCTTGGCCAGCGGTTGCACGGTGTCGCCGGCAGTCAGTGTGATGATGGTTCGATAGGCATTGCCGTTGTCTGGCATTGCTACCGGATCACGCAGCACGATCAGCGTTCGCGTATTCAAGTCGAGCACCCAGTACTCCGGGATGTTGGCCGTGGCGTAGAGTTCGGCCTTCTCAGTGAGGTCGAAGTTGATAGATGTTTCCGCAACTTCGATGACCAGCGCTGCTTTGTTGGGATGGTCGGTCTCCCCCCGAGCATTCCCTTTCAGAATTGCGAAGTCGGGAAACGGGTCGAGATACAGACCAAGCTCCAAAGGGAGTTGAGCTCGTATCCGCCAACCAATTCCGAATTTCTCGTACAGAACCGCTGTCATGAGTTCGACCGCCAACGCATGAGGTGCATTCATTGGCTCGCGCTCCAGGATTTGACCATCGATCAACATCAAGCGGCGTTCCGGGCCAATGATCTCCGGCGAGTTCATTCGATGAAATTGCTCGACCGTCCAGCGGATCGGTGGAAGTGTGGCTTTCGGTGTCTTGATCGGTGGATCAAGTAACGCTGTGGTCATGGCAGTTCCTCGTAACGTTACGCCAGCAGGTCCGCAATGTTAATTGTTGCTTCAGGCATCATCATTGGATGGACAATGCTGCTGGCATTCATCCTCACAACGGAGAGATAAAGCGGATCGCCATCATCATTCAAACCCGGCTCACGATGAACAAACAACTCTCGACCTTTCAAATCCAGCACCCAGTATTCCTGAATCTTTGCCGTGGCGTAGAGGGTAGCTTTCGTGCTGAGGTCGAACGCAAGTGTCGAGTCGGAAATCTCCACCACCAGCAATGCCGACTTCGGTTGCAACTTCACCGTCCGAGGCGAACCAACAATCACTGCGATGTCGGGCACTGGGTCGTAGTCCACCATCAGGGCCAACGCCATTTGAGTGCGTACCCAATATCCGGCACCCAGTGCTTCCCGCAAGGCCGTGCTGGTGAGTTCCAGGCCGGAGTTGTGCGGGGGATTGGGCGCAGGCATTTCCAGAATCTCGCCAGCGTGGAGGAGTACGTTCTGCCCTTCGAAAGCCCCGGCATCGGAAGCTGTGTGAAAGCGGTCACACGTCCAGCGCATGATGCGCTTGGGTGGTTCAAGAAGTGTGGTGGTCATGAGCTGTTCCTCGTCGGCATCATCATCATAACAAAGACCGCCGGGCATTTGGGCGTACCGGCGGGGCCTGATTCAGGAACACGTGCAGTGGGGCGTAGTTCCAACCGGTGCCGTATTCGTCGGCCAGTTTCTTCAGCTTGGCGATGGCCCGTTCGGTGATCGGGCCTTGCTGTTCTTCCTGAAAATCCGGATCGCAAAAGTACACCCGGCAGCCGATGGGCCGTTCGTCTCGTGCGGTGCAAAGTTTCTCAACTTGGAACGGACAACCATCCCGCGTGACGGGCAGTTCAAACTCCGGTGCAGTCTCCAGCAAGATATCCGCTTCAAACTGACTGAGGAAAAGTGTGTGGCCATATTCGGTGAAGCGACAACATCGACCCGAAGATTCACAACGCGGCTTGGCCGCAGCAATCGCTGCGTCCACCTCGGCGTACACCGCCAGCACGGCTTGTCGGAGTTGGTTGCTCATCGCATGTCCGTCGCTCGAACCCGTTTCAGGATTTCTTCCACAGGGATGAGTTCGCCTTCGCCGGAACCGGGGCAAATGCCCTCGACCCGTTCCCATTCTTCCGGGCTGGTCAGGTTGATGTCCCAGAATGGCCACGTCCGACACTGGATGGGCCGCACGCTGTACACCGTGCAACCGCGTTTGGTGTCGTAGAAGATGCAGTCGCCGTTGGTCTTCTCCCGCAGGGTCACTCGACCCCTCGACTTCTTGGTGTGCATCGCCAGGAACTCTTTACGATCCTCCCCCCGGAACGCCGCGAGCTTGGTGATCTCCTCTTCGGACACCCACACGTACCCTGGCTCCCCGGTGCAGCACTTGCCGCACTGGGTACAGGTGAACTTCAACCCATCAGCAAACCACGGAGTTTCTTCCATGGGGGGATTTTAGTCGAACCGGTGACGTAAGTCGCTGGGTGTTTGGCTAGCGACATGCGAACGGAGCGGGAGTGGCTCACGTTATCAGTCTCGGGATTGCCAGACAGCCGGGTCTCGACTTGTGTGGAACACGGCCAGTACACGAATGTGGTTGGTCAATATCCGATAGTAGATGGCGTACGGGAATCGAACAAGTAGTCCTTCACGTACATCATCTTTGGCAAACCCATAACGTACCGGATTCGATGCCATCTCTGCAAGCACACGCTCCACCTCATCAAGAAAATCCGTTCCCAACCCTGTTTTTCGTTGCTCGTACCAACGGTAGGCATCGTCCGATTCTGAATGAACGTCCGGGTGGAATTCGAGTTGTTGGCTCACCGGGAACCCTCGATGCGCGATCGAATTTGACTCCATGTCAATGCTATGCCAGGGTTCACATCCAGTTCGGCATCCCGCCTCGTTAATTCTTGTTGTTTGACTACCGACAGTTCCGCCGGTGGTTGCTCGGCAACAACGCTATCGAGGATGGCCTGCACGAGCATCAGCCGTTCGGTGACGCTCAGGAGATCAATACCTAGGGCTTCCAGTGTAGGCATGAGAGTTCCCTGAAGTGTCTTGTTGATTGTACAGCACGACCTGTTGCAAAATACCCCGCTTACTCCGTGCACGGCTCTTAACATTCCACATAAACTCAAAAGCATGACGCTCAACGACATTGCTTCATGGATCGGCGGGACAGTTAGCGGTGATGGCAGCACCATCATTCGACATGCAACTTCGTTGGATGCCGCCAAGGTAGGCGACCTCACGTTGGTCGATGGCAAGCGCAACATCAAGAAGTGGGAGAAGTCTCCGGCATGGGCGGCGGTGGTTGGCCTCGACTTTCCAGAAGAGAAGCGCCCGCTGATTCGCGTGGCGAAGCCACTCGATGCATTCCTGGTGCTGCTGGACAAGTTACGCGGCGATCGTTCCTACCCCACGGGCATCCATCACACGGCCATCGTTCACCCTTCGGTGAAACTCGGCGACAACCCGACCATCGGGCCGAATGCCATGATTGGCGAAGGGTGCACCGTCGGGAACAATGCCATCATCCACCCCGGTGCGGTGATTGGGCGGTACTGCACCTTTGGCAACGATGTGGTCATCCACGCAAATGCGGTGCTTTACGATGACTGCGTGCTTGGCAACCGGGTCATTATTCATTCCAATGCGGTGCTCGGGGCCGACGGCTACGGCTACAAACAAGTGGCGGGTAAGCACATTCGTGTGCCGCAACTCGGCAACGTGATCCTTGAAGATGATGTAGAAGTGGGTGCCAATAGCACCATCGACCGTGGCACCATCGGCCCGACGGTCATCGGCACCGGCACGAAGATCGACAACCTCGTGATGATCTCGCACAACTGCCAGATCGGGAAGCACAACCTCATCGTTGCTCAGGTCGGTATCGCTGGTTCCAGTAGCACCGGCGACTACGTGATTCTCGCCGGACAGGCGGGCATTGCAGATCACGTGCACATCGGCGAGCATACGGTTCTGGCCGCACAAACGGGTGTCACCAGCGATGTGCCTGCCAAGTCGCAATACATGGGCTACCCCGGTATGCCGATGAAGGAATACCTCCGCATGGTGGTGAACTACAAGAAGGTGGCGGAGATGCGTGAACAACTCAAACGCATGGAAGCCGACCTGAAAAAGCTGAAGGGTGAAGCGTGAGTGAATTGCGGCTCACCAGGAGGTTCGCCCTCCCAAAAAACGTGTCTTTGGGAGGGCGAGGCTCCTGCCGAGCC
>JBBRME010000188.1:0-8860 GCA_038230995.1 Gemmatales bacterium
CCACCTGCTCGGGTGGCCAGTGCCTGCCAAACGTTGATCGAAGTGCTGTTCCCCACGAACCGAACACCTCCATCACAGAACAGCACCATCACCCCGCCTGTGTGTCCACTGCGTGCTGCGAATCGTCCCTTCTGCTGACGGATGTCCATGCAGTCCCAATCGTTCGTCGTATTCGGCAGCAGCGCGTGGTTGTACAGGG
This sequence comes from Gemmatales bacterium, assembly GCA_038230995.1. Classification (GTDB taxonomy): domain Bacteria; phylum Planctomycetota; class Planctomycetia; order Gemmatales; family Gemmataceae; genus JALHQU01. The sequence continues at coordinate 200 of JBBRME010000188.1, forward strand.
TGTTGCCGTAGTTCCCGAGGATCCACTTCCCCCCTCGCTCCGGGTTCCACGTACCAGTACCACTGCAGCAACTCGCCATGGACGGGTTTGCCCCCGGCGGTAACTCAAAGATCAACCGCGCCCGATCACTGCCAGCTTGGCCAGGGCCGATCGTACGTTCGGAGAACGCCACAGTATTCGACGAACCATCCAGCAAGTCGCGGAAAGCGACTTTCGAGCCAAGGAAAAAGACGCCGTCGGCTTGGGTGAGACTGCCGAAGTCAACGGCTCCGCTCCCCGCGTTTGCTGCATAGCTCGTTGCCCCGAACAGTAACCCCGGCACACGTTCACCACCGGGATCGGCCGGGCAGAGGTATGTCTTCACCACCGAGGTCGCGGCGGGTCGGTTGACGGATCCATCGTAGGTCGGCCCACCGGCAATCGAAAATGTGACCGGGGCCAAGTTGAAGTCGATAGCCCGTTGAAGGTTCTCCTGTTCCAGAAACGGCAACAGGTAGGCATGAGCTGAAAACACGGCCGGCAGCGGTGCCCCACGACCGGCTGGAAACCGCTCCTGCGCGCCGTGGTAGTTGTGCAACGCCAGGCCGATCTGCTTCAGGTTGTTGGCACACTGGATTCGAGCAGCCGCCGCACGAACCTTCTGCACGGCGGGCAAGAGCAGACCGATCAGGATGGCAATAATGGCGATCACGACCAACAACTCAATGAGGGTGAAGGCCCGCCGCATGAGGGCGCTCACTTCTTCTTCGTGTAGGCCACACGCCAAATCGTGCCTGACCCATCATCCGTTACCATCAATGCCCCGTCCTTTGCGACGGCTACGCCAACCGGGCGACCCCACACGTTGCCTTCCTTGGTGACAAATCCGGTGAGGAAGTCTTCATACTCGCCCGTTGCCTTGCCATCCTTCATCGGGATGCGGATCACCTTGTACCCGACTCTCCGCGCCCGGTTCCACGATCCATGTTCCCCGGCAAAGGCGTCATGCAGGTATTCCTTGGGGAACTGGGTGCCATCATAAAACGTCATGTCGAGCGAGGCCATGTGCGACTGGAGCAGCACGTCCGGAACGATCACCTTGTTCTTCAGATCGGGTCGCTTGTCCTTGTGTCGCGGGTCTTGGTTGCCACCGAGGTAGTACCACGGCCAACCGTAGAATCCGCCCTCTTCAACGTGGGTGATGTAGTCGGGAACCAGGTTATCGCCGATGGCGTCGCGCTCGTTCACCGATGTCCAGAGTTGACCGGTCTTGGGGTGCGTGGCCAGGCCGACCGGGTTACGAATGCCAGTTGCGAACATCCGCTCGTTCTTGCCATCCGGGTCGAACGCCAGAATGCAGGCCCGCCTTTCTTCCTTCTTGCCATCGTCTACGTTCGACTGCGAGCCGACCGAAACGTATAGTGTCTTACCGTCGGGTGAGAACTCCAAGTCGCGCGTCCAGTGCCCACCGCCACCCACGGTTTCGCTTCCACTGGGGATGTTCTTGATGATCATTTCAGGCTTGCCGGAAGCTTTGGTGTCACCGTTCTTGTAATCGAAACGGACAACGGAATCCGTGTTGCCCACATACACGTACTTCGGCTCGGCACCGAGCGGGTAGAAGGCGATACCGAACGGACGCTTGAGGTCAGCGGCGAACACTTCATTCAGTTCGGGCTTACCATCGCCGTCCGCATCGCGGAGGATGCGAATCCTGTTGGCTTTGCTCTCGGCCACGAACAGATCGCCGTTCGGGGCACGGGCGATCACACGTGGCTCGGTCAGTTTGGTGGCGAACTCGGTCACCTCGAATCCTTCGGGGGCCTTGGGCCACGCCCCTTCAGGCCGCTTAACCACCTTGGGGAAGTTGTTGGCCGACGGTGTGTCGTAGGGCTTGGCCAAATCATCGGTTGTGATCTTGCGACGGACGCCCGGGGCGTCCGTCGTCCAATCGCCGAGTGCTTCCTGACCGGTGAGTGTGACTGTCTTCTTCGGTTCTTCTGCCAAGGCAGTTGATGCCAAGAAGAGGATTGGCAAAATGGCGAGTCGCAAGTTCATAGGAAACCTTAAGCAGTACAGTGTGGAGCGGTGAAAAGTCTTAAACGACTTTGTCTGACAGATAAGCAACAACGGTGCCGTTCTAGGCTCGGTTCGTTCTGTTTAATCTACCGAAGTGTATCTGTCGTGATCTCAATTTTACAATTTGTGTCGTCTGTGATTCACACATGCCACGTGGAAGATGGGAACCTAAAAGTGTCTCTACGAGCACGAAGCTTCAGCGAGTGTGTCTTGCTATGATCACTCGCTGACGCTTCGTGCTCGTAAATTCCCTTACGGGTACAAGCCACGCATGGCCTTCTCGCGGGCGACCTTCTCCACGCCGATGATCAACGCCGCGGTTCGCATCGGTACGCCGTGTTCCTCGGCCTTTGCACGCACCCGCTTGTAGGCCTTGGCCATTTGCTTTTGCAGTTCGCTCTTCACTCGTTCTTCATCCCACATGAACTGGGCCAAGTCCTGCACCCACTCGAAGTAGCTCACCGTCACGCCACCGGCGTTGCACAAGACGTCGGGGATGATGAACACGCCCTTGGCGTTGAGGATCGCATCAGCTTCCGGTGTGGTTGGGCCGTTGGCCCCCTCAGCCAGGATTTTGCAGTCCACTTTGGCGGCGTTCTCTTCGGTAATCACCCGTTCCATCGCGGCAGGCACCAGGATGTCGCACTTGATGGCCAGCAGGTCCGCGGCGGAAATCGGCTCCGCACCGGGGAAGCCCTCAATCGACTTCTTCTTGTTGTCCGGGTGGTTGACGTAGGCAATCAGATCCGGGATGTGCAACCCGCTCTTGTTGAACAGGTTCGCGTAGCGGTCACCAATGCCGATGATCTTGACGTTGCGTCGGCTCAGTTCTTCGCAGGTGACGGAACCGACGTTGCCGAAGCCCTGGATCACCGCCGTGCACTGGTCGAGCTTCAGTTTGTTCTGCTCGGCGGCCATCTCGATGCAATACACCACGCCGCGGCCCGTGGCTTCCCGTCTGCCGATGCACCCGCCAAGTTCCACTGGCTTACCGGTAACGATCTCCGGGCAGGCGTAGCCGATCTTCATGCTGTAGGTGTCGTAGATCCAGGCCATGGTCTGTTCGTCGGTGCCCATGTCCGGGGCCATCACATCGATGCGCGGGCCAATGATACTGTGGATCTCATCCGTGAAGCGGCGGGTGAGTTGTTGCTTTTCCTTCATGTTCAACGTGGTGGGATCGACGGCGATGCCGCCCTTCGCCCCGGAGAACGGCAGGTTCATGATGCCGCACTTCCAGCTCATCCACATGGCCAGGGCGGTCACTTCGCCGAGGTCGATGTTCTTGGCGTAACGCAGGCCCCCCTTGCTGGCCCCGCTGGTGAGCGAATGCTGCACGCGGTACCCGGTGAACATCTGCGTTTCGCCGTTGCTCATCTTCACCGGCACGCTCACCACCATGCTGCGCTTGGGGAATTCGAGCCGGCGGATGATGCCCGGATCAATGTCGGGCATGTATTTCCCCGCATCGCGCAGCTGCGCCCGGGCCATGAGGTACACCGGCGAGAGTTCAAACGGAGTGGGGTGGTGGTCGGGCGGATTGATGGACATCGGCGTTCTCAACACGGGAAGAGGGTGTCGTTTCGGTTCATCATATTCGGCAGATTCACAAATCAGACAGGGAGCAGGGAGACAAGGCTCTGGGGAACAAAACAGAAATCGTAAAGCTCGTTGGGTTTTTCGCTTTACCTTTCCGTACAGAACTGCACACTCTGTAGGTTACTCCGTCGGAGTTTCTCCAGATGCGTCAGCTTCTTGTGATGGGTTGCCTTGTATTGACCTTATCAGCGTTGGTTGCTGCGCCGATTCCCAAGTCGCTCCGCAAGAAAACAACTTCGTTGGACGGTCGCTGGCAGTTGGTGACGATGAATTATAACGGAAAGGCACAGAACACCGGAAACAGCAATCAGATTTGGAATGTCAAGGATGAAGAGCTTGTGATTGAAGACAGCGCGAACGGTGTTCGGCGGAACAACGGCGTCAATTACAAGTTCGCCAAAGTCGAAGGCGACAGCGACAACTGTGCAGACTGGACGATTATGTACACAAATGCTCGTGTCAGCAACATCACCTTTCGTGGTCGGGTGAAATACGATGAAGACGGCTTCGACTTTTGCTTTTCCACCAATGGTCGCGACAATGCTCGACCAGACACAGTTGAACCAGGGGCGAACAGATATCTGTACTCGTTCAAGCGATTGGCGTCGGACAAGTAACACCACCTTCTTGTTTTTTTGCTGAACTGCCGTGCGGTTTTCTGCATCATATGTGATACCCTCCCGCACCTGCCGACTCGTTCGTGCCGCCCGGAACCACTGCTGATGTCGTTTCTTGCCCCGATGCTCTTGGCCGGTCTTGCGGCAGTGGGTTTGCCCATTGCGTTGCACTTCCTGTTCAAAGCGTGGTATCGCCCGCTACCGTGGGCGGCGATGGAATTCCTGCGCAAGAGCATGGAACAGACCACCAAACGTATCAAGTTCCGTGAACTGATACTGATGTTGCTTCGTTGTACGTGCTTGTTGCTGCTGGCCATTGCCTTGGCCCGACCGATCATCGGCTGGCTGGCTGGCACCGGAGAGAACGAAAGCATTGATGCCATCTTGGTGATCGACACCTCGTACAGTTTGGGCGCAAAGGACGGTAGCAGCACGCGGTTTGAAAAAGCCAAACAGGAAGCCTTGGCGGTCATCGACGACTTGCCGAACAACAGCACCGTGCAGGTCATCACTTGTTCGGATCGCGCAACCGTTCACAAGTTCACCCCCACGAACCTCGACCAAGCCCGCAACGTGGTGAAGGGGTTGACCCTCACCAGCCAAGCGAGTGACCTAGGGCCGGGACTCAGCGAAGCGGAAGCGGCACTCGACCGCGTTCAGGGTGCGAACAAGGAAATCCACATCTTTAGCGACTTCCAACGCAACGTGATGGAAGGCGGCGCTGCCGGAAAATTGAACGACCTGAAAGCCCGTGCCCGCTTGATCTTCACCCGCTGTGTCGATCCCAGTGCTGAGCAGCAACTCAAGAACGTGTCGGTGCTCGACATCAAGTTCCCGGACTCGATTCCTCCGCATGCTGGCACACGTCTACCATTCACGGTGATCCTCAAGAACACTGGCAAAGTTCCGGTGCTGAACGTAGCCGTCACACTCAGCGTGGACGGGCAGAACAAGCAGAACGAACAACTCATCGACACCGGCTTGGCACCGGAGATCGCACCGGGGGCCACCTTCCCCGTGACCATGACGGCCTCGCTGCCTCGGGCTGGCTTCCGCTTACTGACTGCCAGCATCGGTGTGCCCAAGACCGACGGTGTTCAACAAGCCACACTCAGCCAGCCGGACGATATCCCCGGAGACAACCGCTTCGACAAACTCGTCCTGGTTCGCCAGGCGATTCGTGTACTGATCGTCGATGGCCGACCCGATCCACGCGAGCCGAAGGAAAGTGCTTCGCACTTCATTCGCAATGCCATCGTGCCGGTCTCAGCTGGGCAGAAAGACGAGTACTTCCTGCGGGCCACCACCATTACCACCGATCAGTTGGTGAACGAGAAACTCGCGGAGTATCAGGTGGTGGTGCTGGCCAACGTACCTGCGAACGCCGAGGACAAGAACGGCATCGCCTCACTAGAACCGAAGAGCATCGAACAGTTGAAGCAGTTCGTGACCAACGGCGGTGGGCTGATCATCGGTGCCGGGGACTTCGTGATCCCTGAAAGCTACAACCGCGAGTTAGCCACGCTACTTCCTTTCCCATTAGCGAAGGTGCTGAAGGCCAAGCCGGAGACTCCGTTTCATCCATCACCGGATCGCGTGGAGAATCCAAGCTTTTTGAGCCGGATGCGCTTTGAACCATTCAGCAGTACCTTTGCCGATGTGGACGTCGCCAGCGTAATCCCCGTGAAAGAACAGCCCGGCGACACTGGTCGAGTGATCGCCCGGCTCGATAACAACGCCGTGCTGGTGAGTTCCAAGCTCCTTGGCCTCGGCGAAGTGGTGTTCGTTCATACCAGCCTCGATACCACGTGGACGAACTGGCCCGCCAAGGCCACGGCTTATGTGGGCAGCGTATTGTTCACCCTCACACATCTCAGTGGCAAGGCCGACGCTGGGGGCAATGTTGTATCCGGGGCCAAACTGACTTGGGTGCCTAAGGAAAGTGCCCGCGACTACGAAGTGCAGAAGCCCGACGGCACTCGTAGCAAACTACCCGCTGCAACAGCCTTCGAAGCGAACGGTAAGCCGACGCTGATCATCAACGAAACATCCGTGGCCGGTGAATATCAGATTCAAGTGCAGGGGTTGAACGACGAGGAAGCCCCACGCTTCGCCGTGGTGCCGGACTTGCGGGAATCGGAACTTCTTGAAACGATGAACGATGCGGACATCACCGCCAAGGTGGGCTTCGCTCCGTTCTTCCGTCAGGCCGGGATGAAGAACGACTTGGTGGAGAACATCCGCAACCAACGGGAATGGACAGTGCCAATTCTAGTAGCACTGTTCCTGTTCGTGTTGATGGAAGGTGCTTGGGCTTGGTACTGCGGTCGAGCGATTTGAGAGAGAGTTTTCCGCTCACTCCGTGAGCAGACAACTCTCTAGAGGAGCGAGCATGATGGTGTTTGCGAGTTTGGCGTTTCGTGGAACATTCCCGATGTGGGCTGCCGTGCTGCTGTTGCTGCTGGGCGGCGCGGGCATGGTCTTTCTGTACGTGAAGGAGTCGAAGCGCCTGAGCTTGACCACTCGCATGATCCTAGCGGCCATTCGTGTGGCCCTGATCGCTGCCGTGCTGTTCCTGATTCTTCGCCCTACCTGGGTGAGCGAAACATCTGGTCAACGCCCCCGGCCCATCGGCCTGATGGTCGACATCAGCCAGAGTATGGCATTTGAAGATCCCCGGCCCAACCTTGCAGATCAGTACCGTTCAGGCATTGCCTTCGGCACACTCAAAGCCCCGATCCCAGAGCAGTTCGTATCCGATGCAATCCCGCGTGGCACACCAGAGAAGCCGAGCCGCTTGGCCACGGCCGTGGCCGCGTTCAAGAACGAGCAACTCGGTTTGTTGAAGACGCTGCAAGCTGCCGGGCCGGTGGAAGTCGTGGGGTTCGGTTCGAGCCGCGTGGGCCTGGATCTCAAGACAGATTGGTTGAATCTGAAGGCTGATAAGCCACGCACCGCGATTGCGGATGTGACCAGTGAGTTCCTCAACCGCGACGAGAACGAACGCCCTGGTGCGATCTTCATCGTGACCGATGGCCGCGAGAATTCGAGCAGTCGCAGCTTGACGGATTTGGCCCGTGAGTGTGCCACTCTGGGTGTGCCTTTGCACATCTACGGCGTGGGCAGCGGCAGCTTCAGCCAGTTGCAAGTGCGCGACATGAGCAGTGCTGACACACTGTTCGTGGACGACACCGCTGTGGTGCCCGTCCGCTTCCGTAGCAAGGGGCTGCAAGGTAAGGGCAAGATTGAGTTCAAGCTGCTGCTCAACGGTATCGAAGTGGCCACCGAAACCGTGGACGCCACCGAAGGCGACGACAACCGCACGCTGCTGAAATTCGTGCCGAAGAAGACCGATGCCGACACCAACGCCAAGCAGGAACTCACGGTGCAGGCCCGCTACTTGGGTGATCAGGCGGAAGCCATCGTCGATAGCTTCAAGAAGAACATCAAGATCGTGGACAAGAAGTTAAAGGTACTGTTCGTGGAGAGCCAACCGCGCTGGGACTTCAAGTTCATTCAACGTGGCCTTATGCGTGACCGCCGTTGCGAAGCCAAGTTCATCTTGCTGGACGGCGACCCGAAGGCCATGAAAGCGGGTGATCCGTTCCTTCCCGCATTCCCCAGCACACGTGCCGAGCTAGCCTCCTACGATCTCATTATCCTCGGTGACATACCCGCCAGTTACTTCACGGCCGAACAACAGGAGTGGATTCGGGATTCCGTGGCCGAGGGCGGGGGCTTGATCCAACTCGCAGGCAAAGCCAACGGACCGAGTACGTTTGCTGGTACCCCGCTGGCCGATGTGCTGCCCGTGGAGGTCGAGAACCGCAGCTTCAAGATGGACCCGAACGCCCGCAGCGATGGCTTCCGCCCCACACGAACCAACTTCGGCGAACGCAGCAATCTGATGGTGATGGACGACGACGCCAAAGAGAGCCAACGCATCTGGGACAATCTTCCACCGATGTTCTGGTACTACCCCGTCACCAAGCTCAAGCCTGCTGCCGAGGTGTATCTCACACACCCGACTGACAAACTCGCCGACGGCAAGCCTGCCCCGCTGCTGGTGTCGCACTACTACGGCAAGGGGTACGTGTTGTTCAGCGCGGTGGACGAAACTTGGCGATGGCGACGGAACGAAGCCGACAAATACTTCTTCCGCTTCTGGAGCCAAGCGGTGTACGCAACGGGTGTGTCACGCACCTTGGGCACCAAAATGACGCAACTGAGCCTGGATACACCTGACCCACTGCTCGGCAAGACAGGGCAGATCTATGCCCACCTGCTGAACAACGATCTGAAGCCAGTGAAGACCGAGAAGATCGGCGCTACGATTGAGAAGATTGATGCGAACGCTGCTGACCCGGATCGTATCACCAAAGTCACG
>JBBRME010000189.1:0-8794 GCA_038230995.1 Gemmatales bacterium
TCGGATCATTTGAGCTGTTCTATTCCCACAATGGGTGGCATGGTAACATGAAAAGTATGAACACCACACTCGATGCACCAAGGACGTTTGGACTTGTTCATGGCATTTTGTATCGAGTATGTAACTTTGTTGCACAGAACCATCTCGGACTTGTTGCTGGTCCGAAAGGACCCTTCCAACTACGGAATTCCGTGTACTGCCCATCGGTTAGCTTCATTCCTTGGTCAGCCCTACCCGATTGCGAACTGCCGGAAGAGCCTATCTGGAGTGTTGTGCCAACGTTGGCCGTGGAAGTGCTTAGTGAATCGAACACGCATGAGGAAATGGTGCAGAAGTGGGCCGAGCTATCGGAACGCGGCACTCAATTAATGTGGCTGATTGATCCTGCGACCTCCACTGCGGAAATCTGGCGTCCGGGTGCAGATGCGATTTTGTTGACCATCAGCGATTCACTGGACGCCACCCCAGCACTTCCTGGCTTCCTACTTCCTGTGGCCGACATCTTCGCTGCGCTCAAACCAGCTCGTCCTCCACAAAGTTGATCCATCCCCACCTTCACACACTTTACTTTCAACCCACTCAGTAAGAACTTGCACAGCGCGTAGGCTAGCGGAAAATCAAGGTGGACTCCATGAGAGCGATCCGCTCTGTTGGTGCTGTGCTGATTCTGTCTGCTGCGTTTGTCTTACTCCAAGGTTGTGGCCAGAGTGGCCCGGCACTTTATCCCGTGAGCGGCAAAGTGCAGTGCGATGGTAAGCCCGTAGCTGATGCGACGGTGTTCTTCCATCGTGCCGGGAAGACGGACATCGGAGAGCCAGTGCCCTACGGAACCACTGGCCCGGATGGCAGTTATCAACTCGGCACGAACGTGCCAGGCGATGGCGCAGTGGCGGGTGATTACGTCATCACCATCGTCTGGCCGGACATCACGAAGAAGGAAAACGGTAACGGCGAACGACCGGACTTGCTTAAAGGCACTTACCTCAAACCGACTGAGTCCAAGCTGAAAGCCGCCGTGACCACTGGGAAGAATGACATCCCGGTCTTTGAAGTGAAGCTCCCTACACGGGCCATCGTTGATCCTGCCTCGCTCAGCCAAGACAAAAAAGACAAACCCAGCAAGTAACCCGAACTGACCCACAAGTCCTCCATTGGAGACTCTGAAATGGTGAAGAACCGTCGAAGTGCGTTTACGCTGATCGAACTGCTGGTGGTGATTGCGATCATCGCCATCCTGATCGGCCTGCTTTTGCCTGCCGTACAAAAAGTACGAGCCGCTGCGGCCCGCATGAGTTGCAGCAACAACCTGAAGCAAGTCGGTCTGGCGATGCACAACTACGAGTCGACCAACAGCGTGCTGCCGCCGATGACGACCAATGCAAGCTACACCAAGGCGCCGAACCACTTCTGCCTGACGTTCATTCTGCCCTACATCGAGCAGGGTAATCTGGCGAATCAGATCAACATGCAGATCGATGGATACTCGCCGCTAAACTTTATGGCGTTCACCCAACCGGTGAAGACGTTCATGTGCCCGGCGGCTCCACTCGAACCCACCATCAAGTACAACAACCCGTCTTACAAGTACACCGTGGTGCCTTCCGGTGTCACGGAAATCCGCATGGGCCGCACCGACTACTCCTGTGCTTCGAGCGCAAGCGGAACCTGGGTCACTCAAAGCATTGGTACGCAAGCCATCCCAACGGGTGTACCCGGCATCTTGGAATACAACAAGCAGACGGCCATCGTGGCAGTGACGGATGGGACAAGCAACACCATCCTGATGGTCGAAGATGCGGGCCGTCCGTTCCGCTATGGTCGTGGCTTCACCAAGGCTGGCCCGGATCGCGATGCCAATGACAGCGCCGGTGGTTGGGGCGATCAAGATAGCTGGTTCGGCATCGGTGGTGCGAACGGAGACACCGGACGCCAAGGCCAAGGGCCAATCGCCGTCAACGGATCGAGTGATAACGAAATCTACGGTTTCCACACTGGCGGCGCCAACGTATGCCTCGGCGACGGCTCGGTACGCTTCCTGAAGGATTCCATCTCGCTCGCCATGGTCGCAGCGTTGCACAGCCGCAGCGGTGGTGAGGTTCTGCCTTCAGAAGTTCAGTAAGGATCAAGCTGAGCCGGTGGTGCTGGAATCATCCGCCACCACCGGCTTGCTCGCATCAATCAACAACCAACTCGCGGCACCTAGGAAGTACACTAAGGCATACGCACCGAAGCAGATGAACAGGGCATTGCCACCGAAGGTGGTGCCGTACTCGGGCTTGTCGTACAGCATCAACAAGTTTGTGAACACAATTCCCGTTACCGCCCCGACCAGATTACCAACCATGTTCATCGCACCCGAGACGGTTGCGGCGTACTCACGGCCAATGTCCTGTGCTGCCGCCCAACTCGGGGCCATGATCAAGTCGTTGAAGAAACCCATCAGGATCAACAGGATAGCGAAGAGCCAGAGGTTGGTTGGGTCGAGCATCTTCGCAACAGCCGCAGCAATGTAGAACACCCCTGCCATACCGTAGCCGACGATACCGGGCAAGCGCCGTGCCCACGCCCGGTTGCCTGTGGTACGGATGAGCCGATCCGACCACACACCGCCGAGGTAACAGCCCAACATGCCGATGATGAGTGGCGAGCCGCCGAGCAACGCCAGTAACAGTTCTCCACCGGGTGTGGTGCCCCAACTTGCGTACTCCTTCTTCAACTCGCCGGGCAGGTTGTACATGAGGAAGTACCAACAGAAGTTGGTGACGGTGTACATGCCGCACAGCATCCACAGGTTCCGGCTCCGCAGTAGTTTCCCCCACGGCACCACCACTTTTGCTGCTGTTGCCGTGCGGCCCGCATCAATGATCGCGAGTTCCGCAGCGTTCACCTTCTTGTGTTCCTTCGGCTTGTTTTTGAAGATTAAGGCAAACGCCACACACCAGATAGCCGCCACCGCTGCGAAGAGCCACATCGCCACGTTCCAAGTGCAACCGCCAAAGCTCTTGGACGTCAGCAGCACCCACACCAGCGGGGTGAGTCCACCCATGCAGCGGGCCATCATCCACACGGCGGACTTGGCGAAGCCACGATCCGACGCGGGGAACCAGTTGTAGAGAGCCTTCGAGATATTGGGGAACGCCCCGGCTTCGCCTACGCCAAACAGGAATTGAATGAGCACCAAACCCCAGAAGCCGATGTAGACGCCCAGCGGCAGGTTTATCATGGCGGTGAAGCCGGTGAGCGCAACAAACACCGTCCACCACACCACGACTCGCAAGAGCGTAGACCGCGGCCCTTGGGTGTCGCCCAGCCAACCGCTTGGCACCTCGAACAGCGCATAAGCAAGTTGGAACGCAGCCAGCACAATGAAGAAGTGGTACTCGGTGTACTTCTGCGCCGGGTCTTCAATCTGCTTGTTCAGGTCCTTGATGATCTCGCCCTTCGCACTGCCGTTGGCCGCGCGATCCATGTAGGTAATCATGGCGAGAACGCAAAGCAGAGTGAGGATGACGAAGCGGTAGCGACTGGGAGTTGGTTGCATGGGAATGCCGTGGGAGGGTTCGACTTGGGAAGGATACAAAGATTTCCACCGAGCTTCGCTGCTCCGATAAAATCACGCGATGCAGCAATTGAGCCGAGACAGTTGGATCACTCAGCGAGAACACGACCTCGCGCGGGTTCGCCCCGTAGCCAGCGAGCGTGTCAACCGCCATGGCCAGAAGCACCCGGTGTACGACTTCCTTTTCGAGTACTACTCGTTCCGCCCGGCTCACGTGCTGCGTTGGAGTGCCGGGGCCGGGGTCATTCTTGAAGCAACTCAACCGGAAGAAACCGACTGGCCCACATGGTACACCGCGCACGCCAACGGTTGCTGGCTCGATCCCAGTGCCTTCCCCGACAAACGCAAACCGTACTTGAACTGGGCCACGCGGGCACTGGAGAAGATCGAGCAGCGAGAGCCACACTTTGGCTGCTTCGGCCTGCACGAATGGGCGATGGTGTATCAGACCACCGATGTGCGACACAATCGCATCCCCTTGCGACTCAGTGTTGAAGAAACGAACAACGTGGTCGAGCAACACCGGTTGTGTTGCACGCACTACGATGCGTTTCGTTTCTTCACGCCAGAAGCCACACCGCGCAACCGTGTGCAACTGCACAAGGAAGATGTCGAGCACTTCGACCAACCCGGTTGCATCCACGCCAACATGGACTTGTACAAGTTCGCCTACAAGCTCGCGCCCTACACGCCGACGTGGTTACTGGCCGAAGCACTCGAAATCGCCATGGCTGCGCGGGAGTTGGACATGCGGGCCAGCCCCTATGATCTGAGGTCGCTCGGCTTCACGCCGATCTGCATTGAGACGAAAGCCGGGCGAGACGAGTACATCGTGGGGCAGAGAACGATGATGGAGATGGCCCAACCGGTACGACGGAAGTTGCTGGAACTGTACCGGAGGGTGGCTTCATCCATTCCTAGGCCCGTTCTGGTAGCGAGCACTTAACGAGTGTAGCGGTTCACGAAACTTGTTCACTTGAACGCATCGGGAAGCACAGCCGGAAGCAAGCGCCGGGTTGGCCAGCGGGTGTGGCGTAGGTCAACGTCCCGCCGAACAGTTCCGCCCAATCCTTCGCCAACGATAACCCCAAGCCCGCGCCGCCGGTCTCGCATGCCGCACTGCCACGAGTGAACGGCTTGAAGATCGCCTTGCGCTCCGCTGTGGGTACACCAGGACCAAAGTCCTGCACTTCAATCGACACCTGCTTGGTGTCATCCGCCCGGATGTTCACCTGAATGCGCCGATCCTCGGCATGCTTGGCATACTTGCGGGCGTTGTCGATCAGGTTGCCCAGCACCTGATCCAACACGCGGGCATCAACGAAGATCAACGCACTGGCTGCTGTGGGATGCAACGCGGTTTGCAGTGCGAAGTTATCGCTTTGAAGGCGACTACTCCAGGTGTATTCCACGTTCGCGGCGACGTCGGCCAGCGGCACCATGCGGGCGTTGCCAAAGGCACTGTTCTTCTCCAACTTGGCGAAGTCCAGCACGTTCTCCACAAGGCGATTGAGACGATCCGATTCATCCGCCAGGGTTCGCAGGTACTCGGTCTTCTTGGCTTCATCCGTGATCAACCCACTGTTGAGCAGGTCGAGATGCAATTGCATCGCGGTGAGCGGGGAACGCAGCTCATGTGTGACCGCCGAGGCAAACCGAATGCGGCGCTCGGCCATGCTGAGGATGGCCCGGGCGCCCAACGCCGTGGCCACCATCGCCAGAAGTGCAGCGACCCAAGCGAGTACCAACCCCACACGCAGTGGCGTCCAATGGCCAGGCTGAGTCGGGGCCGGGGTGTTCGAGTTCAACACCACTGGTAACGTGGTCATTTGTAAGTCGGCCGGGTTAGAGTGTCCTTTACGCAAGAACTCCAACGTGGCCTCGGGAAACAAATCATTGATTTCGTGCAGCAGGGTGTCGCGCAGATGCGGCCAATCCACGAGGATACCTTGGAAGCACAAACAGTCGCCAATGTCGGCCTGCCGAACAAGGGCCATGCGTTCGACACCATCGCTACCGATGAGCCAGCGTGTTCGCAGCGAAGTGAGCGTGATGGCCGTGGGCAGTACCACTGGCGGGAGTTTGACTTCGCTGCCAGTGTCCGCCGGGCCGCCGGGCTTGGAGCTTGCAAGTACGCTGCTTTTTTTGGCATCAGTCAAGCCAACGGGGCCGCCAGGTATCTTGCTCGCCAGCGTGGCACCAGAGGCCACGGCACGCGACGGTTCAACCGCCCGGCCTTGGATCGACTTCGAGAGCTTCTCCGTCCAGTCATTCGTCTGCTTGAGTTGTTCTTGTTGCAGGGTGTTGTTGAACGACAGTTGATCCAGTGGCTTGGCCTTGAGGTTCTCATCTCGGTTGAGGAAATTAGCAACCTGGCCATTGTTCTGGATCTCGTAGTTGCCTCGCGAGTTCATGGAATTATTGACCGTCTTGCGGCGGGCAGCGGCATCCGGCGACAAGTCTACAGCGGCATTCTGTGGGTTGAGCCGATTCTTCTCCATCTCACGAACTTGTTCCACGGTCGCTGGGATCGGCTCGGGGATCGACAAGCCGGGCCGCGCGTTGAAGTTGTCCGGGTACAGCCAATCGGGCTTTTCGTTGCTCGGCGAATCGACAATCGACACCGGGAGAATCACCGGCGAGAGATCGGGGTCGATCTCTTCCTGATCTTTCAACTGCCGCAGGGCGACATCGAACGACACGTATTGCCGAAGATTGCGGATGATGGCTTTGCGTTCGTCGGTGCAGTTCGACAGGGTCAGGTGCAACGGATCGCCAGAGAGTCGCTGGGCGAGCGAGGTTGGCAGCACCTGCGGGGAACGCCAGCCATGCTCGGGGCAAAGTTCAAAGTGCAGCAGCATCCATTGCGGGACATCGGCGGACATCAGTGGCGAAGGCACCCGGCCTGGATCAGCCACGGGGAAACCGGCATCATCCACGATGATCGGCGCCGGCGAGGCGAGTGCCGTGTAGTTGGTGAAGGGGCGGTTGTTTTCGAGGCCTAGCGGAGAGAGAAGAAAACTGTCGAGCCGCCAGAGGGCCAGGCGTTCGGAGTTGGTGGTCACGGCCCGTTGGGCGTTGGTGAACTCGTTGGCTTCCGCCTTCAGCGTCGTGGCGGTCACCCACACCAATCCACCCACGACCAGTATGGCCAGGAGCACCAGCCCCGCCACAAGACGATTCGCGTTCCAGCGCTGGCGGTGTTTCATGGTGGTGAGTCTTTGCACTCCTGCCGCTGACGCGGGCAGGCTCGATCACATCCTACACCAACGCCTTCTTCGGGAAACTGAAACCCGGCCCGGCCATGTACCCATGTGACCGAACCGTGACAATGCATTCGGGTAGCTCGGTGCCGTTGGGATCTTTCAGTTTGGCTCGCAGGCGGGCGATGTGCATATCCACTGCTCTTGTTTCCAGCCCAGCGGTGCCGATGCCCCAGACTCGCCCCAAAAGTTCTTCCCTGCTGACGGCGCGTTCGCGGTTGCTGACGAGGTACTTCAACACGGCGGCTTCGGTCTCTGATAGATCGCCACGTTCATGATCGCTCCAGTGCACTTCGCGCCGTTGAAGATCAATGCGTGCACGGCCAAGGTGTACGAGGTTCACTTCATCAGCAGGTTTGTACGTCCGGCGAAGCACAGCCTCCACACGGGCTAACAGCTCGCGGGCCGAGAAGGGCTTCCCAATGTAGTCGTCAGCCCCCATTTTGAGGCCGCGAACGCGGTCGTCTTCACTGGTTTTTGCGGTGAGGATGATGACAGGCCTGGTGGGGCAAGTCCGCCGGAGTTCGGCCAAGACCTGGAATCCGTTCATCTTCGGCAGCATCAAATCGAGCAACACCAGATCAATGCCGCCACATTGGGCTTCCTGCAAGCCAATGGCCCCATCGGTGGCTTCAACCACTTCATATCCGGTCATCCGCAGGGCATCGCAGACCCCGCGCCTGATGGCCGGTTCGTCTTCGACGACCACGATTCTCGCTTTGGACATTCGCACTCCTCCGCACAACTGCCGTGTCTGCGTTCCGAGCTTGTTACAGAAGAGACGACGGAAACCCGCCGGGGTTTGTCACAATTCTGTCACATCGCCGAAGAAATTAGGTGAGTGGTCATTCGCCCGAGGAAACGAGTTCTTTCGGGGCAGGCAGATTTTGGTGGTATTTGTTTGCACACCGAGGCACCGACGGGAACAAGCCAGAGCGAACAAACATCATCTACTTGCGTTTTGCGTCGCGGTTTCGCACAATCTGCGTGAGGGCTTCTCTCCACGAACAAGGTTGAATCATGAGCGCGCTACGCAACTGGATCATTGGTGGGTCAGTGGCTGCTGTCGGGGCCATCGGCCTTGGGCTGGCCTTTGCCCAAGAGTACAAGAACGGTTTGATCTGGCCGGAACCTCCGGTCATCACCCCGGCACCGGTCGATAACCCGTCGGCACCGCCAAGCGATGCCATCGTTCTCTTCGATGGAAAATCGCTCGCCGCATGGGACAAGGGCGAGAACTGGGAGATCAAGGACGGGTACGCCATCGCCCGCAAGAGCGTCATCAGCACCAAGCAGAAGTTTGGGGACGTACAACTGCACCTGGAGTTTGCCACCCCGGAGAAAGTGAACCCGAAGGAGACCGGGCAGGCCCGTGGAAACAACGGGGTCAACTTCATGGGCAGGTACGAGGTGCAGATCCTGGACAGCTTCGAGAACAAGACGTACTTCGACGGCCAGTGCGGGGCGGTGTACAAGCAGCAACCGCCAATGGTGAACGCTTGCCGCAAGCCAGGCGAGTGGCAGACCTACGACATCGTGTTCGAAGCCCCGCGTTTCGACGCCGAAGGTAAGGTGACCAAGCCATCGGTCATCACCGCTTTCCAGAACGGGGTACTCATCCAGAACCACTTCGAGCTGACAGGTGGCACTTCGTACAACACCGCCGCCAGTTACACCAAACACGCAGAGAAGCTGCCCCTGCAGTTGTACTACCACGGGAACGATGTGCGGTTCCGCAACATCTGGGTGCGGGAGTTGAAGCCGATCGTCGCGACTGACCCGAAGAAGAAGGACGACAAGCCCGTCGAGAAGAAGGGCGAGTAAGAACGGCTCGAAGTTGAGCCTGCTCGCGTGAGCGGCAGGAGTTGAACATCAAGACTCGAAGTTGAGCCTGCTCGCGTGAGCGGCAGGAGTTGAACATCAAAGGCTCGAAGTTGAGCCTGCTCGCGTGAGCGGCAGGAGTTGATCATCA
>JBBRME010000190.1:0-8776 GCA_038230995.1 Gemmatales bacterium
ACGACAGAGTCGAGATTTCCCATTCGCGTTGTGCAGTCGTTGGTTCCGCCATTGAGGCGTATGGGTTCCTTCGAGACATTACGCAAGCGCAGGGTTTGTGTGAGAACCTCACCCGGATGTATTTGTCCGAAATCAAGAACGGATGAAATCACAACGAGCTTCTGCCCGCGCAGTGCCCCGAGTCCTGCATCAACTGAACCTGCCGAGTTGTGCAGCCAGAACCCGAAACCAATTGACGTTACAAGACCAACTATCATAAAGGGAGCGACGACCAATTCCTGCTTCCAAGTCGTCCAGTTAGGCCGAGCCAGCATCAGTGCAAGAAGAATTCCAATGTCCAGACTGAACACCCACCAAGGGCTTGTCGGGATTGCACCGAAGCAACCGCAACTTGCTTGACCAAGGAATCCAAGATAGCCGGACACGGTTGCAAAGGTGCCAAACGTGCCCATTGCCACAAGCCATGAAAAAAATCGACCGTGAGGAAGTAGCAGCCAGACACCCAAAAGAATTTCGCTAACTACGATCAGCGATTGCAGGCTCGGCTGCCAGACCCAGCCGTACTCAGCGAAGGGCGACACGTTCGTGCTAAACAACTTGAGCAGAGCAGCGAAAACGAGTACGGCTGCTGTCAGTCCACGAACGGCCCACTGGAAGCGGCCTCGCCCCCCCCCCCCCCGTCTTGCGTAGTGGAAGGTGCGGAGTGGTCTCCGGTGCTGTCGTTTGTGGCTCTGCCGTTACCATATTGATACTAAATCACATTGGTGCGCGGGTTGCAAGTGAGAAAAAGGAAAAATAACCGCTCACACCTCCACCACTTCGATACTTCGGTTGGTGTAGATGCACAGATCCCCGGCGATTTCGAGGCCCGCTTGAACTATTTCCTTCGGCGAAAGTGGTGTGTGCTTCATCAAAGCACGGGCGGCACTCAGGGCGAACCCCCCACCACTGCCGATGGCCACCACGTGATCGGTCGGTGCAATCACATCACCGTTGCCGCTCAGCACAAGTAAATGTTGACGATCCATGACGATCATCATCGCTTCGAGCCGACGCAGCATCCGGTCGGTTCGCCAGTCCTTGGCCAGTTCCGCAGCGGCACGTGGCACGGAACCCTGATGGTCTTTCAGTTTCGCTTCAAAGCGTTCGAGTAGGGTAAACGCATCCGCAGCGGAACCGGCAAACCCGGTGGCCACGGTGTTGTTATGCACCAGCCGAATCTTGCGGGCGTCGGACTTCATGACCATGTTGCCAAGGGTCACCTGACCATCGCCACCGATGGCCCCGCCGCCCTGTGGGTTCCTCACAGCAAGAATTGTCGTTGAACGGATTTTCATTCGGCAGCCTCCGGAACCGGTTCTTCAGCGGTGGCGGATTCACTCTTCGTGCGGAACATCAGCATATTCCGGCTGTAGGAGCGGATGTCCCAATCTGGCAGGTCGGCCAGGGTCTTGATGTCGTAGTTGTTCTCGACTTGCACCGCGAGGACGGAGTGCAGCGGCAGCTTGGCCCACAGGGTGTCGATCAACTTGGCGAAAGCGACTGCTTTCTCACCGGTGAGATCGGGGAACGGCGGGCTGAGGAACACGTTGATTGGCTCGGTACCGGGGATCCAGCGCTCGGCCCAGCGGTAGGCATCAGCCCGAAGTATCTGCACTCGATCCGTCAACTTCCATTGCACCGCGGCGCGATGCAGGTCACTCGCTTGGTTCGCGTCACGTTCGATGAGTTGCGCTCGGCTGGCCCCTCGGCTAATCGCCTCGAACCCCACGACGCCAGTGCCCGCAAACACATCGTAAAACGGCTGACCGGGCACGGCGTTGCCGAGGATGCTGAAGAGGGCTTCACGCACCATCTGCGGTGTTGGCCGCAGCCCAGCATGAACCACGCAGGTGAGCTTTCGCCCCTTCAAACTGCCCGACACAATTCGGATGTCCACTTTTTCCATGATGCTCCTCGTCCTTAATGCGTACCGAATCGCGGCAGTTCGTCGAGCGATTCCAACTGAAACAACTCCAGGAAACGAGGGGAGGTGTTGTAGCGTGGTTCACCATCTGCTGCCGGTTCCCGCGCCGGGCTGATGAGTGCCAGACGAAGCAACTGCCGAAGTTGCGGGCCAGAATCGCCACCGCGAAGCTCGTCCACCTCGGTTTTACTGGCCGGTTGGCGGTACGCCACGGCACTCAATACATCGAGCGCCGCCGGAGTGAGCTTGGCTTCGCGTGGGCCACCGTAGAGTTTCTCCCGCACCGTGCGGTAGGTCGGCAGCACGGCGATGACGAAGCCGTCGTCCCGTGGTTGCACGGCATAGGGTCGCTTCTGCGTTCGGTACTTCTTGCCCAAGGCTGTCATGGCCAGTTGAAACTCCGCTTCGCTAAAGCCTCGGATCGCACTGCACGCTTTGCTGGCCGTGAGTGGTGCCCCACCGGCGAAGAGCATGGCTTCGAGGATCGCACTCGGCTTTGGCGGAGCGACGGAAACCGGCTCAGGTTCTTTCTCGATGATGGGTGCGACAGGTTCCGGTTCAACGATGGGAAGTTCTTCGCTGAACTCTTCCATCTCCACGTCATGCTGCCAGGCCCCGGCGGCTTCGAGCGCAGCCCGACGTTTGCGGAGTTCCTCGGCATCCTGGTTGTCGTCTTCGTCGGTCATGCCGGGGTTATCCATGCGGCAAGAAGAACACACCGGTGATGAACGTGCCGATCCACAAAAGCAGGAACGCCATGCCGATGCTCGTGTGCAATCGTCGACGACGTTTTACCCCGCTGATCAGCATCACGGGCAACAGCACCGCCGAGGGGATTGCAAAGCACAGGTGGACACGCAAAGCTTGGCGTTGCTCGTCGGTGAAGGTGGTGCTGACGTCGGTACCGAGCCTCAACAGCAATTCAAACCCCACCACCGTGGTCATGGTGAGGATGAAGAACAGTGTGTTCAGCTTGCCGTGCAGCTTCTGCCGACCCGTGGCAATGGCCCACAAGGCCGCTGCCAGAATAACACTGACCAGCGCGACGAGCACCTTAAGTGTGAGGATGATCGTCGGGCCAGTGAGCATGAAGAGCACTTCTGAATAGCGAATAGATAGATGTAGTTGATTTGTTTCCGAAGTAGCAATGCGCTCAATCCTGACGTTACCCAATCTGTGCAGTTGCTATTTCTTTTCGCCACAGTTTTGGATTGTTCAGGATGTGTGTGAGTAGCCGTCGATCAGCCCCTTTTGGTTGGCGCGTACCGCCCTCCCAGGCCCGAACAAGCGCGACACCAACACCCAACCAGTCTGCAAACAACGACTGACTCAGGCCAAGAGATTCACGTGCTGCTTTGACTTCTGCTGCAGTGACTTCCTTCGGCCCGGAGATTTTAAACGTTCGGCGGACGTACTTGTCCGGCACAGTGCCAGTCTCCAATGAATCTGCAAACTGCTGCATTTCCTGGATTGCAACGTCCCACTTGGAAGGCTTGGTTTCGAGTTTTGCTTTCTTAGTGGCTATGGTGGTCATTGAGTTTTCCTCATTTTCATCAAGTTCGTTTCGATCAGATGCGAGATTTTCGTGAGGATCGCTAGTTGAGTCTTCGTGAGATCGGACTTTTCGTTTTTCCCAAAGATAGCAACAAGCAATATCACACCAAACCGTTTCAAGTGCGAATAGTAAACTCGGCACGAGCCGCGTTTGCCAGTTTTGCGTGACGGCAATGCAAATCGCATTTTTTGCAGACCACCACTCCCAGGAACCACTGGGTAATCATCCGCGCGATTCATCAATTCTGCCATCATCGCAAGTTCATCGCGGTCAGTCATTCCAAGAGCACGAGAGTCGCGTACGAACGACGGCAATGCATAGAACGTTCGATACTGATCTGGCAGAACCTGCTGGATGGTCATCGTCCACCCGTTTCACCATACGACTGGAGTAGTAGTAAAGTCAACGCAATTCATCACACATCCAACTCATCCACCACGGTTTGCTCGGCCTTTTCCATGATGAATCGGTAGCGGCTCTCGGCTTCCTTCCCAAGCAACTCCCGGAAGGCGTTGTTCGCTTCGAGGTTGCTCTCGATCTCCACTTTCAGCAGCACACGGTGGCGTGGGTCGAGAGTCGTGGCGTACAGCACCTTGGCGTCCATTTCGCCGAGGCCTTTGAACCGCGTGATCTCCGGCTTGGCATTGGCCCGCAGACCGGCGATGATCTTCTCCTTGTGTTCGTCGTCCATCGCCCAGTGAATCTCCTTGCCGAGTTCAATTTTGTAGAGCGGGGGCTGAGCAATGTGGACGTGCCCCTTGCGGATGAGTTCCGGGGCATGGCGGAAGAAGAAATCGAGCAGCAGCGTGCAGATGTGGTGACCGTCCGCGTCGGCGTCCATCAGCAATATAATCTTGCCGTACCGTAGCCCATCGTAGCGGAACTTCTCGCCGGCCCCGGTGCCGATAGCGTTCACGAGATCGCTCAGTTCCTGATTCTGCAACACCTTCAGCGTGGGCAAGTCTTCGCCGTTGAGGATCTTCCCCCGCAGCGGCAGGATCGCCTGATACGTGTTGTTCCGGCCTTGTTTAGCGGAGCCACCGGCACTGTCGCCTTCCACGATGAACAGTTCGCTGTCGCCCAACTCCCGGCTCTTGCAGTCAGCCAGTTTCCCGGGCAGGCTCAGTCGACGTGAATTGCTCACGCTCTTGCGGGTCACTTCAATGGCGGCCCGGCTGGCCTCACGGGCTTTCGCAGACAGGATGATCCGGCCCACGATGCTGTCCGCCACCGTGCGGTTGTTGTTCAGCCAAGTTTCCAGCGCAGCGCGAACGTAGTTGTCAACCTTCGCTTCCGTCTCGGTGTTGTTCAACCGCTGCTTGGTCTGCCCTTCAAACTCCGGGTTCTGCACGAAAACGCTCACGATGGTGACCACGCCCTCGCGGATGTCTTCACTCGTAATCTTCAGCCCCTTTGCTCCGCGCTTGGCTTCCTCGTGTGTTTCGATGTAGTTGTTCACGGCCTTGCGGATGGCCGACTTCAAGCCGTTTTCGTGTGTGCCGCCGTTGGGAGTGCGGATGCCGTTGACGTAACTGCGGATGGTTTCTTCGGTGGACTCTGTCCATTGCATCGCCACTTCCATGCGGTCTTCGGTGTCGCGCTTGGCATGGAACAGTTGCTCGGTTACCGGGTTCTTCTGCCCGTCCTTCACCAGCTTCACCAGGAAGTCCGGGATGCCATTGGGATGGCTCAGATCGATCACTTCGCCGGTGAGTTCATTCTTGTACGTGATCTTCAACCCGGCGTGGATGTACGCCATGTCTTCCAAGCGGTGCTTGATGGTCTCCGAATCGAACTTGGTGTTCTTGAAGATGGTGTCGTCAGGCGTGAACGTGATGCTGGTGCCGTGACCACGGAACGGGCCGATCTTTTCGAGCTTGGTCTGCGGGATGCCTTTGCTGAAGGTCAATTGGTATTCAAAGCCGTCCTTCTTGATGTTGGCCACCAGCTTCTTGCTGAGGGCATTCACCACGCTGGCCCCCACCCCGTGCAGTCCCCCGCTGTAGAAGTAGTTAGTGTCCTTATTGTTGAACTTGCCCCCGGCGTGCAGCTTCGTCAGTACCAGTTCCAACCCGCTGATCTTGTATTTCGGGTGAATCTCAATGGGGATGCCCCGGCCGTTGTCCGTGATCGTGAGTGTGTCGCCGGACTTGTGCAACGTCACGCCGATGTGATCTGCATAGCCGTTGAGGTATTCATCCACGCAGTTGTCGACGATTTCCCAGCAGAGGTGGTGCAACCCCTTGGCATCCACCCCGCCGATGTACATGGCGGGGCGCACCCGCACCGGCTCCAGCCCTTCGAGGGCGGTGAGTTCGTCGGTGGTGTACTTACTTGGCTTCGGTGGAATCGCCGTACTCATGCGGAAGCAGTCCTCGTGTCGCCGAATGCGAGATTGTAGTGAGAAGGCCAAAGAGACACAGCCCGATGGTGCTATCGCAGGTCTGCGGAAATCATTCTGCTGTTGGGCACAGCACCCACGCGATGTCAGATTGTTCCGGCTGCACCGACTTTCACTTCACTCATCTCGGCTCAATCCATCTCCCAAGTTTCCGGCCCACGGGTAAAGTCAGCGGTATCAGAATTGCTTAGTGATTGCACTTGGCCCGAACCTGGAAATGACTCATGGCCATACACGTTGCGCTTCGACATACCACCACCTACAAGTACGACCGCCCGGTTACGCTCAGTCCGCACACAATACGACTACGTCCCGCCCCCCATGCCCGCACCCCCATCCATGCTTATAGCCTGAAAATCACGCCGGAAACACACTTCCTCAACTGGCAGCAAGACCCGTACGGCAACTACCTCGCCCGGCTCGTGTTCCCCAAGCCCACTCGGACGTTTGAAGTCTCCGTGGAACTCATCGCCGAGATGGTGCCGATCAACCCGTTCGACTACTTCATTGAAGAGTCCGCTGAGACGATACCTTTCGAATACAGTCCAATCCTTCGGCACGAATTGCAACCGTACCTGGCAGTCGAACCCGCTGGGCCGAAACTCACGGCATTGATTGCTGAGTGCCGACCAGTGAAGCCAATCCAGACGAACAACTATCTCGTTGAACTGAATCAGGCCTTGCTGAAGTTGGTGAGGTACACCATCCGCCTTGAGCCCGGTGTACAGGAACCAGAAGAAACGCTGACCATCGGTTCGGGTTCATGCCGGGACTCCGCCTGGTTGATGGTGAACTTGTGCCGACACCTCGGCCTCGCGTCCCGCTTCGTCAGTGGCTATCTCATTCAACTGGTCGCCGATGAAGCTCCACTGGATGATGGCCCGGCTGGCCCAACCGCGGACTTCACGGACCTGCACGCCTGGACGGAAGTGTATGTGCCAGGGGCCGGGTGGATCGGCCTCGACCCTACCAGTGGGTTGTTAGCCGCCGAAGGTCACATTCCCTTGGCCTGTAGCGCCAGCCCACAGACCGCCGCCGCAATTGATGGCTCACTCAGTTTTGAATCCGATCCGAAGAACGAAGACGACACCCTGGGCGAAGATTTCCAGTTCCACATGAGTGTCACCCGCGTAGTGGAAACTCCGCGCGTGACCAAGCCGTACCTCCCCGAAGAATGGGACAGCATCAATCGCCTAGGCCAGCAGATCGACCGTGAACTCAACGAGTCCGACGTGCGACTGACCATGGGTGGTGAGCCGACGTTCGTGTCCATCGACCACCGCGATTCGAAGGAATGGAACACAGACGCTCTGGGCGATCACAAGCTGGAACGTGCCCAAGCCCTGTTGCTGAAACTGCGAGACACCTGGGCACCCGGTGGTCTCTTGCACATCGGCCAAGGTAAGTGGTACCCAGGCGAGCAACTGCCACGCTGGGCCTACACCTGCTACTGGCGACCGGACGGCGAACCACTGTGGAACAATCCCAAACTGTATGCCACTACGGATCGCACATTTAAGCACACAGCTGATGATGCGGAGCGCTTCGCCGTAACGCTTTGTGAGATGCTTGACGTGCCAGCGGACTCCCCCATCGCAGGGTATGAAGACGTCTGGTATTACATGTGGAAAGAACGCCGACTACCTATCAACGTTGATCCTCTCAAAAGCCAACTGGACGATCCGCTCGAACGGGCTCGACTGGCTCGTGTGTTCGAGAATCAACTTGGTGCGGTCGTGGGCTACGTGCTGCCGATTCGCAAACACAATAACCACTGGGAATCTGGGAAGTGGTTCCTTCGCGCGGAGAACATGTATCTGCTGCCCGGCGACTCACCGATGGGTCTGCGCCTACCACTAAGCAGCTTGCCGTGGGAGGTGGAAGGCGAACGCAACTTCCCGGTTGAACGCGATCCATTTGCCAAGCTCGATCCGCTGCCTAGCGTGCCCAAGATGCAAGGGCGTAAACAATCAACCAACGGCGTCCACAAGTTGGCAGAACACGACCCGGCCGTGGTACGCACGGCTATGTGCATCGAGCCACGCGATGGAACGCTTTACGTCTTCCTTCCGCCGATGGGCACTGCGGAAGATTACTTCGAGCTGATTGGGGCCATTGAAGCCACGGCAGCGGAACTGAACATGCCCGTTTTGGTGGAAGGTTACAAACCGCCAGCCGATCCGCGTGTGTTGCACTTCAGCGTGACGCCCGATCCCGGCGTGATCGAAGTGAACGTCCACCCGGCCAAGAACTGGGACGAACTGCGCGACCGTACCGAAGAACTGTACGCCGTGGCCAAGTCCGTTCGCCTGACCACCGAGAAGTTCCTGCATGATGGCCGACATACCGGCACTGGCGGGGGCAACCACGTCGTGCTGGGTGGGGCCACCCCAGCGGATAGCCCGATCCTTCGCCGACCGGATTTGCTGCGCAGCCTCGTGAGCTTCTGGCACAATCACCCGTCGCTGTCGTACCTCTTCAGCGGCATGTTCATCGGACCTACCAGCCAGCACCCGCGTGTTGATGAAGCCCGGCACGATGCCCTGTACGAATTTGAACTTGCTTCGGCACACCTCAAGAACCACGCGGGCACGCCACCTGCATGGATGGTGGATCGTGCCTATCGCCACCTGCTGACCGACCTCACCGGCAACACACATCGTGCCGAGTTCTGCATCGACAAACTCTACAGCCCAGACTCCACCACTGGGCGTTTGGGCCTGCTCGAACTGCGTTCGTTCGAGATGCCACCACACGCCGAGATGAGCCTGCTGCAACAACTCTTCCTGCGCTCGCTGGTCAGTTGCTTCTGGCGCAAACCGTATCAGCAAAAACTGGTACGCTGGGGAACCGA
>JBBRME010000191.1:0-8771 GCA_038230995.1 Gemmatales bacterium
ACGTCTTCCGCTGTCTTCGCCCTGGCCCTTTTCGGCACGATGGCAGCTCTGAGCCGACGGTTCAATCCACTGGTGATGTCGCTCGTCCTCGTGCTGGTAGCTGCCGTTCCCGTGGTGCTGATCCAGCGTTGGTCGTGGTGGTCATACCACATGTTGCTGATCGCCGTGCCGTTATCCGTGCTGGCATCGCTGACGTGGCCAGTAACGGTTCAGAAAGTTGCTGTCCGGTTAAACCGTCCGTTGACGACTCGTGAGAAATGGGTTGCCCTGCTTGTGGCCCTGGCTATGTTTCTACCCGTCATCGCGCATGGGACGAACGCCTACCTGCGACTTGCAAGCCATCGTCTGGGAATCACACCCGAGGATCGTGCGGCCGCACGTTTAGAGACAGGGCGGGCCTACGAAGTAGCCGCAGCCGAAACGAACTGGTTACATCAGGAAGCCGCTAGGCTTGGGCCGATCTTTGTCGCTGGAGATCCGTTGTTCCACACACTCAGTGGTAGGCCCATGTGTACGGCGATTCATGGCTGGTCGCTGGAATTGATCACACCGCACTTGTGGGAGGTTCTGCTTGACCAGTTGAGTGTGGCTCACCCGGTCTATGTGTACATCGATCAAAGCTATGCCGATCTGATCGATCAGCAGTTGCCAGCTTTCCGACGCTGGCTGACAAGAGATTACTTTGAACTTCGACACTCGGCGAATGGCACTTGGTACGAAAAAAAGTAACGGCGGGCTAACGGAGATGCCGTAAGTTGGTTGCCCACAATCTCGATCTTCACGACTAGGCTGCGCCGCTGATGCTCTTGGCACTCTCGAAGAGTTTGCCAGCAGGTACGGGCATGTTGGTGGGGCCGGTTGGGCCGTTGGCTTCTGCATTCCAGTGGTGCGAGCGAACACTGGCTAGGATGCGTTCGGCAATGGCCAAGGCGTCGCGGCCATCTTCGCCGGTGACCCGTGGCGTGCTGTTGCTGTGAACACAGTCGATGAAGTGGCGCAGTTCGTTGGTCAGTTGATCGCGCTTGCGGTTTCCGTCCACGCCCAGCACTTCGAGGTGCTTGCCGAAGATGTCGTCCTTCAAGCGGGCACGGCTGAGGGTGTCCATCTTCTCCGGGTATAGGCCATGTTCGCGGAGGTCGTCGCTCTGCTGTACAAGGCTGAGGCGACGGGTTACGAAGTCGATGCCCGCGTAGCCTTCCGGTGCCCAGATGCGCATTCGGCGCTTGGGGCGTGCGGCAATTCGGCTGGCGGTGAGGTGAGCAACGCAGCCGGACTCGAAGACGAGCCGGGCGTTGACCATGTCTTCATGACCACCGAAGATGGCCGCACCCACGGCGGACACTTCCCTCACCGGGCTGCGCACAAGGGCAATCAACAGGTCGAGGTCGTGGATCATCAGGTCAAGCACGGCACCGATGTCGACGCTGCGGCCAGTGAACGGCCCGTGACGTTCGGTTTCGATGAACTTCGCGGTAATCGGCCGGGCAATCAGTTCTTCAAAAGCCGGGTTGAAGCGTTCAATGTGACCGACTTGCAGCGGAACGCCTGCATGTTGGGCAAGGTCAATAAGTTCGTCGGCTTCGGCTACCGTTTTGCAGACGGGCTTTTCAACAAGTACGGCGGTGCCTGCCTTCAGGAAGTCCGCTGCCGTGGCATGGTGATAGACCGTGGGTGTGGCGATGCTGACGGCATCGACTTTCCCCAACAGGGCTTTATGTGAGGTCAGAGCTTGGGTTCGGCAAATCTTGGCGACTTTGTTCGCCTGCTCCGGCGAATGATCGACAACGGCAACGAGGTCAATATCCGGGAACTGCGAGAGGATTCTGGCGTGGTGCTGACCCAAGTGGCCAACCCCTACGACCGCGACTTGGAGCCGATTCATGCCATCCGTGCCTTGTTGGTGCGCGGTCTTGCTGTCTTCCGTGACAGTTCGCCCGAGGTTTTCCATGTTGCGTTCGGCATCATACTTCGTCGCAATTCTTGTGTCGATTCCAAGTTCGTGTTGATCAAACCGGCAGGCGACGGCGACCTGGGAACTGTGGTCGCATCGTCGATTTTGGCAATTCCATGAGCGGTGGCAGCTCTGCACCACTGCTGCGGGCCAGCACAGCCAATTCCTTGGCTAAGGCAACATTCAGAGAATGGCCCGACCGATAGGCCACCACATGGCCGACGAGGTCAATACCCGCCAGGAACAAGTCTCCAACACAATCCAGCACTTTGTGCCGGGCTGGTTCGTTGGAATACCGCTGTTCGTTGTCAATGAGTCCGTTCGGGCCGAAGACAAGCAAATCGCGTGCCGTCAGGTGCTTGCCCACGCCGTGGTCGAGCAGCATCAGGGCTTCGCGTTCGGTCACAAAGGTGCGACAGTTCGACACTTCGGTGCTGAAGTTCGTCGGCGTCACCGGCATGGTGTGCGATTGTTTCGGGATGGCCGAACCGTTGCCGTAGTCCAGCAAGTAGGTCATGAGCAGTTCGCTGGGCTGATCTTCCGCAAGCGGGTGGATCGAGACCGTGGCACCGGCTTTGGAAACCGTGACGGAGTTCGTCACCGTCCAGATTGCCCGGCGAGCGTGTTGAACCACGAGACCCGCCGATTGCACGGCGTCGACGAATCCTTGAGCACTACCATCGAGGCCCGGAGGTTCTGGCCCATCGAGTTCAATGATGCAGTTATCAATCCTTAGGCCTGCGATCGTGGCCAGCAGGTGCTCAACCAAGGTAATTGCGGAATCGCCACCGCCGAGAGTCGTGCGACGTTGGGTACTCGTGACAAAGTCCACTCGAGCCGGGATGAGCGGCTGACCGGGCAGGTCTGTACGAACGAAAACAACCCCGGTGTCGACCGGGGCGGGAAACAAACGAAGCCGAACTTTGGCACCGGTGATAAATCCGGGACCTTGCAGTTCGGCCGTGTTAGCCAGAGTTCGTTGGTAGCGATGCCCGACGAGTTTCACATTCTCCGCCTTTGCGGTGGTTGCACCGCGACCCGACCTATTGTGTCTGTGTTAGTCAGCACCAAGTCGGGATTCCATTCGACGACAAAGACGGATGCCACCGCCCATCTTACTGATCGGTGGTTCTCTCCGCCAGATTCACTTAACTTCGCAAACTCTCCAGATTCCGGCATGCCGAGTTGGCGGATTATTTCGCAGGCGACGAACCGGAGGTCGTCGTGACCGCGCCAGCCGTCAGGTTCCCATCCTTATCCAATTGAAGCGGTGCCGGGGGCGCTCCAGGTGCTTTACGATGAGTATTCAACGTGCTGATCATTGTTTCTGTGATGTCGACGCGCTTATTGACGAAGAACGGCATCGCGGCCTGCGGACGCATCTTCAAGTCAATATACATTTGCGTGTCAGCTTCTGCCTGGGTCGTGGCTTCCGGGTAGGCGAAAATGATGTCGTAGTTGTAGGTCTCAGCGACGGTTTTCACCACCAACTGCACGTCCTGGAAGAGTTCTTTAAGGTGCTTGGCCACTTGGGCGTCGAGGGCTTCCTTCAGTTGCTTTTCACGATCTTCAAAGGCGTTGCGTTGTTCGCGCATCGTCTTAACGAGTTGATCTTTCTTGTCTTGCACCGTTTCGCGTTCCATGGCTTCCTGCAACCGCATCAGGCCGTTCTTGGCCTTGATGAGTTCCGCCGAGGCCTTCTTGCGCTCGTTGTCCATGATCACGGCATAGTATTGCCACTTGCCGAAGTCTTTCATGATCTGTGCGACGTTGAACACGGCAATTTTGCCGCTGGCTGGCTGTGCTGCTGGTGCTACTGCACCTGCTGCCGGGGCCGTCTGGGCTTGCATTCGCCCGACCATGGCCAGCGTCACGCCCAAACCGACCAGACACGCCAAAAACAAAGAAACTCGCTTCACGTTGGCCCCTCCTAGGCTGATCGGTCAGCAGAAGGGGTATCCATTCCCCTGACTTGGCTCGGCTTCCCCAGCCGACGCCATTTGCTGCGATCCGCAGTTCAATACCCAGCCTACCAAGCCACGTCAATCCGAAGCCGAGGGGGAAAAATGCGACATCAAGTGAAGTGAGGAGTGAAGACAGAACTGTGAGAGCTGACCGTGAACGAACGCTCAATCCGGTAACACACTTCTGGTGAGCCACCGGATTGCTGGATCTTTTATTTCGGTAACTTCAGGGCAGGGCCAGTGAGTTGGAAATCGGCTGTGGTCGTGCCTCCAGCAGGCACACTGAAAGTGAGCGTGGTTTCTGTGTTGTACTTGGTAGGAATTGGTTGCTTTGGGGCAGGTGCCCCACCGCCTGAGTTTGCAGCATCGGAGTCTTCTCCGCTATTTGTACCGCCAAGTGCTTTAGGTGGAAACGCAATCCGCACTTGATGGTTACCCACGAGCGCTCCTCGTCGCGCTGTCGGAGTCGCAGCTTCAAGGGTGTACTTTCCTTCCGCGTCCGTAATGGCGAACGAACCTACTCCACCAGCATCGATTCCACCGGCGGCGGCGTTCGGCTGAAACATCACCTGCACGTTCGACAGTGGTGCATCGTTATAAGTGACTTTGCCAGACACAGCCACATAGTTCACACCGTCACAACAGCCTGCCAGCAGGGTACAGGCAAACAACGCCAGGCACCCCAGGATGTATCGTCGCATGGTCGGTTCTCGGTGTGGTTTATGGTGCGATGGCAACTTCACCACCACTGATCGTGGCCATGTTCGCCAGGATGTTCATGTCCACCGATTGCGGGATAAACCGTACCGATCCATCGGCCATGGCGAAGTTGCTTCCGCCCGTGTGGAAGCTGCCAAAGGCCCGGCGACAGGGTCGATTGTCCAATCCGAGCGAAGCGGAGATCTGCTCGCAACGGGTGAAGTCGTTCAGGTAAGTGTGGCTAGCCGGGTGAACAGAAGACTGATTGTACGAGGTGTACGTGTAAGCCCAGAACGTCCGCCGACGGGACATGGTGCGGGTCTGGTATTCACCGATCAGCAGTGTGTTCGAAGTGCCGTCCGTAATCGTTGCAAACGACTCCTGGGTCAGGCCAAGATTCGACCAAACCGTGTGAAGAACACCTTTGTAGGTCGAAGGCAGAGCGGCCCCTTCGCTGTTGTCCATCCAGCCAAGCGGGGCTGTGATGTTCGCCCGACCCGAGACAGCCCGGTAGGAACCAGTCATGTACTGGATGCCGCTGCCGGGTCCGCTCGCCGGATTCAGCAGGGCATTGGTGCCGCCTTCACTAGCATCCGAAGGGCACTGGTATGTCTTGACCGTTTGGGTGCGTGTGTAAGCATTTGCGGAGTTTTCGTTGGTAGCTGTTTGTACATAGGTCTTGAATAGGTTGTCCATCTCGATGAATGGCAGAATCTCGATGGCCCAGTTCGTGCCGCTTTGTGTACCGCAGCAATTGCCCTGCGTGATGCCGCCGGGAGGGAACTTGCCGTACACATCATGGTAGTTATGGGTGGCGAGAGCCATTTGTTTGAAATTGTTGCCGCACTGCATTCGGGCAGCAGCTTCACGCACTTTTTGCACTGCTGGAAGTAGCAAACCAATGAGAATCGCAATGATTGCGATGACGACGAGGAGTTCGATGAGAGTGAACCCCAAACGCCGCCGTGACCGATGGGAGAGGGTCATGACAGGGTCCTGTGAGAGAAGAGGTAACGTGCGGAACTTTTTTGGAGATGAGTGTTCCGGATATCTCTTCTCGCGCGCTGATGTTCGAGTGTCAAGACAAAAATCTTGTTGGATAATCCCCAGATGACATCATGGGATGTTTGATTACACCTTCGGTGTTCGTTCAAAGTTCAGCAGATCGACGATCGCTGTGGGTACGCGGTAGCCGGTGCTTTGGCCCCACGGGTACACCGTGCCGGTTTGCTGGATCACGTTCACCTGGCCGGTTGCCTCGTGGGTCTTCGCGGTGCGGTACCAATGGCCGATGAGTTCCGAGTACGCCCGTGTGATGGTGCCGGGCACGCTGTCCGCCGGGGTGGTGTACACCACGCGCACCGCATCGGGGAACGCATCCACTGACACTCGCCAGCCCGGCAGGCTGGGCACGAACGCACCATCCAGGCATTCGATCACCCCGCGCCCGGGGTACAGCACATACCGCGACACGGGCATGAGGGTGTCTGACGTGTATTGACGTTCGACATCCACATGCACGCTGGTGACAGTTCCCACGGGGAAGTTCGACAGGAACGCCAAGCGGGCACCACCGGGGTGGTACTCGGTGAACGTGCCACCACCGAAGGCCCGCCCGCAGAAGGTCTGGATGTACGCATCCGCTGCGGCTTGCATCTGTGACAACAGGGTGTCATCGGCGCTGGTGCTCACGCCCAGGTGAGCCTTGATGTTGGCGAGAGTTTCGAGAGGCATGAGGGCACCACGACGTGGGAACGGTTTTAGGCGAACGGCACAACGTCAGTGTGCCGGTGGTATTTGATTGCAAAAGACACCGGCACACTGTCGTTGTGCCGTTCGCCCAGAATCAGCTTTGCAGTAATTGGTCACACAGCACGAAGCTGTTGATCTGGCGTGGGCCGGCGTCGATGTGCTGAATGCCACGCAGGTACGTCATGTCGTTCTGCAGGGCCGTGTCGCCATGACCACTGGCAAGGAACTCCATCACTCCAAGCCGAGCCACGATCCAATCCGGGAAGTAACCCAGCAGGATGGCCGTAAGGTTCGAGGCCGAGCCCTTGGTGCGGGTGTTGCTCATCTGCGAGCTTCGCACCACCGGGGTGCCGTAGAGTTCCGTGGGGCGGTTGGTGCCGAGGTTGCGTGGATCACGGAAGAGGAACGATCCCTTCGCATCATTGGCACTCACCGCATCGGCCCGACGGTTCACCAACGCGGCGAACATGGCCTTCCGCAAGATCCACGCCGTCGGAGCATCCACGGCATCGGGCAGCTTGGCTTCCATGCTGGCCACGTCTTGCGGTTGGAAGGTATCGCCGTTGGCCCCGGTGGTACTGGCGATGTGCTTGGGCAAGTCGGAGTACGTCAGCAGGCCTTTGATCTGAGTCGAACCGGAGCCTTCCAACATCGCCAGATCCGCACGCAGTGCCGCAGCGCGGGCCATGTCATGTCGCACCAGGCCTTCGGCACTTGCTGAAGCAAACCGCAGCAGTTCGTTGTTCACCTTCACCAGCACGCCGAGCTTCTTCGCTTGCAAATTCAGCGATCCAGTGCCAGGTTGGCTCTCGGTGATGCTGGCCCCTTCACCCACCCAGTAAGCCGTGCTGCTCTCGCTGAGCGTGGGCATCTGGATGCGACCATTCGGCGGTAGGGCCACCTCGCGAGCACCGGCACTGCTGAACGCTTCCATGTTTCGTTGCAGGTCGATCAACTCACCCAGCATGGCATTGGGCACCAGCGTGCCACCGGCTTCCGAGTCGTTCGACGCCAGTGCTTTTGATCGCGGGTTGAGCTTGCGACGAATCCAGTCGGCTTCATCGGCATCGTAGTTGTTGGCCTGCGCGGTCATCTTTTGTTGAAGCTCACGTTGAAGCTTCTGGCCCTGCGGTTCGAACACCGGCAAGTGCGACGAGGCCAAAGGTACGAGGAAACTCTGTGCCCCGTGGTGCGGCAGGAAGCCGTAGCTGGCGTACAGATCGCGCAGTTGATGATGGGTGTGCAGTTCTTCCTTGGCTTGATCCGCACCGATGTAACCCAGCGCGTAGGCAGCGGCTTTGAGCATCGAGTACCCGGTGCTGTCCTGCCCGATGGGGCCGGAGGTGACCCAAGGCACTCGGCGTTCGACCCGTGTGGGTGACGTGGTACGCAGGGCTTTCTCGATGGCCGTGCTGGCGGTGTCGTCGATGAACTGCACGAGTTCATCTCGACTGGTGAACTTGTCGGACGTTGGCAGAGTCGTGGTCATGGGAAGAATCCTTGAAGTTGGAAGTTGGATTGAAGCGGGGTTTTGGTTTTCACACCTCGCCCCGCTTGCGGGGAGAGGCTTCTTTGGGAGGGCGAGGCTCCTGCCGAGCCGAAGTCACGGCTCACCGGGAGGTTCGCCCTCCCAGGAATTCCGCTCACGGAGTGAGCGGAGAACTCTCAAGCCACCAACTCGTTCAACACATCGCTGCGGTAGGCCCGGTGGTATCGGCCACCGCGGTCGTCGGGTACCTCCGTCAACCACTCACGCAAGCTGCGGGTTCGTACCAATCCCTTCTGGATGGCGATGGTCAGGGCACCGGGGTTCTCGGGAATGGGCACCGCAGAGTACTCCAGCAAGTCCCATGTCTCGACACGCAAGGCCATCGGTTGACTGCTGGGCACAATCTTGCGGGCCACCCGTGGAATGAAGCCAATCGACCAACCCTTGAGGATGCGTTGCTCGTACAGCCGGAACACGTCCTCCGCGAACGGCACGTTCTGGGCGAAGCGGGTTTCCGCGACGATGCGATGTGGTTGCACATCAAGCCATTGGCACTCGCCAATGGGTGGCACCGAGCTGCGGTTGTGGGCCCACAGCACCACGGCGTTGATCAGGAACTCCTCGGCGTTGCGCAGCCCGGTGGGGACGATGACATCACCGGCGCGGTCGGGTTGATCGGTGGTAATCACGCTGCGGATGGCCATCTTGTTCGCATCCACCGTAAGGGTGGACGCAACAGGATCGGCTCGGATATGCGAGTGCATGGGACGGTCTCGGGGGTGGTGGAAGGAGAGGGTTGGTTTGGCGAACGACGAGTTTGTTTTCTTCCACCTCGCCCCGTTTACGGGGAGAGGTTTTCTTTGGGAGGGCGAGGCTCCTGCCGAGCCGAAGTCACGGCTCACCGGGAGGTTCGCCC
>JBBRME010000192.1:0-8760 GCA_038230995.1 Gemmatales bacterium
GATCGGCGGCGCCCCCAAGACCCGCGGCAGGCCCGAGAGCGATGCGTACCTCTGGAGGTTTAAGTAGTTGGAGCCGCGCACGAATTATGCGTTAATCAACAACCCGCTTACTTCGTGCGCGGCTCTTTTAGTTGAACTCATCCCACTTCGTTTGCATCATGTTGCTATGGCGTTTCTCTCCCTCGATCTGTTTTCGCACCCGCCGGCCCAGTTTACCGCCGGGGTGGTCACCGTCGGCAATTTCGATGGTGTCCATCTTGGCCACGCCGCGCTGATCCAAGCCAACACTCAACTGGCCAACAGACTTGGTGGCCCGTCGATCGTGGTCACGTTCGACCCGACCCCATTGGCACTCTTGCAACCATCGATACTGAAGCCCGCGTTGAGTCTGCTGGAAGACCGGGTGACGTGGCTGCACGAGTTGGGCGTGGATCATGTGGTGGCGTTGAAAACCGAAGCGGGGTTGCTGAGCCTGAGTGCCGAGTCGTTCTTTGAAGATGTGCTGCTGGGCCAGTTCCGCATTCGTGGTGTGGTGGAAGGTTTCAACTTCCGCTTTGGCCGAGGCCGGGCAGGCGACAACGGCACCCTGCAAACACTAGCTGAGCAGTTCGGTGTGGAGTTCGTGGAAGTGCCATCATGGAACGATGGCGACGAAGCGGTGTCGAGTAGTCGGGTGCGCGAGGCCATCAACAGTGGTGATGTGACGTTGGCTGCTCAACTCCTCGGCAGGCCGTATCAGTTGCGTGGTATCGTGGTGGGTGGAGCAAAACGGGGCCGCACCATCGGCTTCCCTACGGCCAACCTTGACAATGTCCGCACCCTGATCCCACGTGATGGCGTGTATGCGGTGCGCTGTGGGCAGATGATCGGAGCCATGAACATCGGCCCGAACCCGACCTTCGCCGAGACAAAACAAAAGCTCGAAGTTCACTGGCTCGACTTTACTGGCGACTTGTACGGCACAGTGCAAAACGTAGAGTTCGTCAAGCGACTGCGCGACACGCAAACCTTTGCTGGTGTCGATGCACTGGTGGCCCAATTACAGCG
Source organism: Gemmatales bacterium (assembly GCA_038230995.1). GTDB lineage: Bacteria > Planctomycetota > Planctomycetia > Gemmatales > Gemmataceae > JALHQU01. The sequence goes on from JBBRME010000192.1 coordinate 1,048, forward strand.
TGACGTGGAAGCGTGCCGAGTGATTGCCCTTACCTGATGGCCTGTCTGCTACTGGGCTCATTCCACAACACCAATGTCATGGGGGCATCATTACACCTCGCCCAACAGCTTCTGTCACGGATGGTTACGCTGGTGACCATGTGTCACTGACAGTGTGACAATTTCATCGGCTCGCACTTCGTACACCACGACGTAGGGAAAATCGCTCAATGTACCTTGACGCACATCACGCGCCTTCGGTGATCGCCGAACCTGTTCATAGAGTTGCGGGAAAGAGCCGATGCGATCAATAAATGAATCCAATTCAGCAAGAAACCCGAGCATTGCGTTCATTGACTTCTGCTCGTACCAAGCCGCATGGTTAGCAACATCGGGCTTGGCTGCTTCTGCGAGGCGGACGTTCATGAACTGCTCGCCACCAATGACTTCTGCCGAAGACTCTCGATGTATTCTTTCGCATCGACAGTCCTATCCGTTCCATCTTCCACGGCCTGAAGCCGACGGTCGATTTCCGCCCGCCACTCCTTGTACTCTGGGTCATCCTCATCTGGTTCTGCAAGTCGATGGGCAATCTCAGCGCGTTCTTCTTCCGGCAATTCCGATACTTGCTGAAACAGTAATTCTGCAACAGGACTCATTGTTTGCTCCGGTGTGTTGAATCTTACACCTCATCCAACCGTGTTCGCCAAGGTCGTCGTTTCGCCAACTTGTGCGTGATGCTCAGGATCATGACATCGTTCGTTGTGGTTTCGTAGATCACGATCATTCGGCGTTTCGCTGATTGCGTGATACGGACATCGCGCGTGGTCGGGCAGCGATCCACCTTGGCGTACTGATGCGGATTGATGACGATCTTGTTGGCGAGGCGTGTGACTTCCGCAAAGATCAAACTCGGCTGGGTCGAAGCTTTCTTCCAATACCAGCGAAATAGCCGCGCAAAGTCATCGTCCGCGCTCGGAACGTATCGGAGTCGCTTCATGACGACTTCTTTCGATACTTCTTCATGGCGCTCGCGTAGACCTCGTCGGCCGTCAACAAGTTCGCCTGATCCTCCGCCTCTTTCAACCGCTCCGCGAGGAACTCATCGAACCACGGTTGGGCCTGCAACTCGTCTTCCGGAGTCATTGGCTCCACTTGATCGAAGAACATCGCCTGTTCCTCGTCGTTGAGTTCATTGAATTTCTTCACCAACTCTGCCACGGCTTCGCTCATCTTCATACCCTCTCGAAAGGCCACCGGATTATAACGTCGGGCCGATTTGCCACGGGGCGAATTCCTCTTCGCCCACGCCGTGCAGTTCGCTCTTGGTCTTCTCTCCACTGGCTGTCGCCAGGATCATCTCGAACAGTTCCCGCCCGACTTTCTCCACGGATACGCCATCGAGAATCACCCCGGCGTTCAGGTCCATGTCGCCTTCCATCTTTTCATACAGCGGGGTGTTGGTGGCCACCTTCAGGCAGGGTGCGGGCTTGCAGCCGTACACGCTACCACGCCCGGTGGTGAACACACACACGTTCGCCCCGCCCGCAACAACGCCGGTCATGCTCACGGGGTCGTAGCCCGGTGTGTCCATCACCACGAAGCCCTTAGCCGTGACCGGCTCGGCATACTGCACCACGTCCACCATCGCCGTGCTACCTGCCTTGGCGATGGCACCCAAACTCTTTTCGTAGATGGTGGTGAGGCCGCCCTTCTTGTTGCCGGGGCTGGGGTTGTTGTTGATTTCCGCACCGAAGATGCCGGTGTACCACTCCCACCACTTGATGCGATCCACCAGCTTCTGCCCCACTTCAGCACTCACGGCCCGGCGCGTCAGCACGTGTTCAGCTCCGTAAATCTCCGGCGTTTCGGCGAGGATGCTGGTGCCGCCTTGTTGAATTACCATGTCCGATGCAATACCGAGGGCAGGGTTCGCCGTGATGCCGCTGTTGCCGTCGCTGCCCCCGCAGTTGGTACCCAACAGGATGTGCTTGGCGCTGAGTTGCGTGCGTTGGATATCGTTCAAGCGAGGCAGCATTTCCAGCACGGCCTTCACGCCAGCGTCGGTGGTTTTGCCGATACCACCGGTCTCCTGAATCGTCAGCACTGTCGGGGCGATGGCCGGTGCACCCTTGCCACCAAGTTGCACGAGATGCTGATTGGCCACCAGTTCACGGGCCTGCACGATCTCGCATCCGAGACCGATGAGGATGTAGGCGCCGACGTTCGGGTGGTTAGCAAAGCCGGCCAGCGTGCGTTCGAGTTGCCGGTGATCCGGCCCCTCGTATTGGTGCCCGCAGCCTTGCTTGTGGACAATCGGAATCACGCCGTCCACGTTCGGGTAGTCCTTCAACACACCCGACGCCTTGATGCGTTCGGTGATGTACTTGCTCGTGCTGGCGCTGCAGTTGACAGTCGAAATCACGGCCAGATAGTTGCGACTGCCGTAGCGCTGGTGTTCGGGCTTGTCCGGCCCGCGGTCGAAGCCCATCCACGTGCGGTACTCCGCCGGTGGGGGTAGCGGTGCAGGGAGGTCGGCCCCGAAGGCGTAATCCCGCGCGAACATCTCGGCCTTGATGTTGTGAACGTGAACATGCTCGCCCACCGCAATGTTCTTGGTGGCGAAGCCGATGATCTGCCCGAACTTGTACACCGCATCGCCTTCCTTGATCGGCTGTACGGCAAACTTGTGGCCCAACTCGACACCCGCCGTGGCCACCATGGTGCCACCGTTGAAGCTCAGTGCGGTGTTGCCGGGGATGCCCCGCGCCGCCACGGCGATGTTGTCTTGTGGGCGAAGATGCACAGCGTAATTGGTAAGCGGAACAGCAGCCATGAGCAGCGACTCGGATAAGGGATGAGGATACACCTTATCTTATGCCAAGGTGGTCAGTGGTGTTGCAGCTGAGCTGCGGGTGTGGCCTGACGTATGGCGTTCCAGTCGATGGTGGCCACCCAGAGTTGTTCTTCGGTGGAGTACGCTACGGTGCCGTCGGCTTCAAGTTCGTCGTCGTGTAGAACAATGCACAGACCGTCCACCAACCGAAGACCCGATTCGGCCAACGAGTTGATACTGCCAACCGTGTTCAAACGAACCCGCCCACGGGTATCAGCGTTGTGAAAGTCAGCCCAGATGAGGGAAGTTGTCATGGTGATCCTAACCCGTACCGAGTGCCGGATTCGGGATTGTTGGATTCAGTAAACCGCTAATCTCTTCAGCTGTCAAGCCCGTGACGGTCGCGTGATTCGGACTTCGACCACTCGTTCGAACGACATCGCCACCCATCTCCCTGATTTCACCAACTGTGGTAAATCCAACTTGGCCATACCGAACAAGTGCTTCCGCCAGTTCATCGACATCCAATCCCGCCGCACTTTCAACGGAGACACCGATGATTCCGCTGGGATGAGTTCCGAAGCCCTTCGCAACCAACTCAGGCGTGTTCGTACCACCACGAACCACGAGCGCATTATCGGGAAGTCGGGGCTGACTCACTTGCCACCCCCTTTTGGCTTCTTCGGGATGGGCAGTTTGGAAGTGACATCAGATACTACACGCTCGGCACGTGCAACTTTTTCATCAACCTTAATTGCTAGTGCGGCCAGAAGTTGTGGCAGCTTCTCCACGGATTCAATCTTCTCATCTCGATTAGCTTCCGACCATGCTTCAACTGAGACATCCTCAGGACACTCCGCATGCTCCGGAACAAACGTGATTGTGATTCGATACTTAGCACCGTACTTCATGTATGCTAGATTCGAATGTCCGAGCCGTTCGCCGGATTCATCATCTCGGAAGCTTTTCAGCTGTACATACGCTTCGATGCCTAACTGTATCTCTTCTAGATAGGCTTCTATGTCGCGTACTGCTTGTGCTGCGACATCGCAGACGCTGTTCAACCGTTGAGTCGATGTGCGAAGTCGCTCGAAAGCGACCGATAGGTCGTCAGCCATCATCATTCCCCTGCGTGAGGTTGTGTTTTGCACCAGTTGCGACCCCGACTAGAGGTCTTATTTGATGCGCGGAGGTACTACCTCCCATGTCGATTATGAATACCACCTGCACAATTGTCAACTGAAGAGCTTGAGCTTTCTACACCATACAATCCCCCCATGATCATCACCATTGATGGAACAGCCGGGTCGGGGAAATCCTCGGCGGCGAAGGCTCTGGCGAAGGAACTCGGGTTCTACTTCCTGCCTACTGGCAAGATGTACCGGGCCGCGGCTGTGCTGTTGCTTGATGCCGGGCTTGATCCACACGCCAAGCCACACGACGGCTCACACATCGCCGCGTTGCTGAAGGACAGCTACTTCGACATTAGCCCGAAGGTCGTGTTGCTCAATGGTCTTGATTACGCCACTCGCTTGGTCAGCCCAGCGGCCACCGCAGCCAGCAGCCTGTTTGCTGAACACAAAGAAGTGCGCAAAGAATTGAAGCGCGAACAACGCCGCATTGCCAAGTTGCAACCCACGGTGACCGAAGGCCGCGATCAAGGTGCGTGGGTGTTTCCACTAGCCCCACTTAAGTTCTTCTTTGATGCGCCGCTGGAGATTCGTGCAGCGCGAAGACACCTTCAAGATCCCAGCCGCACCTTGGCAGAGATTGAACTCGACCTGAAAACACGCGATGAAACCGACAGTCAACGCGAGTGCGATCCGCTGAAAGAACCCGAAAACGCCATACACATCGACACCAGCGTGTACAACGAACCGCAAGTCCTTGCTGAATTGCTGAGACACTACGAAGTATGCGTAAGCCAACTCTCACCGAAACCATCGTTTACCGTAGCGTCTACTGGAGTTACTTCTGGACACTGACCATGGGCTGGAGCCTGCGCGTTTCCGGCCGGCACAACGTACCCAAGACGGGGCCGGTACTGTTGGTAGCGAATCACGAATCGCACTTTGATCCACCATTGGTGGGCATCTGCTCGCCGCGTCCTCTGCGGTATCTCGCCCGCAGCACTCTGTTCAAGTTGAAGCCATTCGCATGGACGATCAGCACGCTGGGTGCGGTGCCCATTGACCGTGAAGTTGGTACCGACGGCCTGAAGGCCGTGCTCGGAATGCTTGAAGAAGGCTATCCAGTACTGATGTTCCCAGAAGGCACTCGCTGCGAAACTGGCAGCATGGAACCGTTCAAGCCGGGGATCTCACTGTTGGCGAAACGGGCAAAATGCACCATCGTGCCGGTAGGCGTAGCTGGTTGCTACGAAGCCTGGCCGAGGCACAAAAAACTACCGACGCCATCACCACTCATGGTGCCAGCTACGTCGCGAACAATTGGGGTGCACTTCGGCGAGCCGTACAGCAACGATATTTATCGCAAGATGGATCGAGATGGCATCCTGACTCACTTGCAAGATCGAGTTGCCGAGGCTCGTGTTGGTGCGGTGAAGATCAAGAGGAAATAAGACCGGGATGAACCACAGAGACACAAAAACAGAGAGTGAACGAGTCAAAAAGAAGACTGGTTGCACCGCAGAGAAACAAGAGGAACGAGAGTAAGACAAGTTGTGTTTTTGACAACATGACTTTCTTCCCTCATGTTTCTCTCGTACCTCTGCGGTGAATTGTTTGCATTCTTCTCTGTGCTTTTGTGCCTCTGTGGTGAAGTCTTATTTCTTCATCAACCCCTTGAACGCCTCGCACAACACCGGGGCTACGTTCGGCCCGCAACTGTTGATCTCGCCGTATTGGGCATTCTTCAACCCGTAACAGTACGGCTTTTGCTCGTCCCACTGCCGCTTCGGGATGATGTAGCCGATTTCGTCGTTCGCCAGGCCGATTAACATCTTGTACTTACCTTTCATCTGCGGATAGATGGCGGGTTCCTTGGGTGCATCCGGGAAGTCGGCCCCGGCATCCACCGGGTCTTGAATCTTATCCAGCACCAACTCTGGGTAGATCTCACCGGGAATGAGTGCGACATCCAACTCGCCTAATGAAAGCATCCCCACTTCCGTTTTCAGGCCCACGGTCTTCTTGGCGTCCTTGGCGAGCTTCCATTCCTTGGGTTGGGCGTCTCCCGTCCATTCGTACATGTTGCGTTTCAGCACCCCGGCCGTCCATGCCACGCGGTACAGCGGGTTGTCCACGGGCAGCATGACCGGTGTGGTGCGAAGCCTGAACGGTGTCAATGAGATGTCACTGGCGTTGCCCAGTGCCTTCTCGGCCAGTTTTCCCACGGCTACGCCGTAGACTTCGGTCTTCTCGAAGGTGCCGTCGTTCAGCAGTGTGCCGTTTTTGTCCTTCAACGGCAGATTCAGGTTCGTCATCAACCCACCCACCGTGCCGGTGAAGTACGCCACCGGGCAGCCGTATTGCTTCTTCAGGTAGCTCACGGTGTAGCCGACGTGATCGGCACTCAGTTCCGTGTTCTTGTCACTCAGCAACTCCGGGTGGCAGTTCCATTGCACTAGTACACCCAGCGGTTTTTCGTCAGCCTTGGCACCGGGTTTGTCGAATCGCAGGGTCACGATTTCGTCGTGTTTTACTTCCGGCAGTCGGCCATCACGCAGCAGGCTTGCATCGGTAGCGGTGCCGATCTTGGCCACGGCTGGTGACAACGCTTTGTCAGCGCTGTTGATTGCTTCCACGCAACCCGCAATCACTCGCTTCTGGTACTCCGGCTCCAAGCCCGATTCAAATGGACTGCGGCCCCACAGGCCCAGTGTGTCCGGCCCCTCGTGGTTGTGGGTACTGCACACGGCCACATAGTCGAACCCCTTCAACTGACTGCGCACGTCCTCCGCGACGGGGTAGAACAGGCCTACCACATCGACACTCACCCAGGCGATCTTCTTCGTACCGTCGCTGAGCACCACGGCCCGGGCCATGATCGGATCATGCACCTTGGTGGCCAGCCTGTTGTGCCCGAAGCCCGCCATGTACACCGGCTTCTTCGGGTCGAGCTTGGGCGACACATCGACTTCCGCGAAGCCAACGCGCAGCTCCGGGGCCGCAAGGAGGAGTGAAGGAAAGACGAGCAGGAAGAGGAGTGGACGCATGGGGTAGTTCCTTGGGAGACGGAAGCATCTGCGAAGTTCGTTCTACGAGCACTCGCTGTCCGATCTACAAGACAGTCCGCGCTGAGGTACAATGTGCTGACACGGGAGACGAGCCATGAGTGAGGTTGCACAAGCGGTGTTTCAAGCAGCCATGGCGTTGAGTGAAGCGGAGCGCTTAAAGCTTGGCCAAGAGTTAATCGACAGTGTTGATCAAGTCGATCCGAATGACCATTACGCCACACCGGAGCTGGCTGCGGAATGGGGCAACGAGATCAAACGCCGAATGGACGAAGCCGAACGCGACCCCAGCGTGCTGATCCCATGGGAACAAGCTCGGCACCAAATCTTCGGCGAAACGCATGAGTAGCCTGTACTCCGTCGAGTTACATCGGCTGGCTATTCGTGAAGCAAACCGGCATTACCGTTGGTATCTCAAGCGTTCACCAACTTCGGCAACTGCTTTTCAGGCGGCTTTTGATCGTGCGATTGAACGCATACAAAATCGCCCACTGACGTGCTCGCTGGATCGGTTGCTCACTCGCAACTGTCCGCTTCGGCGATTCCCCATCTCGTTGGTGTTCGTAGTCAACAGCACTCACTGTGTGATCTACGCCGTGGCCCATGCGAAGCGCAAACCGGGTTACTGGCGTGGTCGTCAAACTCGCCCATGAATCCTAGCCTTATAGACTTCCTCTTTCGCCGGTGGTGGCTGTAACGCTGC
>JBBRME010000193.1:0-8741 GCA_038230995.1 Gemmatales bacterium
CAACTTCCGTTCCTGCTGATACGCCGGGTCATTCCTAAACGTACTCGTCGGATGATCCTCGTACCCTTGCTTTTGGTCGCAATTGGTACCGTCGCCTACCCGATCATCGAAGGGCCAAAGTGGACTTATTTCGATGGCCTCTACATGACCGTCATCACCCTAACCACACTTGGCTACGGTGAAATCCCCGAACCACTTTCTCGGCTAGGCCGTGTCTTCACGATGATCCTCGCGGTGGGAGGGATCTTCACCTTCTTCTACATCGCAACGGATATCATCCGTGGCATCGTCACCGGTGAACTCCGTGAACTGCTCGGAAAAGAACACATGGAAGACGCTATCCGCCGTCTCAGTGGGCACACGATCGTCTGCGGTTACGGCCGCATGGGCAAAATCGTCTGCGATGAACTCGAACGACTCCGCGAGCACTTCGTGGTGATGAATCTCAAGCCGGCCCCAACAGAGTGGAATTACCGCTTCGGTCTGTACCTTGAAGGCGATGCGACCGAAGACCAGAAATTGCATCAAGTCCGGGTCGAGCAGGCTCGCGCACTGATCACCGTGACCGGGTCCGATGCCAGTAACCTTTACATCACACTCACGGCCCGTCTCCTGAACTCCAAGCTGCTCCTCGTAGCCCGTGCCGAAGAGGAGTCTGCAGAGGCGAAGCTCAAAAAAGTCGGTGCGAACCAAGTGATTTTCCCTTATTTGGCTGGCGGGCATCGTGCTGTTCAAGCTGTGTTCCAGCCCAACGTTCAACAGTATTTGGACTTGACCTTCGGTACCGCGAAGTTGGATCTGAAAATTGAAGAGCTTCATGTGGCTACAGGGAGCCAAGTGTCAGGAAGGACAATACAGGAAAGTCTTTTGTCAACAGAACCCAACTTGATGGTTGTCGGCCTCGTGCGCCCAAACGGAGAACTCATCCGTACTCCCAGCGTGGACATTCTCATCGAACCAGGTTGCGTGCTGATCCTGATTGGTACCGCCCAACAACTCTCAACGATTTATCCACTCGCCACAGGCGATAGGCCGTCATCGGTACACAAAAGTGCAGTACCGTAAGCAGCAGACCCAGTTCGGCTTCTGCGATGGTTCTGTTCGATTCTTCCGTGATAACACCGACCCAAACACCGTGCGGTACCTCGCTGGCCGCAACGATGGCGTCATCGTGCCGATGGACTTTTAAGCAGGACAGACGGATGTCGTGCAAGGCGTTCGAACAAATCAGCCACGCCCAAACTTGCATCCGCGGGTGCAAGACTGATTTTGAGTTTTAGGCGGCGAGAGTGTTGGTGGCTGATCGTCGATCTGGTCATCCATTGAGTTCTTCCCGCAGAGCTTGCTCGATCCGAGTGCGGACTTCCACGGGCATGTCCATGGTCGTGGGTACTCCAATTTCCATGTAGTCCCGTACCGCATGATCTATCTCGACCAATTGCTTGCGGAACCGTCTGCAAGCGACACACATCCAGCGATGGACACCCAGCATGGAGCGATGTCCCAGGGCGAGTGGAGCATCCAATTCACGTGAGGTTAACTCAACTGCTTTTTTGCACGTGATCACAAGTCACCCGCGCTTTCGGAATCATCCGGGTCGAGGCCATACCAGTTCCGGCTCAAACACCGCCATAGTCGAAGTCGAGCACGATGAAGCATCACCCAAAGATTTGTTGACGTAACTTTCAGGCTTTTGCAAACATCTTCTGTCGGTTGTTCTTCGAGATGCCACAACACAAACACTTCCCTCAGTCGGGCTGGCAATTTACCAGTGCAACCATGGAGAGTATCCCAGAATTCCGTTCTTTGAATTCCTGCTTCGGGAGTGGTTTGTTCCCACTCCATCGGTTTGTTTTTCCACTGGCCAGAACGAGTGAACTGTTGATCGATCAGATCGTCGGGCTTTGTCTCTGTTCGTGCGCGCGTGACAGTTGCTGCTCGAATCCAGTCGATGATTTTACGCTTGAGGATGGCAGTGAGCCAACTCCGCTCACTGGCCCTGCCTTCGTAATTCTTTCGCGCTCGCCACGCCGATAGGAATGTCTCCTGTACAAGATCTTCAGCAGCTTCACCACGCCGAACACGTGAAACGGCATAGCGATACAAGTAGTCGCCATGCCGTTGCACCCACGCTTGCGGATCAAGCGGCGCACCCTCTCGACGGTTGATGGTGTTTGGAATCATACGCTTCATTATTACGCCCGCTCGTACAGAGTGATCCTTTACTCAGTTCAGACGGTGTGCAAGCGAACTCCTTACACCAATTTTCCAAACCTGATTTTTTCTGAGGTCGCTGTAAGCTGGGCGATCATTTCACGACCAACGTGCGTCTTGGGCCTGGCAGGAAGGCAATAAGCCGTAGCCGAGTTCCCGAGACAAGTTTGCGGTTTTCGCACACTGGTTTCGCTTCAACAAGGAGTTGTTATGCGTGGAGTCATCTTCGGGCTATTCGCCTTTTTTGTTTGTGGTTCACTCGTCGGCACGGTGAGCGCCCAACAGTACACCATCAAGGTGGTTGCCAAAGAACTGAAGCGGCCAACAGGTATCGCAGTTTCGTTAGGCGGCTCGGTGTACTTCACTGAACTGCCAACACCGGGCGTCAGCGGGGCTAACGGTGGCACCAACACGGTCAATGTGCTGAACCCAAACAACGGCAAGATTCGCAACCTCGCCACCGGCGAGCCTGAGCCCACGAACCTGGCCACAACCTTCCTCGGCGATGTCTATTGGACGTGTAAAAGTGCCGGGGTGATTCTGACTTTGGAGAACAAGGCACCAAAGCTTGTCTTAAAGGATCTCGTGAAACCGACCGGAATCGCCGCGTACCCGTTTGGGCAGCTGCAATTCTTTACCGAAGTGCCTACGCCTGGCGTCAACGGCGCGAACGGTGGCAGTAACAAGGTTTATGCATTTCTGGAAGGTGCCGGTCGACAAGTGGTGTTGGACGAAGGCGATCCGCAACCATCCGATATCGCCGTTGATCTCTTGGGTAATGTGTATTGGACCTGTACTTCAGCTGGCGTCATCGTGAAGCTCTCGGGTGGCAAGACTGAAGTCATCGCGCGTAATCTTGATCGTCCATACGGTCTCGCTACAGATTATCTCGGCAACTTGTACTTCAGCGAAGTACCGACTCCCGGCGTGAGTGGTGCCAACGGCGGCAAGAATAAAGTCTCAAAGTTGAAGCTCTCCAACAGTGCCATTACGGTGATCAACGTAGGCGACCCAGATCCTATTGACGTGACGGCTCACCCAGATGGCACCGTTTATTGGACGTGCCGAAGCGCCGGTGTGATTGTCGAAGCCACACCGAAGCGTCGGTAAAACAGGGTTGAGTTTTTCATTCTTGGCTTTGCATCGCGACTACAAGACTCTCCGAAGCCGCGATGTGAAGTGAAACGTAGCTGAGCGCGGATTGGTTGAAACCCAGGCCGTTGGCCTAGGCTACCCTGTCTCGGCCCTTTGGGCCTGTGGGTTTGTCTTTGTCTAGAGGGCCAACGGCCCGTGATAGGTTAGCCCAGGTCGAGAGCCGCGCGGGTGTACCTTTGCAGCATCTTGCGAAACGGCGTATACAGCATCGGGACCTGCGCTTTCCACCGCCAAATTGTTATTCGACAGAACCAATTCTGTCCAATTCTGATGAAGGTTAAACAGGATTAGTGCACTCAACCCAGAGCTGTAGCAGAACCCCAACCTCGTTAGCCGGATGTATTCAGTCCGGCATCCCGACAAGAACGGCAACGAGTTGGTGTTGTCTGCTACTTCGCCTTGGCCACCTGTTTCGTCCGTGGTGCCTTGGCCTTCGTTGCCTTCACGGCTTTTTTGGCCTTGGCCTTGGGCTTTGCGATGACTTTCGTTGTTGCCACGCTGGGTTCGAGATCAAGACCAAAGACATCTCCCAAGTCTGCCTCGGCAATGACGGGCTTGCTTCGTTTTTGTTTCGTCGGGGCCTGGGGCAGAGCCTGTTCGATCAGTTCGTGATGATCGACACCGCGTAGCGTGAACAACAGCTCCGGTTGCGTATCGAGCCGATGGCCCACGCCGTACATCGCGGCTGCAGCGTGCTTACACAAGCCGGCGTAGTCCGGGCAACTGCAACGGATCTTGATTTCCTTCGGCTTGGGAAACAGTCCGTCGTCGGGGTTCGTCACCTGTTTCATGACCGCATCGGACAACTGCCCCTTGAGCAGTTCGATCAACGAGCCGATCTGCCCGGCGCAACGGGTCTTCAGTTCAGCCCAGGCTTTTTGAGTCAGTTTCGTGATGTCGATACTGATTTCGTACATCTCGGAACCCCAAACCAAGGCTGTGATCTTCCCCGTGGTGATTTTCAGATCCACAACCGATCCGTTGACGATGTACGACTTGCCACGGCTCAAACGGTTATTGAAGTCCTGATAGTTCTCGATGTTCTTGCACCAGGCCAGGCCCCAGAACCGTTCCGCGATCTTGCGACCCGGAAGCTTGACCGGGTCGATCTTCTTGCCAGCCTTGCGTCGCTCGATCACTTCGCGGGCAGCCTGGGCACTGCGGTTGGCCACGGAGACATACGGTTTGAAAGCGTACCAGCTCATCCACGCTACTCCTTTGGCGGCTGTTCATCTGCGATGCTTGACGGAAGATCCAGCTTCACGAATCGCAAGAGCGTATCGTTATCCCATTCCGTCATCAAGGCCTCTGCGCCAGGGCTTTGCTCGCCAATCACATCGGAGGCCAGTCGGCTCTTCTCCCGAATCATGGCATCAATGCGTTCTTCCACCGTTCCCCGGCAGATGAACTTGTGGACCAGCACGTTCCGTTTCTGACCGATGCGGAAGGCTCGATCCGTCGCCTGGTTCTCGACGGCCGGGTTCCACCAGCGATCAAAGTGGATGACGTGTGACGCTGCGGTGAGATTCAACCCCGTGCCACCGGCCTTCAGCGATAGCACGAAGAACGGCGCACCGTCTTCCCGCTGAAATTGCTCGACCAGTGCCTTGCGATTCTTCACGGCAGTGCCACCGTGGAGCACCAACCCCTCGTTACCGAAGATGCTGGCGAGGTACTCGGCGATGGGGGCCGTCATTTCGCGGAACTGCGTGAACACCAGCAATTTCTCCTGCCGGGCGGCGATGTCGTGGGCTATCTCCGCGAGCCGTTGGAACTTCCCGCTGCGTTCCGGCTTGTAGTCGTTCGTGCCCATCACTTGGGCCGGGTGGTTGCAAATCTGCTTGAGTCGCATCAGTTGGGTTAGCACAATGCCGCGTCGGGCCATGCCGCTGGCCGTTTGCAGGAGAGAAGCCAACTCGTCCACGGCTTGCTGGTACAACGCGGCCTGATGTTTGCTGAGCGAGCACCATGCGTCGACTTCGGTTTTGTCGGGCAGATCGGCAATCACGCTCTTGTCTGTTTTCATTCGCCGCAGGATGTACGGCTGAACGAGTCGACGCAGCGGGGCGAACGACGGCGGCACGGCCTGTTGCAAGCGTTTTGCAAAACTTGAGAACTGCTTGGCACTGCCCAGCAGGCCGGGGTTGAGGAAGTCGAACAACGACCACAGATCCGAAAGCCGGTTTTCCACCGGGGTACCCGTCAGGGCGATGCGTCCTTCTGCCTGGATGGCTTTCACCGCACGTGTTTGCTTCGTGCCCGAGTTGCGGATCGCCTGGGCTTCATCGAGGATCACCAAGCGCCAGCGTGGTTGTTTCATCCACTCGGTGCGAGTCAGCACGCCGTAGGTGGTGATGATGATGTCGTACGTCGTTAGGTTCCCCACGGAGACCGTTGAGGATTCCGCAGCCGAGGGATGCACCACACCGTAGCGGATCGACGGGGCAAACTTCGTGAGTTCCGATGTCCAGTTGGCCACGAGTGAAGCCGGTACGACGAGCAGGCAAGGTTGCTTTGGTGCTTCGCGTTTCAGATCAAGAAGCAAGGCAATGATCTGGATGGTTTTGCCCAAGCCCATGTCGTCGGCCAGGCAGGCCCCCAACCCCAACCGCGTGACGAACCGCAGCCAACTGTAGCCGACTCGCTGGTATGGGCGCAATTCGGCATTGAAGCCCGGCGGTGCCTTTTCCGCGGTGAGTTTGGGGGAACGCAAGCCGTCCAGCACGGCCTGCAACTCAGGCCCGGCACTCAGGCCCGTCCATTCCCACACGTCCGGTGCTGCTTCGCTATGATCCTTGGACAACGCCTCGGCTTGCGAAAGCAGTCGCATTCCCTCGAAGAACGAAATCCCATCTTCGTGAACCGACTGCTCGACGCTCTTCCAGTGCTTGAGAGCTTCACGAAGCTTGGCCGCATCAACTTCAATCCAGCGGCCGCGAAGGGAAATCAGCCCGCTGCCCGCTGCCGTCAATTCCGCGAGTTCCGCTTCAGAAAGTGTTTCGCCTTCCAACGAGACATTCGCCGAGAACTGAAGCAGGGCATCGACATTGATTCCCGTTGTTGTGCCGGAGTTGATCTTCACGGTCACTTGCGGCCGGGATGGCTTGCGGGCGTTCCACCAGTCCGGTACCCGCACGATTAGCCCGCTGGCTTCGAGTTGCGGCACAGACTTAAGAAACTGATACGCCTCCGCTGCGGCCCACGCCATCGGCTGATAGATGTCCTGCGATTCCAGCAACTCTCGCACCCACGGCAGCGACTCGGCGGCCTTGGCCACCGGAGTGAGCAGGTTGATCAGGCCCGCACGATTCTTCGCCCCGCTGAACTGCTCCAGCGAACGACCCAGTGGTTCGTGCTTCAGTTTGCCTTGTGCCGTGAGGCCGTTGGCAAACGTGGCCAGGAAGGCGAATGGGTATTCCGGATTTCGCTTGTTCTCCGCCAGATGGAACGTGACCCGACCGACGGCCCGCCACAACGGATAACGCTCGCGGAGATAGTCGCTGGCGCTGCCACCGCTTGCCGCCACCTCGGCACGTACCAACGCATCCAGATCGATCCACCACGACAGCAGCACCTCGACGCTCAGGTACTCCAGCCCGGTCATGGGCGGGGCTTGCTGGAGGAGCGGCTCGAAATCCGGGTGTGCTAATTCAGGTGATGTCGCATCGCTGGCCGACACAACCGCCTTGCAGAACTCGGCCAGATAGAGTTGAGCCAGACTGCGTGCAAAGGCGAACGGTGGAGTCAGCCCGTGTTCCACGTTCACCGACTGAAGCAGGCCGTGGGCAGGGCTTTGGGCAAAAGCAGCAAGCAGCGACTTGGGCAGTTCTGCAGGAGCCTCGCCCGTTGCGGAGTTTCGCAAAACGAGGTGACCGTGCGGTGTGATGGTCAACTCAGGCACATCGAACTCCCTTTTGCCAACACCGGCGGCTCGGAAAAGACTTGATGTACCTCTCTGCGCCCCCGAAACCACCCACGACGACCATTCAAAGAGACAAATCACCCGCCAAACACGTTGGCACCTGCCAGAGTGACAATTCGCAACTCCCCTTGTTCCGCGAACTATGATGAGATATTGCTCCGTCACGCGGGGACTCGGGGGATTTTGGCACATGCCACTGTTGGAAGCGAAACTGCTCGAAAAGTGGTACGGCCCACGAAAAGTTGTCGATGGCGTGAGCTACGACGTCAACCCTGGTGAAGTCGTGGGCCTTCTCGGCCCCAACGGTGCCGGAAAAACCACCAGCTTCCGCATGACAACCGGGCAGACGGCACCCAACGATGGCCGCGTTTTCTTCAACGGTGAGGACGTCACCGGGTTGCCCATGTTCAAGCGGGCACGCAAAGGCATGGGGTATCTGTCGCAGGAACCAAGTATCTTTCGCAAGTTGACGGTCGAACAAAACCTGATGGCCATTCTTGAAGCGTTACCGAAGAGCCGAAGCCTGGGCCGACGCTTGACGAAGTCCGAACGTTGGGATCGCACTGAGGAAGCCCTGACACGCTTCAACTTGCTGGAGGTTCGCAAGAACCCGGCAGCCCGCTGCTCTGGTGGCGAAAAACGTCGCTTGGAAATCGCTCGTTGTCTCGTGTGTGAGCCACTGCTGATTCTGCTCGATGAACCACTCGCCGCCGTTGACCCGCTCACCAAAGAAGACATCCGGCACAACATCCGGCAACTGGCGAACCAGGGCATCGGCATTCTGCTGACCGACCATGACGTGCGCGAAGTGTTGAAGATTGCCGACCGGGCCTATCTGATCATCGGTGGCAAGGTCGTGGCCCACGGCACACCGGAAGAACTTAAACGCAACAAGATAGCCATCGATGGGTATCTTGGCACCACGTTTGAAGACGAAGTGCAGTACGCCAACTTCAGCATGAAGCGCAAGGCGAATGCCGGTCCAAACATGACCGTGCCGCTGCCCGACGAAGGTGTGATCTCGCTGGCCCCGGCCAACGCCCCACCACCGGTGCCACCACCGCCGATCTTCAGTGGGCCTGCCGTACCTCCGCCACCACTCAAGATGGAATCAGTGAAGTCGGCTTATGTGGGGCCTACGGCTGAGCTGCTGGATCAGGAAAAGATGCGCCGCTGGGTGGAGCAACTGCGCGATCGCCAATTGATGCCCACGGCCTGGCAGGAACTGAATTCACGCGGCGAGCAAGCTGTGCCAGTGTTGTTGGAAGCGCTGGAACGCCGCGAACTGGAAGTGCGGCACCTGGCCCATCGACTTTTGGAGTCCGTTACTGGTCAGCAGTTGACCTTTGAAGCCGACGGCAATGACGAAACACGCATCCGCCAGATTCTTCATCTTCGGATGCAACTCGGTGTACGGTAAATACAGAGCCGCGCGCGCACGCGCAGCCGC
>JBBRME010000194.1:0-8692 GCA_038230995.1 Gemmatales bacterium
CAAAGAGCCGCGCACGGAGCGAAGCGCAGTAAGCGGTCAACTCTTATGCAATCTAAAAAATCACCACTTACTGCGCTTCGCTCCGTGCGCGGCTCTTTGATGGTCATGCCTGAATGCCGAAAAGCAAAGGTCTACCCGGTGGATGAGGAATCTTGTTGTTGATAATGGTGGTGGTGTAAAATCAAATGGTGTCGTGTTTCAAAAGATGCCCCTCGCCTGACGCGTCGGGTTAACAAAATTCCTTCAAGACTCGCCCTTGACCTGCCGACAGCCTGAGGTTATGCGTGCCGATGAACAGCGAATCATCCGAAGGGCCACAACAGGAACCAACCATTCCGGTGGCCACGCCGTTGCCGGAGGGGGCAACAGCGGACTTCGAATACGTGGAAGATAATGCTCCATCACAGCCTCGTAGGGTGCGATACCATCGCCGACCGACGAAGCAGGCTTGGTGGGTACGCATCTTCCTGTTGATCTTGGCGGTCGGCTTTACCGCGGTGATTGTGATCGCAGCATTCCTGCGACCCTACACCGAGGATGGCTCCGCCAAAACGATGGCCACCCATACGCAGCTTGGCCTTGAGCCTTGCAGCATGGTGGTTATCACCGGGAAGCCGTGCCCCGCTTGCGGGATGACCACGAGCTTTTCGTTGCTGGTTCACGGCGATGTGGGAAACTCGCTGAGGGCCAACTGGGTCGGCACGCTTTTTTGCGCAGGCATCATCGTGTTGACCCCTTGGTTAGTGATGAGTGCGATACGGGGACGTTTGATATGGGTACGCAATCCGGAGATGTTCAGCACCATACTGCTGAGCACACTCCTGCTGCTCATGACAACACGTTGGATCTGGATACTCACGCACTGATGGCTGGGGTCAATTCATACAGGGGGTTCAAGGATGAACCGATCAACGCGATTTTTCACGCTCACTTGGCTCTGTGCCTTGCTGGGCCTGGGTGTGATGTTCTCCATCGGCTGCGGGCCGAGCACCATGTGGCACCTCTGGAAAGGTGAACAAAACAAGGATCCGGACTTTCCACTTGTGCCGCCAAAGGGCAAGAAAGAGATCGTGGTTGCCGTCTCGGTCACGGCGACTCCAGGTGTGCCACCGGGCGTTGATCTCGATCTTGCATCGAAGATCGGCACGCAGATGAAAGTGATCGCCGAGGCCAACGAAGGCCACCCGATCAAGGTGGTGGAAAGCTCGAAGGTCAACGCCATCCGTACGAGCAATCCTGAAAGCTGGGCACGCGGCAATCCGTCCGAGTTCGCCAAGAAAGTGAATGCGGACTATTGGATCGACGTGACGCTTCACAACTTCTCGCTGGTGGACAAAGAGTCGGCTGGCGAAATCTGTCGGGGTCGCGCCACGCTGGATGTGAGCGTATACGAAGCCGGTGTGAGCGCACCGAAGTTCCAGTACCCGCTGAGCAACGAAGCCCCGCTTCGTCCGAACGATATGTCGCAGATGAACATCTACCGTAACGAATACATCGGTAAGCTGGCCACGCTGCTTGCGTTCAAGCACGTGAAGTACAAGAAGCCGCAGGAAGATGCAGCGAACAAGTAGGCGGCGTTTTCCACCTCGCCCCGTCAACGGGGCGAGGGATTTGAACTTGCAATCCACCCCGGTAGCTCCGCCAGTGTGTTCAGCACGCCATGGGCACCGGCAGCAAGGTACGCCTTGCGAATCTCGTCTCGACGATGCTGAAGGTCAGCAGCATCCAACTTGCTCAACTCAGCTTCACTTAAGCCCATCTCGTTAGAACTGTCGATGACGCCCAGGCTCCACACGCCTGCGTTGCGGCCGTCTGCAATGTCCACCAGCGTATCGCCTACCTTCAGCACAGCACTCGGTGGGTACACGTTCAGCGCTTCCATCGCCCGGAAGATCATCCACGGTGCGGGGCGACCGGCAGGCACTTCATCGGCGCAGATGCGAAAGTCCGGCGAGTACCCCTGCAGTGCTGCCGCTGTGTAGACCGCTTGTGCCGCCTCGTGGAAGTACCCGGTGGTGCCTGCGATCTTGATGTTCATGCGCCGAAGTTCCGCCACGCAGTCCAGCACCCCGGGAATGAGTTGGCTGTACTGCTTTGCCGCAGATACCTGCATCGGGGTCACACGCTGATAGAGCGCATCAACATCGGCGTCTGTCCAAGCTCGACCGTGCGCGGCCTGCCAGCGCTCGGCGATGCTAGGTTCGTTCAACAAAGCCCGAAGGTGATCTTTCTTGTGCAGCCCCATCGGGCCACGGGCTTCACGAAGAGAGATGCTCACGCCAGATTCGGCCAGTGCTTGCACGAAGGCACCCGTGGGGGCCTGACAGCCATAGTCGATGACAGTGCCGGCCCAGTCGAAGATCACAAGTTGAATGGGCATGAGGGATGGACTCTTGCGGAATTCCTAGGCCTTCGACCTAGGCTATTCTGTCTCGGCCCTTTGGGCCTCTAGGATTTCAGGGCCAAAGGCCCGTAACAGAGTAGCCCAGGCCAGCGGCCTGGGATCAATTACCCAACCACGTTGCCAGCAACGCAAACTGCAACCCGAGGTCGTGTTCCTTGATGCCATTTGGCGACTTGAAGAAGCAGGCCGAGGGAGTGAAGGTGCCCACCTCACCCCGACGCTGGGCCAACAAGGCCAACCGCGCCAGGTCAATCACCAATGGTGCCGCCAACAACGAGTCGCAACCCTGCCACGTGAATTGCAATGTCATCTTCGTGCCGAGGAACCCTTCAAAGTGGATGTGATCCCACGCGGTCTTCCAGTCGTCCAAGCTCTCGACGTACTCGATGCTCACGAGGCTCTGCGGCTTATACCCCAGCATTTCACCGAGCAAAGCATCTTTGGTTTTTACCTTGCTGGCCTTATTCGCGGGGTCGTTCAACACTTGGCCATCGCGGTTGCCCAGGATGTTGTGGCCAACCCAACTCAGCACCTTCAGGTTCCGCCGGGCGAACATGGGGGCCAGCACGCTCTTAATCAAGGTCTCGCCGGTCTTGGCATCGCGGCCCAGGTGCGGCACTTTCTTTTGCGTGGCCAATTCTTCCAGAGCCGGGAGGTTCGCCCCGGTACTCGGTGTGAGGTTGACGTACGCATGGCCAGCCTCCATCGTGGCGTAGGCGTACAGGCTACTCGTGGGCAGTGGTAATCCGGCTTTGCGGAGGTCGGCCAGTGTCAACGGCTTGTCAGCGGCTTCGTGCAGTGGCTCGGTACTGGCGACGTTCACCACCACCAGTTGCGTCAGGTTGTGCGTTTTCACGAACTCGGCGAGGTCGGCTTGAATCAACTTCACAGCTTCGGCTGGTGTCTCAGCATGGCGGATGAAGCCCTGCTCGGACAACGCCGTGATGGCACCGTTGGGGCGATACACCACGCCGGGGCGGACGTTCTTGCTCCATGTTTGCAATTGATCATCGCACTGTTGCAGCGTGCCGGTGCTGAACACATTGGAGCGTGCGTGAAGTTCTGCCACGCTGATGCTAAACGATCCACCGCGGATGTCGTGCCCGCCCACCACGAAGCTACCGGGTTCATCGAACACCACCCCGGCAAACTCCGGCAATGCCGTGACCATGCCAGTGGTGTTGTGCAGCCCCTGCGTTAGGGCCGCAAGCCCCAGCGCGGTGGTACTGCCCACGCCGCCGTAGGCACCGATCAACCAAATTCCGACAGCCTTTGTTGAACTCATCGCCGCCATCTCAAAATGAACAAACCGGAGGGCACACCTTGATTGTGGACGTTGTTCATGAACAATCAAGACGGTTCATGATTAGCAACCACTGGGCCAGCCCACATGAGTTTACGCCGATTTGCCTTGGTGTATCTGCTCAGCACTGGCTTGGGCACCTTGGCGTGGTGGATCGCCATGCTGGGTTACGCACCGTGGCGTCCGGCTTTCCGGCTGTCCAACGCCCCGGATGTCTCGCTGTTGGCCTTCGCCGTACCGGATATCTTGCTGTTCGTCGGTTCGGCACTTGCCTGCGCGTTTGCCTTGTGGAAGCGGAAGAATTGGACGACCACAGCACTGGTCATCCACACGGTCGCGGCGGGGTACGCTGGGTTGTACAGCGTGTGCCTGACACTTCTGAGTGGCGGTGAAGCCTGGGCCGCGGCAGCGTTCATGGCACCCTCGCTGATTGTTCCACCATTGCTGCTGTGCGCAGCGTGGAAGGGTTGGTTGACATGACTCTCAATCGTACCCGTGTGGCCCGGCCTGCAAGCCCGCTGTGGAATCTCACCAAAACCTATCTCCACATGGCCTACTTCTGGCCGATCTTTTACGGCTTGATCCCTTGCGGCATCAACAGCATTGAGCCATTTACGTTTCTCGCCCCTCTTCGCTTCGACCCTACGCCGTGGCAACCGTGGGCTATCGGCCTCTTCGCCCTGTTCGGTGCCATGGGAGTGTGGAGTGGAACGATCATGGCCATTCGTGGGCAAGGAACGCCGCTGCCCGTCGACACGGCCCGTGAGTTGGTGATCTTCGGCCCATATCGGTATGTTCGAAATCCGATGGCGATCACCGGACTATCGCAGGCGGCCGCTGTCGGCCTGTTCCTCGGTTCACCGGGTGTGGTGCTTTATGCTCTGACGGGGGCCGTGGTGTGGACTGTCTTTGTGCAGCCACGCGAAGAAGCCGATCTGCTTTACCGCTTCGGCGACCGCTACGCCAACTATTGTCGCAGCGTCCGCTGCTGGGTTCCACGGTTTCGGAAATACGATGCCTGAGGTTGTGACCCAGATAACAATCCCATCGCTGCCGTGAACAGGCACTAACAAATCACACCGCGTGACCTCATAAATATTCTCGCCTAGCCTGAAACACAGCGCCGCACCTAAGTGATATTCCTTTCGCGCAACATTTTTCGCATTCGGTTCTACTCCGCCGCGAAAGTGGGTAGTCGTGTACTAAGAACCTTCACACTGCATCTTCCACACCGGTGCGAATGGTCATGTCGTCTCCTACAAAAACCAAAGCCGATTTCCTCGAACTCGCACTTAAAAGCGGACTGGTCACTCAATCACAGATCGACGATCTCTTCGATTCCAACGTGCCTGCTGATCCGAACGCTGCTGCAAACCAGTTGCTCAAAGCCGGTATCATCACGCAATATCAAGCAAAGCAATTGCTCGCGGGCAAGTTCCGTGGGTATTTCCTCGGCACGTACAAGATCCTTCAACCGATTGGTCAGGGTGGCATGGGATCGGTGTTCCTTGCGGAGCACACGAGCCTGCAGCGCCGCGTGGCTATCAAGGTGCTCACGGCGGAGAAAGCGAAAGACAAGCTCACACTGGAGCGATTCAACCGCGAAGCTCGCGCGGCGGCGGCACTCGATCACCCGAATATTGTTCGTCTGCACGACATCAGCCAGGGCAACGGCGTTCATTTCCTGGTCATGGAGTACGTCGAGGGGAACGATCTGCATTCGCTGATGAGTAAGACCGGCCCATTGCACTATGCCCAAGCGGTCGAGTACATCGCACAAGTGGCTGCTGGCTTGCAGCATGCTCATGATCGTGGCTTCATCCACCGCGATATCAAACCAGCAAACCTGATGCTGAACAAGGATGGTCACGTCAAGATTCTGGACATGGGCTTAGCCCGCAACTTCAACAGCAGCAGCGATAACCTCACAGCACTCTTGGCGGAAGGCAACATCGCGGGCACGGTAGACTTCCTCTCGCCCGAACAAGCGATGAACCACCCGCTTGACGAGCGCAGCGATATCTACAGCCTTGGTGCCACCTTATACGCGTTGCTCACGGGCCATCCGCCGTTTAACGGCAGCACAGCCCAGAAGCTGATGCAGCATCAACTCAAAGATCCGCCGAGCCTGATGAAGAAGCTGAACGGTCGGGTTCCACCGCCGCTGTCGGAAGTGCTGAACAAGATGATGGCAAAGAAGCCGAGCGAGCGCTTCCAAAGTGGTTCGGATGTGATCGACGCCTTGGCCCCATGGCTTCCGGCCCGCACCACAGGCGACATCATCCAGGATGCCAACTCCAACGGAGCGATGAGCTACAGCCAAAGTACACGCAACGTGATGAAGTCAAAAGCGAAGGCCAAGTCCAAAACGAAGGACATCATGGCAGACGGCACGGCATTGCCCTTGTGGCAACGCAAGCCAGTCATCATCGGGGCGGGTGTGTTGGTCCTCGGCGTCATCGGTGGGCTTTGTGCGATGCTGTTCTCCGGGCCGAAGATCCCGGACGTGGCGAAGAATCCCTACCAGCAACCGAACGTGCCGAACGGCAATTCGAATCCAACTCCTCCTAGCCCTGCACCAAATAACGGCACCAAGCCACCAACGAATACCAATCGAGTCAACTCCCCGCGGTTAGTACCATCAGCATTGACTGGCTGGGCCTTGATTCACAAAGAAGACTTCTCCAAAGTGCCTGCTGTGCAGAAGACGACGAATTACCAAGAAGCCTTCGGTGGATCGAACATCAAGAATGTTGCACCAGGCTGGCAATACGAGGTTTACGACAAGGAAAGCAACGGAGAATTCATTGCGGGAAGCGAAGAAGGACAACCGTACATCGGCATTGCTGCCCGCAACGGTGGGGCCGCATCACAAATCACATTCCAACCAGGCCGTACCGATTCAATTGTGTTCAAAAACTCGGTGACCTACCTGGTGAACTTCGAGTATCAGTGCGAATTAACGGGTGGCTCGAGTGTGAACGTCCAGACCGTGAGTCCCTTCAAACCAGTGACATCGACGACACTAGCGAACTCAAAAACGTGGAAGAAAAGCAACTTTGAATTCACCATGCCCGACGAAGCGAAAGTGCAAGTGGTGTTCCGATCGAACGCGATCAGCAAAGAAAGCTTCCTCAAGATTCGCAACATCGAGTACTTCGAGAAAGCAGCCCCAGCGAAGAGCTTGGTTTCCTTCAAAGCCAGTGACCTGAAACCGTTCGACACGAAGTCTCGTGAGGGTGGCATGGCCGCCGAGTGGCCGGGGTGGTTCTGCAATGTTTACGATACCGAAGTGGTCGGTCGCTATATCGCTAAGGATCTTGGCGATGGTATGGTGTTGGGGGTGGGTGTTGAGTCTGGTGCAAAGAATGCCGCACAGTTGATGTATCGGGCCAAAGAGGGCCAGCATGACTTCTTCGAAGAGAACAAGACCTACACGGTCAAGGTGGTGTACAAGACGGATCGCGGTAGTTCTGGATTCGTAAACATCCAATCGATCGGCGATTGGCAAATCGTGGTGCAGGAAAACCTGAGCGATACCGACGGTGCCTGGAAGACAGTGACCATTCCATATACCCGCCCCACTGGTAAGGATGTGCAGTTGGTCGTCGGGCCGGGGAAACCGGATGGTAAATTCGTCTGGATCCGATCCGTCGAAATCTTCAACGAAGCTCCGATGGCGATAGCGCCACAAAAGAAGGAACTCATCAAGATCGATGCTGGGACACTGGGCAAAAGGCTGATGACATACGACGTGAAATTTGATCAGCCCGGTACCGTGAAATTCCAAGACGGCGCAGCGATGAATGGGAAGTCGTTGGGATTGCCTAACGACATCTCTGTGTTCTGTTGGAAGAAGACAAGTGTTGCTGAATTCCGTGTGGGCACCGTGGAAGGTTCAAGTGCCCTGGGGGTGATGAACCTGAACGACGATCTTTCCTCGCAGATGAACTTTGCCTTGCCTTCAACCGTGATGCAGAAGGGTAAGCGGTACGTTGCCCGTATTGAGTACCTCACCAAGAATGACGCCGTGGCGAACTTTGTCTCGCAGTTTGGCAAGGAATACAAACGCGGGGCCTCCATCGAATTGCCTGTGTCGAACGATGTCTGGACAACGGCAAGCTTGAGCTTTGAATGTTTGAACAGCAGCGACAGTGCACTGCTACTGGAAAGCCAAACCGTGGGCGAAGGCACTCTGGTGTATGTTCGCAAACTGGAATTGTTCGAAGAGTAAGCGCGGTCGTGAGTTGTTCTTGCGAGCCGCGAACGAAGCGTAGCGTGTGAGAGCGGTTTTAAGAGTTCTCCGCTCACGCCTTGAGCGGTTGATGATTCCGCTCAAGGAGTGCCAACCGCCACCGGCAGGCCGTGCCCGCCGACCGGTTCGGTGGATGGTGAAGAAGGTCGAATCCCATGTCTTAGAGCGGTTCCCACAGTTCCCTAGCACAACCTAAAACCGATGTAGCCCGCAGCGCCAGCAAGGGCCGTTGGCTCAGACACAAGGGTTGTTGGGCCCTTGCTGGCGCTGCGGGCTATGCACGTATAGATCTGCCACACCATTGCGGGAACCGCTTTAGGCCCAGCGGGCCGATCGGTTGCTATCGCCTTAGGCCCAACGGGCCGATCGGTGATAGCCCGGCCCGGAAGGGCTGGGTTATCGTCGCCTTTTTCTGGAAGCCCCGAAGTGGGCGATCGGAACGAGTCCGGACGCCCCGTTGGGGCTTGAGGTGGTTTGATCCGCTACCCGGCCCTTCCGGGCCGGGCTATCACCGGACGCTCCCTTGGAGCTAAGAAAAATCGAACTGGAATGTTGGCGAAATGTTCGTGACACTCAACTGTCAGTGGGCGAGGTTGGTGGGACGATGTCTTGGTCGAGCGCGGCTGCCTCCGCAATGTCGACGGATAGATCACTCATGCTATGCGTTGCGTTCCCACCGCGAGCCGACTGACACGGCATATCGGATGTCGATATGCTGGCCGACAAGTTC
>JBBRME010000195.1:0-8645 GCA_038230995.1 Gemmatales bacterium
ACTTCCGGTGCTTCCAAACCGCCATCGACACCGTCGTCGATCGACTCGACACCCAGTTCAAAGATCAGATGGCAACACTCCTCACGCACAACTTCGAAACCCTGCAACAAACATCAATTCACCCCGCGTAAGGCATAGTACTGTTCAAGATATTTCTTCGGATCGAAATTCGATACATAGTCCAAAGTCATTTCACTCATAGCCATTCTCCAGTATCAGTCGGGGGTGTATCACTTACTCTGGCGTAGAACAGTATTCCGAGTGCCGTGAATCCGATTGCAATTGCAACCCATTCCAGCGTTTTGAGCTTCTCTTTAAAGATCGTTACACCGAGGATGACCGAGAAGAGCATCAACCCGATGTTGACCAAGCTCCCGACCGTCGCCAGGGGCCAAGTCTTGTTGAGGTAAGCGAACAAAATCCACGCTGCATTCCCGGCGAGAAGCATCGCGACCAGCCACCACCATTTGCCGGTTTTCCCCCAAGCGGCCGCGAGAGCATCGCCTAAGGAAAATGGCACGATGGTTGCCCCGGCGACGAGGTGGGCGAACTTCATTTTTCTTCCCGAATGGCGAACGGCAGCAGAGCTTTGCGGAATTCCAAACAATCGGCAAAGCGACGGCTCGGTTCGCGGTTCAAAGCCCGATGCACGACCTCCGCGAGACCGGCGGGAACGTCCGGTCTCCGGCCCAGCAAAGGAAGCGGATCGGTGGCAATGATCTGAGCTAATTGCTTGCCAATGTCTTTCTGCAGGTCGTGCGGATAGTGGCCGGTAAGCAAGTTATAGAGAGTCGCGGCTGCACTATATTGATCAGCTGCTGGTTTCACGTCGCGGAAATGCGTTACCTGTTCCGGAGCCATGAACGCCGGGGTACCGCCGACTTCGCCCTGGAAAGTCAGGCCGCTAAGTTTGCAGTCGTCATAAGTCCGGGCCAAGCCGAAGTCGGCCACTTTGGCCAAGCGTTGGCCCTTCGCCCCGCCGACGAGGACGTTGGAAGGTTTCACATCGCGGTGGACGATTCCTTCACTGTGGGCGTGGGCCAATCCGGAGAGCATCTGGCATGTCAATCGCACGGCGGCGGAAATTTGGAGTGGGCCGTTCTTCTTGAGCAAGTACCCCGAGTCAAAGCCTTCGACCAATTCCATCACTAGGTAAATGACCTCGGCCGCGCGGCCCGCTTCGACGAACCCGGCGATGTTGGCGTGATTCAAACCCGACAAAACCCGAGATTCCCGCAGGAACCGATCCACTTGCTTCGCCGAAACCCCCGGCCCGGTCAGGATCGTTTTGATCGCCACGGAAGCGCCGTCGGAGCGCCGAACGCCCCGATGTACGACGCCCATCCCGCCGCGACCAAGTTCATCTCCGAGGTCGTAACCTGGAATCGGCCCTTCAATGCGTACTTCTTCGGTGCGTTGAACCGTGTCGTTCGATGGTGTGATCGGCTCAACTTCGAGTTGCAGCGTCCACTGCTCTTCTGGGTTCGGCGGCGGGGCGTGCAGTTTGAAGACCGTATGCCCGGCGCGGATTTCATCGCCGTGCTTCAACTCCGCTGTTTCGACTTTCGCTTCGTTCACGAAAATCCCGTTTCTACTTTTCAGATCGATCACCCGGCAACGCGGCGGATTGACTTCGATCAAGAAATGCCGACGGGAGAAGTAGGGGTCGTCGTAGGAAAGCTGGAAATGGCAATCGGGAGTGCGGCCAACGAGGAACGTATCGTGCCGGTCGAAGGCGAACTCCTTCCCAGCATGCGGCCCAGCGGTGATGGTGAGGATGAGGTTCATTTATGGTTTTTTTAATGCTTTGGATGATGTGAGGTCAATCGATTTTAAGTCCCAGACCTTAACTAATCCGAGTTCATCACCACTGGCCAATCGCATGTTGTCACGGCTAAAGGCAACCGCGGTTACGCTGCTCTGATGGCCGGTGAGGCGTACTAATTCCTTTCCTGACGAGGAGTTCCAAATTCGAACGGTTTCGTCTGCTCCACCTGTTGCGAACATCTTTCCGTTGGGACTGAATGCGAGAGAAGCGACGTTAGACTTATGGCCCTTTAACTCGACAAGGAGTGCTCGTGTTTTTACATCCCAAATGCTAGCGATTCCTTTGTCCCCACAGATGGCCAGCCGCTGACCATCAGAACTGAAAATCACCGAAGCATTGAAATTCGATTCGTTTGAGTATTGGCTGTTCGCATTAATACTCTTTCCTTCGGGTTTCCATGGTGACGCACGAAAGAAATCGACACGATTAGTACCGACAGCAACGAGATCGCTACCCGGACTGACAGACCAATCTTGACCTATAGGAAGAAATGATACTAAAGTATCGTTAGTAGACCTCTTGTAATCGATTTGGGATACGGGCTTTTTAGCATCCACGTTCCAAATGATGGTTTTGCCTGAGCCAGTATTACCGCTGTTATCATCGCACAATCGAATTAAGAAACGGTCAGATTTATTTAGCCAATGAACGGAACACTTTTCACCAAAGTGATCGCCAAAAGACCGAATCAATTTGCCTGTTTCTACATCCTTCAATTCTATTGTATATCGCTTATTTTGATCGTATTTAGGCAGTGCGAGGAGGACTTTTTTGCCATCGGAACTGAAAGATAACGTATCGTACTCAGGGGCTCGCCATTGTGGAAAAGATTTATTGATGTCATAGATTTGTAGACCTGATGACTGGACAGCTAAGACATCGGATGTGGGCGACCACCACAAAGACTCCACTTTGGAGTTATTTACTATTTCATAAGCTTGCGACTCAAATTGACCCGACCATTTGACAATAATTCCAGTTGAATATGCAGCCAGGATCGAGTCATCTTTTTGGCAATGGCTCAGTCCTAATATCTTTGCTTTAGCTACGTTGGACGGCAATTTCAAGTCCAGCAACTCAGTTCCAGATTCCAAAGACCAAATTTTTACCGAGCCGTCGTCGCCTCCCGTAACAACTGTGTGCCGTCATTCACAAATATTATATGCTTCGCAATTCCATCGTGCCCTTTCAGCGTATGAATCAATTTTTTATTTTGTATGCTGATGATTCTCGAAGATTCTTCAGTGGTGAGCACCATGAATTTCCCGTCGGGCGATACCGCAATATTCGAATCCCGGTACACATTGCTATTGACTGCGTAGAGCGATGAACGCTTTCCGCCAACACTCTGCTGAAAAACTTGTACTTGATTGAGTTGACATCTGCTGAATACCAGTTGATCACCATCGGGTAAAAACGCGCATCCGGACGCATGCAAACTAAGGGGTTCGGCAACCTTACCTGTAGTGAGATCCCAAATGGCGCTTCCACCGGCGAATCTATCGACAACAGCGACCCATTTGCCTCCATTACTGATCGAAAGTTGCTCATACTGTCGACCGGTCTTTTCAGGCGGCACTTTGTCAAATTCCCTGATTTTTTTGCCAGTAAGCGCGTCCCAAAGAATGATATCGTCAGCATTAGGTAACCCCGCTGTTACTACGTGTTTACCATCAGGGGAGATCGCAATTAAAGTCGTGCCCAACACCTCCAACTTTTCATTATTCGCCCAGATCGATTTGCCAGTTGCACAATCGATCATTCGAATTGTACCATCGGCCGTGATCGTAGCGCACATCGTTGCATCTGAAGAAAACGATGCAGCGATTGGTTTATGATTGGCATCAATTTCGTTCTTCGAGTTGCGACCGCTTTCAACTGACCGGGATAGCCATCGCCATTCCCAACCGCGCAATTGTGGATCAGCTGCTTTCAAAGAACGGCTGGCGAGAGGTAACTGGTCATTTTGCAAATACAGTCGTGCAAGTGAAAGGTATGCACCGTAACTTGATAGCTTCGTCTTGCGCTGTGAGTTTTCGAGTTCAAGCTTGGCCGCACGAGTTTCGTTCAGAGCCAATTGAGTTTTCTGCCGCTCCTCTTTTTCACCCTTCGCAAGAGTTTCGGCGCGTTCCCGTTGGGACTGTTCACTTAGAGCCAAAGTTTCGGCCCGTCCCCGTTGGGATTGTTCACTCACAACAAGTTTTTCAGCACGCTCACGCTCTACTTGTTCACTTTTCGCCAATGTTTCAGCGCGTTCCCGTTGGGCTTGTTCACTCACAACAAGTCTTTCAGCACGCTCTCGCTCTGCTTGTTCTGATCGTGCGACTCCTTCCGCTTGCTGGCGGGCTTCTGTCGCGCTAGCCGCTAGCGAAATCGAAATCACCACCCCGCATATCAAGCTTGTCGCTACAGCCGCGCTCAGGGCCGCAACGGCCTTGTTCTTCTTCACCCACCTTCCCAAACGTTCCACCGAACTCATCCGCCGTGCTGCGATGGGCTCTCCTTCATGCCAGCGGCGCAGGTCATCGGCCAGTGCCTGACAGTCCGAGTATCGCTCCTCGGGCCGTTTGTTCATCGCCTTCAGGCAGACGGTCTCTAGATCTTTGGGCACGTCCGGGCGGAACTTCGTCGGCTTCTCCGGCTCAGTGTGGATCTGGCTGTGGATGACCACTTGTACCGGCCCCGAGAACGGTGTTTTGCCGGTAAGCAACTCGTACAGCACCACGCCCACCGCGTACTGGTCAGCCGCAGGCTGGGCTTCACCCTGTTGCCCGGCGGCCTGTTCGGGGGCCATGTAGCTGGGCGTCCCCATCACCGCCCCGTCGTTGGTCAGCTTGCTCTCCTCATCCCGCCGCGCCGCAAGACCGAAGTCCATCAAGTGAACTCGGTCAGCGGCGTCGAGCATGACGTTATCCGGCTTTACGTCGCGGTGGACAATGCCCTGTTCGTGGGCGTAGGCCAACGCCTCCGCCAACTCCCGCACCAGCCGGGCGGCACGCTTCAACTCTAATCCGCCTTCGCTCGCGTCCAACGCGTCGGCCAACTTCTGCCCGTTGATGAATGCCGACGCGATGTAGTACTGCTCCCCGTCCTTGCCAGCGTCGTACAGGGGCACAATGTTCGGATGCCGCAGGTTGGCTGCGGACTTGGCTTCGCGTAAGAATCGCTCGATTCGTTTCGGGCTATCCAGCACACCGGCGTTCGGCACTTTCAGTGCCACTTCGCGATCGAGTTGCGGGTCGTACGCCCGGTAAACCGTTCCGAACGCGCCGGCACCAAGCCGCTCCCGTACCTCGAACCTGCCGATTCTCTTGGCAACCGGCAAGGACCGAGTCGTGGTAGCATCCGAACCCGACTTGCGTTCATCTGCTGATCGCCGGAACGAGACCGTCTTCCCGCAACTTGGGCAGCGAAAAGGCTTGTCCGTCTGGCCATCTTCCAGCACCGACGATGCACCACACGCAGGGTTCGGACAACGAATCGTGACAGGCATGAGGTGATCTCCAAACATCGGGCGATCGAGACGAGACCAATCCAGTCACATGAAGAATCGTCCTATCGTTCCCCAGCCAAGCGTCAAGGCTAGCTCAGCAGCACGTTGCGGAACTGGCACTCCATTCAGGCTGTCTCGACCTTTTGGATGTTCACGGAGATGCCGTTGCGGCCGTTCAAGTCAACGACCTGGCACCATGGGGAGTTCGCCTCAATGAAGAAGTGCCGACGGGAGAAGTAGGGGTCGTCGTAGGAGAGTTACAGGAGTTCGGTTCGGAAGTGACGAAGAGGATGTACGGCTGCACTCACTCGCTTGACAAACAACGATCACTGTGAAGTTGAGTATGTCTATCCTTGATGAGCTGTAGTTGCTGCAATCGGCGGCTGTTCAAGAGGGTTGATAGCGCAATCAAGCGGGCGAATTCCACAACTTTGAAGAACCCTACATAGTGCGAAAGGGATCGTGTGCCGATTTGGCGAACCTAATGTAACCAGACGTGTAACCAAAAGTCTACTTCAGCAGAAAACCCTATTTTTCAAGTACACCCAGCAGGAGTCGAACCTGCAACCTTCGGTTCCGTAGACCGATGCTCTATCCAGTTGAGCTATGGGTGCATGTGTGCAGTTTACTCGATCACGAATGGTTCACAAGCCGATTTTCCTTGTCCTTTCAACCCGCTAAAACTCAAGGTCCGATAGCGTGGGAACGGGCTTTGGCTCCGGGTTCCGCTGGAATTCGTCGAGCCGGAGGTACGCGGGGGCCAGTGCCCAAGCCTCGTCTCCAAGACCTGTGCTCGCCAACTCCAAGAGTTCACCCACCCAATCGGCAATCGAGCGACCGTGCAACGTAGCCTTCATGCCTTGTTCGGCGGTCGTACGGTACAGACTCTGCAGTTCCTTCGGAGTGATTGCTTCCACCAACTGACAGGCCGTTGTCAGTTCAGGTTCACAGTACAAGATACCTTTCCAAAATGCTGGCACGCTTAGGGCAAGGGGCATCGGCGTGGCGTCGGCCCCACGGACTTCCAGAAACGTTTTCAGGCGAACTTCCGGAAACACAGTGGTCAGGTGAAGTTCCCAGTCGGCATGGGTGGCCGCACGACCGTGCAATCCGTGGGCTACAGCTTGGCGGAAGGTTTGTCCGGTGCTGCGGTGATATTCGCCGTGGTCGAAGGTGAACAGAAGCGGCAGGTCAAGGAGTTTATCGATCCACGTTTGAAAACTGATGCCGCGCGAAAGTAAGTGGGCCAATACGCCACATCGGCTTTGATCCATGCCCAACCAGATGCGTGCACGCTCACTGACCCAACCGGTGGCCCGGCCTTGGCTGTATGCGCTATTTGCCCACAAGCTGTTGATGATCGGCCCGAGCTTGAGGGCGACTGTCCATTTACGAATGGCATCAGCTTCGTCGGCATAATCGTAGGCCGCCTGCGTACTGGCAGTGGCCCTCATCATTTCGTGCGCCGTGGTGCACGTCTTCGGCAGAACGTCGGCCATCAGACGATGTCTGGGGCGTATCGGCTCCGGAATGGAATCCACGTGAGCGAACGGAGTGACACCCGCACTGACCCAACAGATACGTTTTGGATCAACAACAGAATGAAGTTCCTCGCGGTGTTGTTGGAGTTCGCCTTGGAGTTCGCGAAGGCTTTCCAATGGCGGGCTGGAGAACTCAACTTGGTTCCCCGGTTCAAGTGAAATGGTGCTGCCGTTGCGGGTGAGTGTGGTCACGACTCCATCGTTGGCGTGAGGTACCCATCCGAATTGTTTGACGAGTGATTGGAGAATATCGCGGATGCCGCCGGGTTCATCGAACGTGATGGCTCGGCCGGTTTCGGCATCGAGGGCAAACTTCTCGAACTCGGCACCAATTCGCCATTCGGATCGCGGCTTGGCTCCTTGCAGAAAGTAATTCGGCAGATCGTCGATCACGATGGGTTCGTTCGCGGCTGCGGACCACGATCCGGGCAACATCACACTCATTTCAAACTCATTCTTAATCTATCGATTTCTAAACGACAGTTATATGAAGTACGACCTGAGGAGGTTTTATGAGCTGCAAAATGCTGAGAAATCAGCAGGAGAGAACTGTTTAACGAAGACACAGAGTCTAAAGAAGTGGTCACTCCCGGGATTGAACCGGGGACCTAGCGATTTTCAATCGCTCGCTCTACCAGCTGAGCTAAGTGACCCAATTGATTTGACTTTATAGATGCCTGTACGGACTTGGTCAATCCGTGTTCGGTTCGCACGGATTGCGATTTTTATGCTCGTTGGCTCTGCTCGAAGAAATGTACTGCCGCACGCCCGCTGATCGTGCCGTGGGTCAGCAACTCGATTGCCAGCAGTTCCACAGCCTTCCACAGTGGCTCATCACGCAGCAGACTCTCCACCTTGCCGATCATTCGGCGTTCGTATCGTGGCAGGCTACGTTCACTGGCACGGGACAACATAAGCTTCCGTGCGACACGTAAATCACGTGCTGCACCGGCTTCGTCGAACCGACCCGTAATAAGGCTTTCCGCCACTGGCCCGGCGAGGGCAATCAGGATTTCGTTTTCGAGCCAGTCGTCTGATGGACGTTGCTGACCCTTGCGGAACTCACAGAGACCCGCCCAAGATTGCTTGGGCAGGATGCTGACACGATGCACCACCCGACCCAGCAACATGGCCACGGCCGCGTGACCGGCTTCGTGGTAGGCCGTGGCAGTAAGTTCATTGGTTGGCTGGGGCACGTGGTTACCACATAAAGTCAGTCGTTTACCGGATCGCCTTCACATCCAGCACCACGGCACTGGCCATGTTGTCGCCGAAGGTCTTGAAGTTCTTGAACGTCCACACCACTTTTTTCTCGCGGGTCACTTCGATGAGTTGCGGGTTCTTCTCCGTCGCATGACAGTTGCCGATGATGACGTTCCCGTTGGGTAGCACTTGCAGGGTCGTCACCCAGGCCAGCGTGATACCGGGCAACTCTTTCTGATCCACCTGCCAGACGATCTCGCCTTTCTTGTTCACTTCCACCACGCGATTGTTGTTGCCACCGGCAATGAGGGTGTTGCCGTTTTCCAAGCGTACGGCACCGTACAACTCCACGCCGTGCCCTTCCGGGCCGTGGCCTCCGCTGCGTGGGCGGTTGTTCAAGTCCAGTGTGTATTCCCACACGATTTTGCCGTCGCCGTCGTACTCGCACACTTTGCCTTCGCCTTCGTGGCACACCAAATACGTGTCCTTCAACTTGCGTACCATCCGGGTGTCGCGGTGGGCGTCCGGCTTCTTCACCTTCAGTGGAATCTCTTTGACAATCTTGCCGTCCTTGTTCACT
>JBBRME010000196.1:0-8631 GCA_038230995.1 Gemmatales bacterium
GTTACTGCCGTTGGCGTCAAACACACGGACTTCGCCATCCTCAGTAGGGGCACCACCTGCGGTAGCAATCAACTTGCCATCCGGGCTGTACGCAATGGCCACCACGCGATCCGCAAAGCCGGTAATGCGTTGACGGGGGGTGCCTTTGGCCACGTCCCACAATGTCATCTCGCGGAAGCTGCCGGTGGCCAGTGTTTTGCCATCCGGGCTAAATGCCATCGACTCGATCAGCGAGATGTGTGCTGCACTGGTCGGTTGGCCACTGGGTGTCTTGAGTTCTGCATCGATCCATGTCTTGAGGAACTCGCCAGTCTTGGCATCGTAAATATGCAGTTGATTCGACCGACCGCTAGCAACAATTGTCTTCTCCGGGTGAATGGCCACGGCCCGTACCGGCTTCAACTGTATTGGCGGCAAGTTGAGGTTCACAATGCGTTGCTTACCATCCACAGCAGGTGGCTTGGCCCCCTGGCTGATCCACAAACGCAGCACGCTAAGTTCTTGCGGTGTGAACGGATCGCCATCCGACTTCGGTGGCATGATCGGCCCAATGATGTGCCCTGCTCGCTTGTACAAGTAGCTTTCGTCCGGCTTGTTTGGTTGAATCATCACGCCATGTTCGCCGCCCTTCATCAAGCTGGCATACGTGGAGAGGTCGAGCTTTCCCTCGACGATTTTTCCAGCATGGCACGCCTGACACTTGCCCGCGAACAGCGGCAGAATTTCCTTCTCGTAACTCACTGCCGTCGTGCGTTTGAGATCGACAGTGGCAATCGGCGTGGGGGCTTTCTTCTTCGGCTCATCGGCGGCGTGCAGGCCGGTGAGTGAAGCAAGCAGTAGCAGGGTAGACAGGCGAAACATGGAGCGGTTCTCTTGTCGTAGGTTTGGGCGAACCGGCGACGTGAATCGCCGGTTCACCAAATCGGTTACTTCTTCTTGGCTTCCGGCACGATGCGCAGTCCGTTCACTTTCACGGTGTGAACAATTGGGTACTTCGCATGCACCGTAGCCGTGGCAACGATGTCGAGGTTGAACGCCCCAACGTCCTTTGCATCAGCATTGATGATGATGGGCACTTTCATCATGGAGGTGTTCTCTGGAATCGTCGCATCTTTTAGTGTCACGCCCATCACGTTCTTGGGCAGAGTGAACTTCACATCCAACGGGCCGGTGTAGTCGAACTGCCGCTCGAAGTTCAGCGTCAACTCGGCTGTCGTGCCTGCCTTGAGTTGGTTGTTTGTGGGTGGCACAACCGTGAGCTTACCAAGCAATACAGGTAGCACCGTCACCGTGACTGGTTCACTAAATGCGAGGGCGAGGGCGATCGTCTTGGCATCTTTCTTGTTCGGGTCACGTGCGAATTGCACCTGAGTCTCGCCACGGAGGACCAACGGGTAGGTGCCCGGTTGTGCCGTGGCGCGCACATCAACGGTGATGGTGCCGTCGTTCTTATCTTTGGCGATGACTGCCGCGGGGTTCTGGTCGTTCTCGCCAGTACTGCCAAGGGGTGATTGTTGCAGGTTGGCCTGAATCCGTTCTGTACGAAGGTTGATCGGGTTGGGTCGAGTCCCTTCGCCTTGCCAAGTCGATTGCACTGGGAAGGTCAGTTTGTCGCCGGGTTTCACGAAGATCGGCCCGTCGACCTTGGCTTCAACATCCTTACCCTCGGCGTCTTTCGTCTTCCGCTTGGCGTTCGCAACATCGAGCTTCACTTGTAGGTTTGCTTTGGTTTCGCGGATGGCCAATAGGCATTGTTCATCGAGTCGCGAAAGAACGGGCTGATTGTTATTGTTCGCAAAGGTCCAAGTGATGCTGGCTGGTCGTGCCACGTGTGTTACATCGCCAGTTGGCAACTTCGCCGTACAGGTCACTGACACCGGGCCTGTCCAAGTCTTGGCATCAGCACCGATGTTGAGCACCACAGTTCCAAAGCGTGCGCCTGTGCCAATGATTGTTGGTGCAGCTGTAACTCCGGCTGGCAGTCCGCTGACACTCAAGTTGATCGGCCCAGTCAATCCATCGCGGCGATCCACGAACACATCCAGTGCCGTCGTACCGCTAATGCCCGTCACCGTGGCCCCCACGGTATCACGCGACTTGGGCATGACCACCGCGCGGAAATC
Source organism: Gemmatales bacterium (assembly GCA_038230995.1). Lineage (GTDB taxonomy): Bacteria > Planctomycetota > Planctomycetia > Gemmatales > Gemmataceae > JALHQU01. The sequence goes on from JBBRME010000196.1 coordinate 2,124, forward strand.
CGGGGTGGGTTGACCGATACGCAGGCGATAGACGCTGCGTGGGCCGAAGGTCACGTTCGATTCCCGGCTGGCTACCATCACCAGATAATTGCCATCCGCTGGAGCCGTGAACTTGACCGGAGCCGGGTCGCCGGATCTTGTGAAAAACTGCTGTGGGTGCAACGATTCCAGATCGTCGTCTTGTTCCTCAACGATGTTGCTCAAGTTCGCTGCGGCCTTGATGCTGAAGTACGTGTCCATGTCGGCACCAATTCGATCCGCAAACAACTCGACGTAGTACGTACTGCCCTTTTTGCACTCGAAGCTGTACCAGTCGCGGTCGTACCTGCGGTCGATCCGACCAATCACGTCGGTGGGCACTTTGATCACCTCGGCTTTCTCCGGCTTGTCGTTCCCTTCGGCTTCGATGTGGACATTTGCATCAGTGAAGTAAACCGGCACAGGGTTCGACCCAGGCAGTCGGTATTCAAATCCGTCGAGCAAGCCCATCATCGGGCTGATGCCATCGCGGTAGCTGAGGGAATCTCGCGCCACTTTCGCCGGCGGGGTGATGCTCACCTTCAAGCTTTCCGCTGGTTTGCCATCAATGGTCATCCCTTTCATGGGCACGCCACCCGGCAGATTGCGGCCAACCAGCATGACTTCCGTGGATTGACCGCGCTTAACGAACGGCGGGTACACCACATCAATCCATGGGCCGGTGCTGAGGGTTAATCTGTAGAAGTGTTCGTTACTGCCGGTCTGGTATGCGAACTCGCAGATGCGCACGAAGTATTCGCCATCCGTCAGGATCGTGGCATCGGCGAGGGCGTTGTTCTCGCGGTCGTTGCGATTGCCAGCGATCCGTTTCCCGGCTTTGTCAAAGATTTCCACGAGTGGTCGGCACTTACTGTCGATGCTAGACGTTAACGCGCTGGCGAGGACCCGCTGCCCAGCTTTGGCGGTGAAGCTGTAGTAATCCACATCGGCACTTGAAGCGATATTACCGTTGACGGTACTGTTGAGTTCCACCTTTTGAGCCTGATCAATGTCGTCGTTCGGCTTGTCGGTCTCTTGCACTTCCGGCTTGTCGCCGACCACGAAGGCGCGAGGATTGCTCACACCTAATTTCGATACCAAACGAACATCATGATTGCCCAAGGGTGCATTGGCTGGCACCGTCACCTTATATTTCACGCTGATCACGGGGCCTTTGGGCTTGGGCTTTGGCGGTTCCTTGGCTTTGGGATCTGGCTTCGGTTCCGGTGGAACAATGATCTCGGCATTGAAACCTGGTGTAGCGAAGTACAAGCCAGTGCTGTCTTCCAGATCGAAACCAGTGAAGGTGACTTCCACGGTGCTGCCGGCTTTGGCACCCAGCGGGCTAATGACATGCAAACGCGGGGCAGGCAACACATTCGCGGGCTGTGCAGTTGCTACTGCAACGCAAGTCAACAGTGCCACAAGTGCGGGGAGACGCATGGGGTTGCTCGGATCAAGGATCAGGACATCGCAAGCGCGATAGCCGGGTAAGAACCCCGGCCTTAGGTGGGACGCTTGAAGTGTAAGGCAACGTTCCACGAATTGCAACTGGCTATACCATCAATGATCACGGCGGATCGACCACTGGGCCAAAGTGTCGAGATTGTTTCTCGCTTCACTCTTCGGTAACTCGACCAACGCTGTACGTGCTTGCCGAACAAGACTCTCTGCTTTGGCCTTGGTGTAATCCAGCGACCCGGTGGACTCCAGCCAATCGACAATTCGTTCACGTCTGGCAGTGTCCGGCGTGCGCATCAGCTTGCGGAAGGCCTTGGCATCCGTTTCGGTCATGATGTTCAAGGCATGGATCAACGGCAGCGTGAGCTTGCCTTGTTCGAGATCCGTACCAAGAGTTTTTCCGGCAATATCTTCATCACCGATGAGATCCAGCAAGTCATCGGCTACTTGAAACGCCAGCCCAATGCAGCGACCGTACGTTCCTGCGGCTTCGATCATGGCCGGTGTACCGTTGGCGTATATCGCGCCGAGCTTGGCCGAGACTTCCGTGAGTGCAGCCGTCTTGCCATAAAGAATGTCGAAGTACGTCGACTCCGAGAGTTCGGCATTGCCACGTTCGCTCACCTGGCGAAGCTCCCCGGCACACACGGCATTCGTGGCCTTACCAATCAGTTGGCAGGCTCGGCCATCGACTGTGCTGGTGAGGTAGAACGCCTGAGTAAAGAGTGTGTCGCCCAACAGAATGCTCAGTTTGTTGCCCCACTTGGCGTGGAACGTGGGCACGTGCCGCCGGGTCTCGGCTTCATCCAGCACGTCGTCGTGTACCAAGGTGGCCGTGTGGATCATCTCGACCACGGCGGCAAGCGTGTGATGGGCCGGTTGAATTTCGCCCACGGCCTTTGCCATGAGCAGCAACAGTGCAGGTCGAAGCCGCTTGCCACGATAATGATCGAGGTGGTTCAACATCGGGGTGACGGGCGAGCGTTCGGTGGCAATTGCGTTACGGAAGATCACCTCCGATGCCGCAATGTCAGCTTGTACGAGGTCGAAGAGTTGCGAGGCACGTGGTGCCGGAATTGGGATGAGTCGGGTCGGAGTTGCTTGAATGATCGACGCCAACATACGTCACCCAGTGGTCGTGGAACGAGCACTTGGGGAGGTACGGCTGAACAATCCGGATCGTCCACCGGATTTGGCTTCAAGTTGGATGTGCAGAATTTGCATCCCGCGATCCACTGCCTTGGCCATGTCGTACACCGTCAGTGCTGCCACACTAACCGCAGTGAGGGCTTCCATTTCAACACCTGTCCGGGCAAAAACAGCAACTGTTGCCAGAATCCGCAGAGTTTCGTCGTCGGGAAAGTCAAACTGAATCTCAACACTGTTCAGCGGCAATGGGTGGCACAGCGGAATCAAGTCCGCTGTTTTCTTGGCCGCCATGATGCCCGCAAGTCGAGCCACCTCTAGCACGTCGCCTTTACTCATGGCCTTGTCGCGGATGAGTTTGAGAGTGCTGGCTGCCATGCGAACCTGTGCCGAGGCCACCGCCTGCCGTGCAGTTTCGGGCTTCGGGCCGACGTCCACCATGCGGGACGCGCCTGTTGCGTCGAAGTGTGAGAGTTCAGGCATGATTTTGGCGGAGTCCGTGTTTTGATGAACCGGCGACGTGAGTCGCTGGGTTGTTATGATCCACCCGACGACTCACGTCGCCGGTCACCAGCTTAATCCACGTACGGGTCGGCCCCAAGGTCCTGAAGTTGTTCCTGACGGTTCTTGTCGTAATTCATGAGATCGAGTCGTTGTCGACGGTGTTTGAATTCGAGTCTCTTCTGAGCCTGTCTAAAAAGTTGGCGATACTGATTCCAGTCTCGTGACCCGCCCGATTGACCGATCTCTTTCAGTTTTGCGAAACGTTCTTTGCCCAAGCCTTCGAGCAATTGATCCTCAAGACAAATGAAGAACTGGCAGGAACCCAAATCGCCCTGCCGACCGGCCCGTCCGGCTAACTGGCGATCCACACGCTCGGCATCATGTCGTTCCGTGCCGATGACGTGCAAACCACCTGCTTCACGCACTTCGTCATGCAGTTTGATGTCAGTACCACGCCCGGCCATGTTCGTAGCCACGGTAACGCGGCGAGGTTGCCCAGCCTGCGCGATGATCTCGTTTTCTGATTTATCCTGACGCGCGTTCAGCACCAGATGTTCGATGCCAGCTTCGGTCAATAACGATGACAGTGTCTCGGACTTTTCCACTGTCCGTGTACCGATGAGGACTGCTCGCCCAGCGTCCAGCATTTCTTTCGTTTGGCGAACGACTGCTTCAAACTTCGCCTGCTCGGTCGGGTACACTTGATCCGGATATTGTTGACGCCGGATCGGTCGGTTTGTTGGAATCTTGGTCACCCAGCGACGGTAGACTTTGTTGAGTTCCCAAAAGTTCGGCATCAACGTACCGGACATGCCACCAAGTTTTTTGTACAGCCGGTAGAAGTTCATGTATGTCACTTGGGCGGCATGATCCGACTGCAAAGTGATCGGCACGCTCTCCTTAGCTTCAATGGCTTGGTGCTGACCATCCTGCCAGTTCCTATCCGGCATTGGTCGGCCAGTCCGTTCATCGACGATGACGATTTTCTGCTCGATACTCACCAGATAGTGTTCATCGCGGTTGTAGCGGTGATACCCCATCAACGCTTTTTCGATGTGCTTGATCAGCTTATCCATGGCATGGGCATGCTGACCCGACGGCGGGTTGGAGTACCGCACCAACTGCTTACCTTCGTCGGTGAGTTCGCATTTATCCTTTTTGAGATCGACACGAAAGTGCGTGTTGGGTTGAAAGTTCTTGGCGACACGATCCGCCCAAAGGTAAACCACCTGCTCTTCCGGTGTGGCGGGCCGTGTGGGGTTGGCAATCACCAAAGGTGTGCGACCTTCATCGATAAAAATGCTGTCAGCCTCGTCCACAATCGCATAGTTGAGTGGTAGCGTGGGGCGTTGAACACGCGGATCGTTCTTCGTTCCACCGCCGGTCCAACTGCTCCAGAACGGTGAAGTTGATGCCGCACCGCTTCGTAATTTCATGCGATCTCGCAGGAAATCGAACCCGAATTCGCTACCGGTTCCATAGGTGATGTCGCTTCGATAAGCATCCTGCCTTGCACCGTCTTCCATCTTTTGATGCAAACATCCAACGCTTAACCCAAGCAGTTCGTAGATCGGCTTCATCTCCTCGGCATCACGCTTGGCGAGATAATCGTTCACGGTGGTGACGTGCACACCCTTACCTGGCAACGCATTGAGAAAAGCCGGGGCTATGGCACAGAGCGTCTTCCCTTCACCGGTGGCCAACTCGACTAATCCGCCAAGGTGCATGACGACGCCAGCGGCAAGTTGTACATCGAACGGCTGATACCCAAGCACACGTCGAATCGCGACGCATGTCAGTGCAAAGGCCTGCGGTATATATGGATCGAGTGATGTCACTCCTCGACACTTGCCACGCAGCGACTGACTGGCCGTACGCAGATCATCCTGATTCAGGCCGAGAAATTCTTTTTCGAAGTGCCGAATCTTGGGAATGAGCAAACCGGCTTTAGCGAGCCGACGTTGCCAAGGAAGGCCGATAAGTGTCGTCGTCGATTGACTCGCCAAACTTCCGAGCCGACCAGACACATTAGCAATCTTGGGGGCCGAGGCTGACAGAGACAGATCCACATGCGGATCGACAGCAATCAAATCGAGAATGTCACCAGTGCCCGTCATGCCTGCTGCCTCCTGCCATTGAACAATACTCTACGTCCGACGACGCACTTCTGTATTTGGATTCGTCGAGTCTCGATAATCATGGCCTGACGGAATCTGTAGCAATTATAGCAATCGCTCGGGATGGGAAATCGTGCGCGGTTTCAACAACTCCGACGACGGGCTTTGGGTAAATGGCGACGATTTCACCCAGTTCCGACTACGCAACTATTCGTATTCATTGCACAATTTCTACAGTGATGCAACAACTCCACCAGTCCGCAGGGTTCAACATGCTTCGTCATCTCATGTGGATTGTGCCGGTGCTCCTCATCAGCAGTGTTGGCTGCAGTACCTGTGGTGATCGCAAACCACTCTTTCCTAGGCTGAACGAATTTTTTAATGGTAAGGATGACCGTGAACTACCAAGCCGACGCCCGTTGCCGCCAGAACGGTACGATGATCGCTATGGCTACGCGCCGATGTCAACAGCTAATCCGACGAACTGCGCACCATGTGACGCTGGCAACGGAGTGGTGATGAACAACAGTTATGGCAACATGCCGGTGGGCGTGCCGCTTGGTTCGAGTGTGTTGATGCCTGGCTACAGTGGTGGTGGATCACTCGGCACACCACAACTTTCGGCCCCAGTGATGCCACGCGGATCGGGCATGAATCCAGACAATGAGTTGCCAAATCCAGGTGGCTACAGCAGCGTGTCACCTGCTGAAGTGGGACGCAGCACTGCCCCAAAGCCCCTCACGACACTCATCGGCAAGTAATCATCCGCCGCTGACCGGCGGGATGATGGCGATGTCGTCGTTTTGTTTCAGTGGGTGATCGTCGCTCGCATAGCTCTGGTCGATAGCGACGAGACATTTGACCCACAAACTGTTTGCCTGCGGGTAGTTTTCATTCAACCACGATCGCAACTCACCAACGGTCCGCACACTGTCAGGTCGGTCGAGCAAACTCGATCCGACAACCTCCGCAGCGGCAGCAAAGAATCGAATCGTCATGGTTAATCCGTGGCAAGATGCCCGAGGGGCCGTTGCATTCGAGCTTCGAGCTTTGGCATGAGACCATAGGCCAACGCAAGGTACTGCACCGGGTGCAGCGTCCGTTTACGAGTGGCTTCCTGCATTTGCATCCGGCACGACCCACATTCCGTGGAACCGAATTGAATCGAATCTGCACGAAGGTCGTCGAGCATTGGCTTACCGATGCGTAGCGATATTTCATAGGCCGAGGCTTTTAATCCAAATGTCCCGGCCATGCCCGAA
>JBBRME010000197.1:0-8628 GCA_038230995.1 Gemmatales bacterium
CAACTCCATGCCGCGTACCGTGCCGGGTACCCCAGCTGTACGGGCGTGATGATAGTTCACGCCATTGGCAAACATGTCGGCCGGGGCAGCCGCCGGGGCTGTTTCACGGTAGTCGATCATGACAGGTTTTGTTTTGGCGTCCTTCCACAACATCATGAATCCACCACCGCCGATGTTCCCTGCTTCGGGCCAGGTGACAGCCTGAGCAAACGCCACGGCCACGGCAGCATCCACGGCGTTGCCACCCTGTTTCAGAATGTTCAGCCCCACGTCCGCTGCCGGGGGCGACACACACACAACGACCCCACCCTTGGAGGTGACGTTGTGCGAATCGTCTGCACACAATGGCTGCACGACGCACAAAAGCGAAGCAAAGAAGCAAAGACGGATCATGCGAGCAACACCTTGGACGATACTTGAGCCAAGTTTACCAAAAGGCCCGCGCAAATTCTTTAACTTGCCCCATTGATCCATCCGATGATTAGGATGCGGAGTTTTGCGAAGGCCGGGAAAGCGCCCTCGCACCAACTGGCAAGGAGCAAGGCATATGGCACGGATGCAATTTTCGACGCGGAATCTGGCAGCTATCGTTCTTATTGGCGGCAGCGTTGGGATCGCCCACGGGCAAGATGTTGAGAAACTACTGGCGATCCAACCCGCCATCGCAGGTGTGACTGTCACGACCCCAACCGCAGTAGAATTGGCTAACTGTCGGGTCGAAAAGTTGACCTACAAAGAAACGGCGAGTGGTGCGAAGCCGACGGGCGTTGTTGTTTATGATGGTAATGGACGCAAACTGCGCCAATTCGTTGACACCACTGGCTCCGGCAAGTTCAACATTCTTTCGTACTACACCGACGGCAGTGAATCGTTCCGTGAAGTGGATATGAACAGCAACGGCAAGCCGGAGACCTTCCGTTGGCTTGGTAGCAACGGTAGTAAGCAAGGCGTGGATAGGGACGAAGATGGCACCGTGGATACTTGGACGAGCATCAGCGCTGAAGAAGTGAGTCAAGAACTCTTCGCCGCGTTGCAAACAGGGAACAAGCAGCGGTTCCGTGCGTTGCTACTGACCGATGTAGAACTGAAAGACTTGGCCCTGCAACAAGCCGATCAAACAAGCATGACGACCAAGCTGGCCGCTGCCGATGCCAAATTCGCTGCAGCAATGACGGAGTTGAAACTGACCGCGAAATCTCGATGGATGCACGCGGAGCTCAGCCCACCGATGACGACAGCAGGTGACGCGCTGCCGTCGAAAGTCGATCTCGTGAAACACCGGAATGTTCCAGTCCTTATTGATAGCAAAGGCGAAGGCAAGGACATGTCTTACATCAGCACCAACGAATTGGTGCAGGTGGGCCGGACATGGCGAATGATCGGTGGCCCAAGTGTCGGCACGCCGAACGACGACACCAGCGAAGCCAACATCGGTGTAGTTCCTTTAGAGATTCAAGAGGAAGTTGCGAAGCTCAGCAAAATTCCGGCACCAAAATCGAGTGCTGAAGCTCCAGCCTATCACCTCGCCCGTGCGGCGATTCTGGAGAAGTGTGTTGCTAGAACCAAGAACGCACAACAACTCCCTTGGCTCAAGCAACTTATTGACTCCTACGCTGCGGCTATTGAAGCGGCACCGGAAAACAAAGACACACTTGAGACGCTGAATGCCTGGCAAAAAGCCATCGAAAGTGGTGCCGCCGAAACGAAAGCTTACATCGCCTTCCGCAAAGTAGGTGCGGACTACGCCGTGCGGCGTAAGGATGCGGGCACGGATTCAGCTAAGCTCACCAAGGTCGAAATGGCGCGGAAGGACGATCTCGAAGCCTACATCAAAAACTACGGCACCACCATTGATGCCGCTGACGCGATGATGCAGCTTGCGATGTCGGCAGAGTTCGCGAATGCCGAAACCAACGCCAAGAGCTGGTACGAACGCATTATCAAAGAACACGGTGCCACCTCGTTTGCCCTCAAGGCCACTGGTGCAGTGAAGCGACTGGGCTGCGAAGGCAAATTGTTTGAACTCGAAGGCAAGACCATGGATGGCAAAGCCTTCTCAGCGAGCTCCCTCGCCGGCAAGCCAACGATTGTGATTTACTGGGCCAGTTGGGCTTCAAGTGCGTCGGACGACCTGAAGCAGTTGGTCGCGCTCACCAAAGAGAAACTCGATTTCAACATCGTCACCATTTGCGTGGACGAAGAAGCAAGCAAAGCGGCAGCAGCAAAACTGCTGAGCGACGCTGGTCTCTTCGGCACGCATCTTTATGCATCTGGCGGTACTGATGCCTCGCCATTGGCCACAGCCTATGGCATCCACATGGTGCCGCATACGATTGTGCTGAACAAAGAGGGCAAAGTATCCAGCAAGAACTTTGAAGACATCTCGAAGCTCAAGACCGAAATCGAAAAGCTGTCGAAGTAACATCGCCAAATCTCAATTCTATCGCCGGGGCGTAGATGGCAGACCATCTCGCCCCGCTGCTTATTCTCTGGCTCCCCCGAATTCGCGCCCGACTGTTAGCTCACTCGCTTGAAGCCAAGAATTCAAGAACGAAATGGACGAATCCTGTTCTTTGAACTAGGTTTGGTTACCCACGAACCTGGGTTCGTTCCCCCGTGCGTTACGAGTTCCTATGAGCTGGCTTCGCAAACCCGACGCTGAACCCATCCCGGGCTACAAGCTGCTGTCGCCACTTGGCACTGGTGGCTTTGGCGAGGTTTGGAAATGTGAGGCTCCCGGTGGCATTCTTAAAGCCATCAAGTTTGTCTTTGGCAATTTGAATTCCGTCGACGAAGACTCCGTCAATGCCGAGCAAGAAGCCAAGGCGATGGAGAAGGTCAAGTTGATCCGCCATCCTTTTGTAATCAGTCTTGATCTCATCAAGGTGGTGAATGGCGAATTGCTGATGGTGATGGAGTTGGCCGATCAAAGCTTACATGACTTGAATGAGGACTTCATCAAGCAGGGTCGCAAAGGTATACCGAGAGAGATGCTGTTGGGCTTTCTCTCTGACGCGGCAGAAGGCCTCGATCACATGATCGAGAAACATAACCTACAGCACCTCGATGTGAAGCCGAAGAACTTGTTCCTGATTGCCGATCGAGTGAAGGTAGCCGATTTTGGCCTCGTTCGCGGTGTCGATATCACAGGTTCCAACGACAAGATGGGTGGCATCACTCCTGTGTATGCCGCGCCGGAAACTTTCATCAACAAGGTTTCGAAGCAGTCTGATCAGTACAGCTTGGCGATTGTTTACTTTGAACTTCTCACTGGGTTGAAGGTCTTCAGCGGGAAGAACATCCGTCAGCTTGCGATGCAGCACATGACGGAAACACCAGACTTGAGCGCGCTGCCTGAGCATGATCGGGCGATCGTGGCCAAGGCTCTTTCGAAGACTCCGACGGATCGGTACCCAACTTGTCTTTCATTCATCAAGGCGCTCCTGGGCAGTGGCATCGATACCAGCGTGACCATATCGATGCCCAGTGGCTCACGACCACTCTCGCAACCTGCATCAAAGCGACAGTCGTCTACGACGACAAGCCCGCACAGAACGCTGACGCCGTTGCGTACCGTTGTGCAGGCGAACGCTGGCAGTCGTAGTATGAACCGGCCGGCTCCTCGAAACGCACCAACAAAAAATGCTTACTCGAAGATCGAGCTCGATCCTGACTCAGGCATCATCCGCCCGGCCATCCTAATTGGCATCGGTAGCTTTGGTCGACGTGCATTGCAGCAGATTCGCTGCCGGATGCTCGACAGACTCGGCCAGCACTCATCGATACCATGCATCCGTTATTTGCACGTCGATTGTGACCCGGACGCTGCAAGCAGAACGAATGATGGTTCTTCGGACGTGGCACTTTCCAGTGAACAACTCTTCCACGCTCCGCTGACTGCAGTTACAAGTTATCGTCGTCGACAGCTCGATGACATGATGACATGGCTGCCGCGAGAGAAGCTGTATGCCATGCCACGCACGATGCGAGTGGATGGTTCGCGAGCCTTGGGACGGTTGGCGTTTACGGATCACTACCGTCGCTTTCTTACGCGATTAAAGCACGAGATTATCACCTCGTCATCACCAGAAGCACTGCAGCAATCGTCGCAGTTCACGGGGTTGTCACAACAATCTACAACGCCGGTGGTTTATGTTTTTGTCAGTGCAAGCGGCGGTACGAGTGGAATGCTGCTCGACGTTGGTCACGCGATCCGTCACACACTTGGCACGATGAAACTTGACGAGACGATGATTAACGCTTTTGTGCTAACCGGTGCAGTGGATGATCCGAACAGTCCACCGGAAGAACTCGCCAACGTCTTTGCAACCTTGACCGAAATGAACCACTATGCCGACCCGGATACACTCTTTCAGGCTAGGTATGGCGGGCCAGAAGGTTCTGTTCTTGAAGGCTATGGCTTGCCATTCGACTCGACCTACTTGCTACCCATGGCCGCACGAAACTCAGAAGCGTTTCGGGATGTCACCGCGCATCTGGCGGGCTATGTTGCTAGCGAATTGACAACTCAATTCGGCGCTGTGATCGAGCAGGCCCGGCGCGCGGAAGCCGGCCCAGGTCGTTCACCCTTCCGTGGTTTTGGTACTTTCGGTGTGTGGTATCCACAAGGCTTACTCCTCCGCTCCGCAGCCCGGCAACGCTGCATCGACTACGTACGAGAATGGTCATCAACTCCAACTTCCATGCCGCTGGAAGCTGAAAAAACACTACAAGCTGTTCTCGGTGACACTCGATTGGCACCTGAACCGGTGAAGCAATTCATCGTAGCGCAATCGTGTACAAAGCCCAGTGACGATCCACTGCAGTTTCTTGCCAGTTGGATTCTCGATGTCGGCAAGCAGGCCGAAAACGTCAGCAAAATGACTGACCCTGCCGGTTGGGCCGTTGGGGTTTGGGATGCTGCCCGCGATTGGCTGGGCATGGAGCCGACGGCTGATACAGATAGTGCCTTCCGTCGTGGTCGCCTGAGTAAGACACTCGATCTTGGTTTGAAAAATGCTTACGAGTCCTGGGATTCGGAGCTAACAACACGAATCCGCGACCTTGAACGAGTGAGTGGTGCGCGGCTTGGTTCTGCTCAATTTGTTATTGAGCGATTGCTTGATACCGCTGCTGCTGCCGTTGATACGGTTGAATCTCAAATCGTGAATCTCGCCAACAGTCGAGAGCAAGCCAAGGTTTTAGCCCAAGAAGCACTTCAAGCTGTGCAGACCGGTGGTTCGTTTTCACTCTTTGGCAATCGCACGGCGAAATCAATCAAGACGCTTGTGGAGAGAGTGCGAACCTTCGTCGACATCCGTGTGGCAGAAGACCTCACGAACGTGACGTCTCAGTTCTACCGTCGGCTGCATTTGCGATTTGAAGATCTGCACCGATCCTTCCGCTCTGCACGGGAACGGTTGACAAAGCTCGCCGACATCATGGAAATGCCCATCGTGATGGAAGGATCACAACATCATACGAATTCAAAATCCGCTGGTAAAGTAGACTCATCGCAGACAACACTCCGCGGCTCGAACACCATGCGAGTGGTACTTCCACATGGACAGGATCACCTCGACCGATCCGCTGCAAACTTACTCGAAACGTTGCCACCCGATTTACACAAGCTCTTGGAAGCGTCGCTCACGTCCACGGTGCTGGAACCACGTGGTGGGCTCGCCCAACTCTGCAATAACTCGGCTGACTTGGCCCTGCACATTGGTCTTCCGTTAATCGATCAAGCCACGACATTCCTCAGCAAGTATTTACCAAGTGAAGATGTAACGGCTGTCGAGTTTTCTTCAGCACGCAATAACACCGCTGAAGTACAACGCCGCATTGGCAGCTACATCCGCGGAGCTGCACCACTGACTGGTGGCCCGATTGATGACGAGCAATCCTTCCTAGTTTGCCCAGATTCAAGTACGGGCAAGCAGTATGCCGACCTCGTGAAAGGGTTGTCGCCAAAAGTGATTGCAGTGCCTGTGACAGGCCGCTGTACAGACTTGATGTTCTGCCGGGAGCAGCCCGGCTTACGAATGTCCGACTTGTTCCAGCTCATCGACCCATGTTGGGAAGCATACGAGAAGCTCGTGGAAAGCCCGACGCATAACCCGCATTCCCGCTTTGACATTGCCACCTGGCTGCCGATGGTGGATTAAGCTTGGCGTTGGTGCCAGTTCCACGCAGTTTCGATGATCGAGTGCAGGTCGGGATACTTCGGCTTCCAGCCAAGTTCCCGGCGAATTTTTTCCGAGGAGGCCACAAGACGCGGTGGGTCGCCTGCTCGGTGTGGTGTATCAATCAGTGGGATCTTGCAACCCGTGACTTCTTCACACGTGCGGATCACTTCCTTGACGCTTGACCCTGTACCGGAGCCAACGTTGTACACGGCACCCTGCCCCGGCGTGATCCGTTCCAGTGCCAAGGCGTGTGCCTCGGCCAAGTCTTCCACATGCACGTAATCGCGGATGCAGGTGCCATCGGGTGTCGGGTACGTGGTACCGAACACATGGACGTTGTCTTTTTTCTTCTTCGCCACATCCAGCACGAGAGGAATGAGATGCGTTTCGGGATCGTGCTTCTCGCCAAATTGCCCATCAGCACTGGCCCCGGCAGCGTTGAAGTAACGCAGGCTCGTGTAACCAAGTCCGTAGGCCGGGCAGTAGTCGGCTAGCATGTTCTCCGTAGCCCGTTTGGTGTGTCCGTAAGGATTCACCGGCATGGTCACGTGTGTTTCATCGAGAGTATCCGTCTTGTGTAGTCCGTAGACTGCGCAGGAACTGGAAAAGACGAAGCGGCCGATCTTGTGTCGGCGCATCCGCTCGATTAGATGGATACTGGTGAGCAAGTTGTTCGTGTAATACTTGGCTGGGTTGAAGACCGATTCGCCAACGTAACACGATGCAGCAAAGTGCAGCACCGCTTCAATGCGATGACCGATGAGTGCCTGATCGAGTTGATCGATGTCTTTGAGATCGCCAACGATGAGGTTGCCTTCGGGCACGTTGTTGCGATGCCCAGTAACGAGGTTATCGTAAACGGTCACTTGATGGCCGCGAGAGACAAGCTTGCGTGCCGTAAAGGAGCCGATGTATCCAGCCCCGCCAGTAATCAGAACGCGCATGGTCACCACAATGGAAAACGGAGTTCTCGATGATTAGTTTACGAACTCCGCCCGGTGAATGACCGTCTAGAATCGCACGCCAAACTTGAACAGAATATTCACATCGCGGATGTCACTGTCTTGCGGTGGAATCAAATTCATCCAGTAGTAACTCCACTCCAGCCGACCACCGATGAAGAACGTCCACGACTTCACTGGGATGTCCCAATCCCAATGCGTACCAAGACTCAAACCGTGGTAGACCGACTGCCGATGGCGATACCCGTTCGGTTCGTTCTCTGGTATCAGGTCAATACTTGATGTGCCCCATTTGCCGCCGACATCCCAACCAAAACGAGTGTTCCCACACGACTCCAGACCCACGACACCGGGGCCGTTGAGGAAGTAGTCTCGCCCCAGGCCGAAGTTGAAGCTCGTGCGATTCATACCGCCTGAACCGAACGCCAACTGATTTGTCTGTGCAGGTATTCCACCACGAAGCTGGCTGAGTTCGATGTTTGTGGTTCGAGTGAGCAATCGGCCATTGTTGCGCGTGTAACCGAGTCCCAAGTCAATCGCCCAAGCGGAGTCACCACTTTGGTTGAAGAACAGCGTTCGTGACCCACCTGTCACGTTCCAGCCAAACGTCTTCAGAATTTCTTTCAGTTCACCGCCACCTGTGATCAGCGATGGGCCTGTACGGAAGTAACCTTCGTAGGTCACGGGGCCATCATTTCCCACTGGGCCGATAGAATTAACGGCCAAATCCGATCCTGCCCAGGGGCTGTACACAGCACCCGGTACACCACCTGCCATCATTCCTTGACCAGTACCCATCGCAGGTGCCTGCTCATAGCTCGCTTGTTGATATGGACTTACAGTTCCAAGCAGTGGCTTGCTGGCTTGCTTCCACGATGTATTGGCACCGCTGCTCGCCGTGTTGGCCGTGCTTGGCGTGGCCGGTGCGTCGCTTGTCAAGATCGAGCGTGGTTGCGGTGCGTTGAATCGCTCCTGTGCAGCAGCATTCGCAACAACGCTCAAGCAGCCAAGCTGTATCATCAATAGTCTCAGTGCGTTCATACAAAGCCCCGCCGGAAGTCAAAGCCGCAGCGCCACCCTTCAAAATGGGGCGATCGGTCGTCACATTCATCGGCCTGAGACTGGGCAAGACTTGACGATTCTTTCGGTTTTGCATGATATGCCAAGCTCTGTTTGGCAAGCTGCGGGTCTTAGGCTCCCTTGGCAGCGATCAAGCTCGCCAAGTACGACACAGGATCGTTTGACGTGCGAGCCGTCTCGGAGAGCGTCTTGTAGTCGTTGGCGCGCCGGGCCAACTCGCTGAGTGTTGGGCAACTCAGTTCGCGGCCTTCATCATCACTGAGGTACTGCTTGGCCACGGTTACCGCTTCGTTCAAGCGGTCCAATCGAAGTAACAAGTTGATGAAGACTTCAACCGGGAACGTATCGCCCTGCTCTGCGGCGAATGGCAACTTCGCCTCAAAGAACTTGAGCCCGGCTTC
>JBBRME010000198.1:0-8572 GCA_038230995.1 Gemmatales bacterium
CACTTCTTCAGCATCGCTTACCTGCACCGTGAGGACTACGCCCGTGGTGGCATGCGGATGCTACCCGTGATCGATTCCGCCGACTGCAAGCTCACCGGGTGGACGACCGCCGCGACGGCACTGCTGCTGGTGTTCACCACGGCGTTGCCGTACTTCTTGCAAGCCACCGGGTTGGTTTATCTGATCTTGTCGCTGCCCGTGGCGGTGTGGTTCTTGATGCGTTGCATCCGCTTCGCCAAAGACCGCAACAGCACAACTGCACGCGGTGTGCTTCGTGGCTCACTGGTTTATCTGCTGGCGGTGATGGCGGTGTTCGTACTCGATGGCATCATCCTGAAGCGGCTTCTGAGTTGAATGGCTCACCCACGACCTATGAATGACCATTTTTTTAGGCCCAAAGGGCCGTCCGGTGTTAGCCCGGCCCAGAAGGGCCGGGTACCGGTTACAACGAGACAAGCCCCAACGGGGCGTCCGGACAAGTTTCGGTCGCCCACTTCGGGGCTAGAAGAAGAGTCGGTCTCAACCCGGCCCTTCCGGGCCGGGCTAACACCGGACGCTCCTATGGAGCTAAGAAACAAAATCTCGTGGGACATCAGCAACAGTAGCGACGAAGATAGAATCCTCTCTTGATTTACTCACTCCTCAATTGGCAAGGTAGCAACGGTATGGCGGAATCTCAGCGGGGTCGATTAGCAATTGTGGTGGGTGGCGGCCCGGCCCCTGGCATCAACGGCGTCATTAGTTCTGTGACCATCGAAGCCATTCACCGTGGTCTCGAAGTTGTGGGCGTACGCAACGGGTTCGCCAACCTCACGCAAGGCGACATCACCAAGACTCAACTCCTCAGCATTGGCGATGTCGCACCGTTCTATCAGCGTGGTGGGTCGATGCTGGGCACCAGCCGAACCAACCCGGCCAAAGACCCCGCACACATGAAGAATGTGCTGGACTCCTTTTCCAAACTGGGCGTGAAGTACCTCGTCACCATCGGTGGCGACGACACCGGGTACAGCGGTAGCCAGGTGTATGCCCAGGCAAATGGGGCCATCAAGGTGGCCCACGTTCCCAAGACGATCGACAACGACTTGCCGCTGCCTCCCGGTATCCCGACCTTCGGCTTCGAGACGGCCCGGCACTACGGCGTACTGATCGCACGCAACCTGCACGAAGATGCCCGCACCACCGGGCGCTGGTACATCGTGGTGAGTATGGGCCGGGCCGCCGGACACCTCGCCTTGGGCATCGGCAAAGCCGCCGCCGCAACGCTCACGCTCATCCGTGAAGAGTTCCACGGCAAGCAACTCACTCTTGATCATGTCTGCGATCAGATCATCGGCAGCATGATCAAGCGGAAAGTGGAAGGCAAGAACTACGGCCTCGTGATCCTCGCCGAGGGATTGATCGAGAGCATCGGCGAACAGGGCTTGCTGGACTCGTTGGGCGAAAACGAGTTGTCGAAGTACGGCAAAGTCGAACGTGACCCGCACGGCCACCTGCGACTTGGTGAGATCGAGTTTGGCCGCATGATCCGCGACCGGCTGACACAACGGATTGAACCGCTCGGCCTGAAGACCACAATGATCGACAAGGATTTGGGCTACGAACTGCGTTGTGCCGACCCGATTCCGTTCGATGCCGAGTACACCCGCAACCTTGGCTACGGTGCCGTGAAGTTCCTGCTCAGCGAAGAAGCAACCAAGTACGGGGCCATCGTCAGCGTGGTGGGTGGTCAACTGGTGCCGCCGCGCTTCCAGGACATGATCGTGCCGGAGACCAAGCGGATGCGCACCCGCGAGGTGGACATCAACAGCGTGACCTACGAATGCGGCTTCCAGTACATGACCCGCTTGGAGAAGGAAGACTTCACCAACCCGGACAAGCTGGCCCTGCTGGCCACCACCGTGAAGATGACCCCGGAAGAATTCCGCACCCGCTTCAGCCACGTCGTGGGTGTGTGAGGTCGTCAACCGGGAATTCCTTGGACTTGAATTCATGACGTTTCCAACAGACTGGCCGACAGGATGCCCTCCTGTGGCCACGCCAGATGCGAACGGCGAAGTGTACAGAATTGTCAAAAACAATCCGGTACAATGGACTGACATGCAAAGCCATTATGAGTTGGGGCGACTACCTAAGGCCGATGCCTGTCTGCGATGTGGGCTTTCGGTGTTTCAATTGCTCGAGGACGCTATTCATCAGCAGCAATTGATGCCAAGACTCGGGAGTTATATTGCGAAGGGACAGCTCAGCCTAAGTCACGGCAAAGCAGTCCTGACTCCAGGGCAACAGCCGACACACACGACGTGGTGGCCCTACGAGCAAGTTGAACGGGAGTTGCTGTTTGAAGTCCTTTAGGTACTGACGATATGTGGGAAGTCATCGGACAGCAGATCGACACAAAACGCTTTTTGCCGTTTCAACCAAACCATGTCCTCAACGACTACGATGGCCCGAGAATCTTCACATTCATCGATACAGCAGGTCAGCTTCATCTGGCGTGTTGGAGCGATGAAAACGAAACTCACTCGCGGTATCTGGTTGTGCCGACATCGGAGAAAATCATCTCTGAACTTGAATCAGGCAAGTTGGCTGTCAGTGCTGCACTTGCTCAATCAGCAGTTTATGTCGTCGATGTGAAACCTTCAGGCGTTCTTGAATTGGCGACCGAAGTTCGATTGGATACCGTGCCTGCTGATGCCCAGCCGAAGCCCGGTGTGCTGCTCTATCGCAAACCTGATCTGCATTTCACCCACAACTTGGCAAGTCCGGGGCTGGAAGTGAATATGCAACATGTTGGCTGATGTCACGCCACCGCCGAAACCTGCCGACTTCCTCAGGAGGATGTCGGTGGAGTCGGCCATCGTGAAAGTATGAGTCGGGCCAGAATCAACAACACAATACCGATAATTGCTGCCCAGTGTTGGGTGGCCAGAACGATCCCAATCAGGATCAGCACGATCGCCGATACATCTTGCAACGGATCGATTTTCTTCAACACCTGCCGCAGGAGCATCATCAAGCCAAGAATGCACATAATGAAACCAAGGCCCTGACTGGCCATGCCGATGGCTGTGCCGATCTCGTGTCCACCATCACCGCTTGTCCGGGTCACTTCACCGGTGCGAATGTTTATGCTTTCCTTCGATCCTCGTGACACAGCTTGCTGGAAGATCACAAATCCGAAGATGACGACAGCGACGAACAACACGAGTTTGGCGTACTGCTTCATGGCAACGCGTTCGCTTTCCGACATGACGTCTTCACCTTGGGGTCAGTGAGTTGCACGATAAGGCATCGACAATTCACCCGGTGAATCTACCATCCCATGATGAACATTGAAAGTCATCCAGTTGCCGACGTCTTCTTGAAACCCAAGCGGGCGCAGCCGTTTTATGCCCAGCACCCTTGGGTGTTCGCCGGGGCCATCGACAAGCTGAGCGTGCAGCCACCCGATGGCAGCGTGGTCACGCTGCGCAGTGCTTCGGCTCAGTTCATTGCCCACGGGTTTTACAACTCGCAAAGCAAGATTCAGGTCCGCCTGTTTACGTGGAACGAAGGCGAAGTCCTCGACCGTGACTTCTTCAAGAAACGCCTGCAGCAGGCCATCGCCCTTCGGCACGATGTGCTGAAGAAGCCCACCGGGCCGGACTGTGCCTACCGCGTGGTGTTCAGCGAGGCTGACAAACTGCCCGGCTTGGTGGTGGATCGTTTCGGCGATTGGCTGACCGCGCAGTTCACGTCGTTGGCACTGGCCCAACGCAAGGAGATGATCGGCGAGTTGTTGATGGAACTGCTGCCGGTGCGCGGGGTGTACCTCAAGAATGAACGCGGCTTGAACAAGATGGAAGGCCTGACTCAGGTCGATGGCGTTTTGGTGGGCGAGGCACCACCGGCGGAGTTGGTGATCCGCGAAGCGGGGCTGAGCTTTGCTGTCAACTTGGTGGAGGGGCAGAAGTCCGGCTACTACCTCGACCAGTGCGACAACCATGTGTCAGTGGCCAAGTTCGCCGCTGGCAAGAAGGTGCTGGATGCGTTTTGTTACGGGGCGGGCTTCGGTATCCACGCGGCGGCTGCCGGTGCCACGCATGTCGATTGCGTCGACGGTTCCGAAGGAGCCTTGGCACTGGCCAAACGCAACGCCGAGTTGAACAACCTGACCACGCTGGCCTTCCACAAGAACGACGTCTTCGATCAGCTCGATCAACTGGTCACCGCAGGCGAAGCCTACGGCTTGGTGATCCTCGATCCGCCCAAGTTCGCCCGCGACCGCCATAGCCTGCCGCAAGCCATGCGTGGCTACCGCCGGTTGATCCAGCAATCGCTGAAGCTGCTGCAACCCGGTGGCGTGCTGGTCATGTGCTGCTGCACCGGGTTGATTAACTTCGAGATGCTGGAAGAACTGCTGGGCCAATGCGCTACCGAAGGGAAGCGCGACCTGCAACTGCTGGAAAAACGAGGGCCAAGTGCCGACCACCCGGTGAGCCTGGCCTGTCGCGAGGGGGCTTACCTCAAGTGCTTGATCTGCCGGGTGGGGTAGGTCTGGGGAGTCGTGCACCACTGCCGATTGCATGCAAAACCCACTTGCCCACACTTTGCCAACAGTTCATGGCAAGATGTGCCGATAAAACCGATGGTGCCGAAGTGGCCCATTGGGGAATGCGTATGCGTTGGGTGGCACGATTACTGGTGCCGGGGGCCATTGGCCTGCTGAGCGGCTGCCATTGGCTCGCTACACCCAGCTTCAATACACCCACGCCCACTACGACCGATCTGCCAATCGCCGAGCGTGTGATTCCGGCCCCGGACATCTCCGAGGTGCCTGAGAACACCGCCCCGTCCGCACCCAGTAACTACTTTCATCTCACTGCCGATACGTGTCGCGATTTGGCCTACAAGAACAGTACGCTCGCAAATCTGATTGAATCCAGCGTGGTGGTAAAACGCGGGCCATTCATTCACCTCGATGGCCAAGATTGTGCCGATCTGGTGCGAGTCATCACGGCCGGGCACCTGAGCCGCGAGGCACGCAATCGCGCTGCCGGGGCCGCACTGAAGCTCTATTACCAACTGCTCGAACTTGAACTCAAGAGTGATGTGCTGGCTTCCAGCGTGCGGGAAATCGATGCACTGGTCAAGACGGTGGACATCTTGAAGGACAAAGGTTTCAAGATCACCGCCGACAGCTACGAGTTGAAAAAACAGCGCATCGAACTGCAAGCCGATCAATCCAAGCTGCGATCCGGGCTGACCAAGATCAACGCCGAGTTGAAGAACCTGCTGGCCATCGACCCCAGCGTGCCGGGCTTTTTGCTGCCTGCTGATGCCGTGAAAGTAGCTCCCGATCCGCTGGATGCAGAGTTGTCGGTTCAAGTGGGTCTGGCAAACCGGGCCGATCTGCAACTCCTGCGGAGCTTGCAGGGCAATACCACGGATCGCACCGTTGGTGCAGTACGCCGCGTGCTCTTGGGAGCCACGCCGATCCTCGGGGCGGTCATGCCGAGCATCGAGAAACCTGCCCTGCTGCCGTTCGTGCGGAGTGTGGCCAAGGCCGAGGCGTGTCAGTTAAAGTCGCAGTTGCAATCCGTGCTTGCCGACCGAGAACGCGAGGCCACCAAGGACATCCGCAATGCTGTCGATGAGTGGATCACCGCACGTGATTTGGTGGCCATCGGTCGATCCAAATTTCAGTTAGCAAAAGAACAAGTCACGGAGTTGGAGAAGCGCGATCAGCTCGGCCAAGCCGTTGAAGTGGAGCTCCGCAAGGCCCGGCTTGAAACCCTCAAGTTGGAAGCGGAACTCATTACCGAGATCGTCCGCTGGAAACTCGCCGACGTGAAAGCCCGCGAAGAACTCGGGCTGCTCTGCGGAGAGTAAGTGCCTTACTTCTTGCCCAAGTGTTTGATTACATCCTTCAAGGACCGGGTGTTGAAGACATCCGCTGCTTCCAGCCAGGCACGGCGAGCCACCATCACGCCGTAGTCCACCAGTTCGAGCTCTGCCGGGGCGTGGGCATCGGGGTTGATCACAATCATCACGCCTTCCTGCTTGGCGCGCTTGGCCCACTTCCATTCGATATCCAGCCGGAGCGGCTGAGCGTTGATCTCAATTATCTTGCCGTGTTCCGCAGCAGTGGCGATGATGCGATCCATGTCGAGCTTGTAGCCATCGCGGCGAAGCATCAACCGACCTGTGACATGGCCCAAGATCGTGGTGGCCGGGTGCCGCAGGGCTTTGCAGATGCGTTCGGTTTGCTCGGCTTCCGGTAGATTGAAGTGTGAGTGAATACTGGCCACCACGTAGTCGAAGCCCTTCAAGAATTCGTCGTCGTAGTCCAGTGAGCCATCGAGCAGAATGTCGGACTCGGTGCCCTTCAGGATGCGAAAGTTCTTGTACGACTTGTTCAGCTCGTCGATCTCTTTCCACTGCTGTTGCACGCGGTGCGGTTCCAGCCCACGGGCCACGCTGAGGCTTTGGCTGTGGTCGCCGACGCCGAAGTATTCCCATCCCAAGTCTTGGCATTTCTGTGCCATGACTGCGAGTGTGGCGGTACCGTCGCTGTAGGTCGTGTGGTTATGAAACACTCCGCGCAGTTGCTTCGCTTCAATCAACTTCGGCAGGGTTTTCTTCGCGGCGGCTTCCACCTCGCCGGTGTCTTCCCGCAACTCCGGGGCGATGTAGTCCAGTTCCAGTGCGGCGTACACCGCCGCTTCATCGGCACACGCCAGCGGTTTGCCTTCCGGCCCCATGGCATACTCGTTTAGGCTCCAACCGCGTTCGATAGCCCGCTGCCGCAACCGCACGTTGTGATCCTTACTGCCCGTGAGGTAAACCAGCGCGAACGGGAACTGCTCTGCTGTGACGACCCGTAAGTCTGCATTCAACGTGATGGTGTTGCCCTGATATTGATGCTGAAGCACCACGCTGGACTTCGTAGTGCCGTGGCCGATGATCTGCAGCACTTCGGGCATTGTCACGAACGCCGCCATGATCGGCGTAGCATCCGCACTGCTCACAAGAATGTCGAGGTCTTTGGCGGTCTCACGCCGACGTCGCAGGCTGCCGCACAGTTCAGCACGTTCCACTCCCGGCAGTTGCTTCAGTCGTTCGAGCATCTGCAAACCCAAAGGCAAGGCTTGGTCAATGCGCACTCGTTTGCCGAAGGTATCGAGGAAGGCCAGCCCTTCGAGAATCTTTGCCTGCGTCTTCGCACCGAAGCCTTTCAACTCCGCCACCTGCCCGGCTTCGCACGCCGTCTGCAACTTGGCCGTGGTGTCGATCTGCAACTCGTCGTGCAGCGCCTTCACCTTCTTTGGCCCTACGCCGGGGATCTTCAGCATCTGTAATAAGCCCGGTGGCACGCTGGCCCGCAGGTCGTTCAAGAACGGCAATTGACCTGTGGTGACGAGCGTGGTGATCTTCTCAGCCAGGGTGTCGCCGATACCACGGATCGTGCTGAGTTTCTTGGCCATGACCAATTGTTTAAAGTCACCTTCATAGGCGCTTACTAGCCGGGCACCGTTGGTGTAGGCCCGCACGCGGAAGTCGTTTTCACCGGTGAGTTGCAGGAGGGTGCCGATCTCTTCGAGTGCCGTGGCTACGTCATCTTTGGTCATGTCGTCGATCCGTCCAAGTGCTATGAATTCAGGTTAGCAGATGGAGCTTGAGTCCACCTCAAGGTTCTACGCTAGCTTGGGTTGCAAAAGCTCGCTGATGGCTTTGAGGAGTTGTTCGATCTGAAAAGGCTTTTGCAAGAAGAGTGTCGGGCCGGTGGCGGTAATGTCCGGCGTCACTTCGCGATCCGAATATCCGCTGATGATGATGATCGGGAATTTCGGATTCAACTGCCGCAAGGAGGCGATGAGTTCTAGCCCACTCAAGCCCGGCATCATCATGTCCACAATGCCGAGTGATAACTCAGCATGTTTGGTTTCAAACAGCTTCAATGCCTCGCGTCCGCTTTTGCACACCGTGAGTTTGTATCCTTCATCCCGAAGTAGCAACTCAATGAGTTTTCGCACGTTGGAATCGTCGTCTACCAACAGCACCTGAGTCTCGCGGGTGGAGATGCGGGTGTCTGTACTGCTCGACACTGTTTTTGATTCCATCACCGGCACGGGCAGTGCCGGTTGCAACGCAGTGTGGCGTTTCATCGGTTCAGGCAGGTAAAGTTCAACCGTAGTACCGACATCCGGTGTCGAGGTCATGCGGATGCCACCGCGGTGCTTTCGGACGATGCCGAACACGGCTGAGAGGCCCAAGCCACGCCCCGTGAACTTCGTGGTATAAAACGGCTCGAACGCTTTCTCCAGCATGGCACCAGTCATCCCCACGCCTGTATCGCGGATGGTGATGCGTTGGTATTTACCTGGCCTCGGTGGCAATGGGTATTCCAGACCTGTCGTGAATTTTTCGACCAACGCGGAATCCAACTCGATGTGGATCGTTCCATCGTGATTGGCGTGACTTTCCACTGCGTTGATGATGAGCGAACGCAACGCTTGCCGAAGCTGATACGGCTCCGCGTTGATCTCCGGCAGGCCTGCCTGTAAGGTGAAGCGAAGGCTCACAGCAC
>JBBRME010000199.1:0-8542 GCA_038230995.1 Gemmatales bacterium
AACGCCCTTGGCCGGAAGAGCTTCCAACGGTCATGGACGCCACCGTGCAACAGGACGATGGCTTCCGCTTCCTGTACACGCTTCCGTTCACACCGAATCGCGTGTTAGTCGAGGATACATACTTCGCTGATGGCCCAGGTCTTGATAAGTCAGCACTCCGCCAACGAGTGACGGAACAGATCGAATCGCGGAATGTCGGTCGTTGGGAAGTCGTACGTGAAGAATCCGGCGTTCTGCCCATGCCTTGGGCTGGTACGTCGATCTCCGTCCATCCAAATGGGCCGTTGGTCGCCGGTTATGCAGGCGGTTGGTTCCACCCAGCCACAGGCTATTCGTTTCCACTGGCGGTGCGGCTTGCGCTAGCGGTTGCGAACGCATCACCTGATGAAGCACCAGCCGCAGTGGCGAAGTTGGCCCGGCAGTTCGCTCCTCGGCAGGGGTTTGCACGCTTCCTGAACCGCTTGCTGTTCACGGTCGTTGTACCCGAGCAGCGTTGGCATGTGTTCCGGCGCCTTTACCGTTCTCTGCCCGACTCGCTGATGAGTCGGTTTTATTCGCTGCAGTTCGGGGCCTTGGACGCTACGCGCATGGTGGTTGGCTGGCCCCCACCGTTAGATCTCTCACGACTTATTCGCCGACCGGAGGAGCGACCATGCCCGTCGCATATACAGTAAGCCCGCCTCGGGTTACAACGGATCCAACGGTAGCATTACTGCGGCGTTTACAGCCCGCTGCACCGCCCGGTGTGCCCGCAAAGCTATGGGAGGCTGCGCTCGTCGGCCCTGTGGCGGAGTTTCTCAACCGTCCGGGCAAGCGATTCCGAGGTCGTTTGGTCTCGCTGGCGTGGTCGCTGACCGGTCGCGACGACGAACTGCCACCCGAGTTGCCTCTACTAGTAGAGTTGCTCCATGCTGGGTCGCTCATTGTAGATGACATCGAAGATGGCTCGATTCAACGGCGTGGGCGTCCTGCACTCCATCGGCTGGTCGGCCTACCATCGGCGTTGAACATCGGCAACTGGCTGTATTTCTGGCCACAGACTCTGCTGAAAACTCTCGAACTCCCTGCGTCGACAGAATTGGAACTGCACCGTCTCTGGACGGACGCAGTACGGGTGTGTCACGAGGGACAAGCCCTCGACCTGACTGCCCGCATCGGCGATCTTCACCCCTCAGAAGTGGTCTCCGTCTGCCAGGTCATCAGTGAGTCGAAGACCGGTGCACTCATGGGCATGGCCGCCGAACTAGGTGCGACGGCCGCTGGTGGAGATGCGGAAGGCATCGCTGCGATTCGTACGTTCGGTGTCCGCATGGGTGTCGGCCTGCAGATGCAGAATGATCTGGGAGAGTTGTCTGGTGTGGCAGGGCCGATCAAGCACCCTGAAGACCTGATCCACGGTCGCATCACGTGGCCTTGGGCGTGGGCCGCACAACGGCTACCGGCAGCACGGTTCGATGCACTCCAGGTGCGTGGCGCCAAGCTGGCCGCTGGTGTTGGCGATGCAGCCACCCTCGCACGTGATCTGATTGCTGCACTAGGCCCCGATCCACTGGAACCGTTGCGTACCATCTTTGCTGATGCCTATGCGGACTTGGCCGAAGCACTCGGACCATGTTCGCCACTGAACGAAGTGCGGGCCGAACTGGATCGACTGATCCGAATCTTTTCGGAACACAAGAGGACGTAAATGGCCATTGAGCCGACAACTGAACACGCGACAGCATCAACAGCTGAGCCAGCAACGGATGCAATTGTGAGTGCGGAGGCGAAGCCCTTGGTAAGCGACCGAACCCGCACCATCATCACACGCGTGTTCCGGCTGCTGGAAGACGTGATCTTCGTTGGCCTTGGGGTGCTACTGGCCGGTACCGCACTGTACTTGCTGATCGCCGCTACCATCAGCTTCGGCGGGCACGTGCTGAGCCTCAGCCTGACCGGCGGAGTGGTCATTAAGCTCATCGAGGAGCTGCTGTTGGTACTGCTGGTGGTCGAAATCCTGTACACGGTTCAGGTGTCGTTCCGCGAGCACACCCTCGCCCCGGAGCCGTTTCTTCTCATCGGGCTGATTGCTGGTGTCCGTCGAGTGCTTGTCATCACCGCCGAGCTGGCCGACAAGGAGAACCAGCAGGTGGAGCGGTTCCAGTTCCTGATGATCGAACTTGGTGTGCTGACCCTACTGATTGTTGCTTTGGTGGCCTCAGTGATGATGCTCCGACGTCGGGCGGATTCGACCAAGGCGGTGGATCGTGCGTAACACACGTGCTGCAGTCATTGGCAGTGGTTTTGGCGGCTTGGCTGCGGCTGTACGTTTGCAAGCGTTGGGTGTTCAGGTCACGTTGTTTGAGGCGCGAGACAAGCCGGGTGGCCGTGCGTACGTCTACGAAGATCAGGGGTTCACGTTCGACGCAGGGCCAACGGTCATCACGGCGCCAGAGTGCCTGGAAGAGATCTTCGCGTCCGCTGGCCGGCAGCTCAGCGATTACGTCGAGCTGCTTCCCGTAACTCCCTTCTATCGCTTGATCTGGCCTGATGGCACTCGCTTCGACTACGTCGGCGAGGCGGAGGCTCTTGAGGAGCAGATCCGTCGGATCAGCCCGAAAGACCTTGATGGATATCGACGATTTCATGCCTATACGAAGAAGGTGTTCGACAAGGGGTACACGGAACTCGGAGCGACTCCCTTTCTGCGGTTCTGGGACATGGTAAAGGTGGCCCCACACTTGGCGGCACTGCGGGCTGACCGCAGCGTTTACGCTACTGTGAGCCGATTCATCAAAAGCGAGCACTTGCGGCAAGCGTTTTCGTTCCATCCATTGCTTGTCGGCGGCAACCCTTACCAGACGAGCGCCATCTACACGCTGATCCACCACCTCGAACGCGAGTGGGGCGTGTTCTTTCCGAAGGGTGGAACTGGTGCCCTGGTCCGCGGGCTGGTCAAGCTGTTCACAGATTGCGGCGGAGAGATTCGATTGAGCAGCCCCGTTCGATCCATCCATGTTGAAAACAAGAAACACCTCGTGACCGCCGACACAGGCACGGAATCATTCGACCTCGTGGTGTCGAATGCCGACTTGCACCACACATACGGCAATCTGTATCGCGACGAACCACGTGCAAAAGCACCGACCCGACGGCTGGAACGCATGAAGTGGTCGATGTCGCTCATGGTGATCTATTTCGGCACGCGGGTGCGTTACCCGGATCTCGCCCACCATACCATTTTGTTTGGTTCACGCTACAAGGGCTTGCTGGACGACATCTTCCACGGACACCATGTCCCGGACGACTTCAGCCTGTATTTGCATGCCCCGACCGTAACCGACCCATCACTGGCCCCGCCTGGTGGTGAAGCCTTCTACGTCCTGAGTCCGGTGCCGCACCTGGGTCAGGCGCAAGTCGACTGGGATACATTCGGCCCGATCTATGCAGATCGCATTTTGGAAGCACTCGAAGTGCAACTACCAGGGTTGCGCGCGAACATCGTCACTCGCCGCATCTTTACTCCGGATAACTTCCGCACAGAACTGAATGCTTTTCACGGCTCTGCATTCTCTGTGGCACCACTGCTCACGCAAAGTGCTTACTTCCGCCCGCATAACCGCGACTCGAACATTCCAGGCCTGTACTTCGTTGGTGCCGGTACCCACCCGGGTGCTGGCGTGCCTGGGGTTGTCAACTCCGCCAAGGCGACGGTTGGTTTAATCCAGAGGGACCTCGCCCTCCTACCGACCGAACGGACGAAGTGATGCCACAACTGTTTTCTAGCGAGCGACTGTCTGGCAATTTCCCCGATGACACATCCATGCCCGAGGCTCGCTGATGATGGAGGAGCGAGCGATCATCCGCCGCCACTCGAAGAGCTTCGCACTTGCTGCGCGGCTACTGTCGCCGTCAGTCCGCGGTCATGCGGAGAAGCTCTACGCCTGGTGCCGGTACGCCGATGATGCTATCGACCTTGCGCCTACGCCACTGGCCGCAGTTGTCGCTCTGGCCGACCTACGGGCCGATCTAGATGCCATCTATTCTGGCCGTCCGGCCCACTCGGCAGCGGGGAAGATGCTGGCCGTCGTTGTGGCCGAGATTCGCCTACCACGTGAATACCCGGAAGAACTACTGGCCGGTATGGCGATGGACGTGACTGGTACTCGTTACCAAACGCTCGATGAACTCCTGCTCTACTGCTATCGCGTGGCTGGCGTTGTGGGGCTCATGATGTGCCACGCCATGGGTGTGGCTGACGAGCGGGCTGCGGTCCATGCCGGGCACTTGGGCATCGCCATGCAGTTGACAAATATCGCCCGCGATGTCGCTGAAGACTGGGCCCGTGGCCGACTTTACCTTCCGCTCGAATGGTTCGCTGGCGCACCACCGAAAGACCATCCACTCGACGACGAGACGACAGCTCCAGTCATTCTGCGACTCTTAAACATCGCGGATGCTTACTATTTATCGGGTGACAAGGGGCTTATCCATCTTGATCGCCGCAGTCGGTTGGCGGTTCGGGTGGCCCGCACGGTCTACGCTGAGATCGGCACAAAGGTGAGGCGGGCGGGTTGCCGTCCATCTGCTGGCCGTGCCATCGTTTCGATGGCTCGTAAGCTGCGAGCAGTAGTTTCCTCTGTCTGGTACGGCGTTACGGATCAGCGCACCCCACGTTTCGTCGCCCCGCCTACAGGTGTGTGGGGGTTTTCGACCCTTGGTTTGCCGACACTGTGTAACAACTCCTCTACCTCTTTGGAGAAGACAATGAACGGATGGCGCGATTCGATGTACCTTGTTACGTTTGGTACGGCGCTGGTACTCTTCATGTCAGCAGTCCTGTTTTTGTTCGTTGGACTGAACCCGAAGAATGATGAGTACAGTTACATGCCTTGGGTTTACTGTGGCTTGAGCGCGGTTGGCAGCGTGACATGCTGGGTGGTGTCTGGCCGCCTACTTCGGACGACCGAAGCAAAAGTTGAAATACCAGCCGCCACTGAGGAAGAAGTCGTTCTAAAACCCTAACTCGTTGCTTCCCAACTCGAACTGCTCGGCTGGCGTGCGCTGTGTGTGGTGCCTGGAAGAGACTTGTTTTCACCTACCTCTCAACGTCGCTCTCGATACCTTTGAGGAGCCGCGAAAGTGTCTACGTTTTTGGTCTCTCCTCCCACTTTGATCTCACGACGCGGGACACCTTTCCACTCGATTGGGTCGCCATCGACTTAGAACGGCGGGAGGTATCGGCGGCCATGTTCAAGGCAATGTGGTTGACCCGCCACATCACTTGGATTGAACGGTAATAGCGCGGTAGACTTTGCGCGCGTAATCGTAGTCCGCTTCGGCCTGTTTGAGTTCGTCCGTGTGGTATGTATTTTTTTTCATTTTCCAGCATTGTTCAACTCCGGCGAGGCACCATTCCGCACTCGCTTTGCTTGCCCGGATCGGCTTACCATCGACGATCACAAAGAACGGGTTCGTGTGGCCGGAAGGCATCACGCGCAGTGCCACCCAACTACTGCTGGAAATATCCGCGTCGAAGGTGAGTTCCACCGGTTTGCCATCGCAGGGCAGGCTTTTTTGAGCAACCGCACGGCCATTCACGATCAGTTCGACCGGCACTGATTTCTTCTTGCTGTCGAGTGCTGCGGCCGTCACAGTGAAGCTCAGTTTACCGGGTTTCGTGAGGCGAATCTCACTCCCGCTTTGCCCCACTTCGTACTTCTTCTCATTCGCGGTGGCCGTGAAGTCCATGAGGTGCGTGAAGCCATCGCTGATGTAGCTGCGACCGTTCGCCAAGCCGGTGACCCATTTCTCGAACGTCATTTCGCCATCGACTTTGATGTACGATCGCCCGATGCCGAGGCGTTCACCGGTCATGCAGGGGAAGTCCGTCTCGCCGCTCGCCCGGACGGGGAAGCCACAGTTGAGGACGTGATACCACATGTTCCATTCGGTTTCGCGTGGCGTATTCATGGTGCTGATGAAATCGACAGCGGGCACAAGTTTACCGTTTGGACCTGGAACTTCGTGCGCCACATCGACAATGAACTCGTTTGCACCGATGCCGTCGTAAGCGGGGATGTTGTAGTGCGGGATACCGGTGGGGTCGTCCTTGATGTCTTTCAATCGGCCGACGTAGCGAGTCAATCCGGCCCCGGAGTGGGCGGGGCCACAGATCGCCCCCTGCTTCTTAGCCCAGCGGAGCGTGTTCAAGCCAAGGGTTGGCCAGTGATCCTTGGACTTGCCCCCTTGCGGGATCTGCTCGCGAAGGTTGAGCAAGTTGAGGTGTCCGGACGCATGGGAGCCAAAACCGCTGACCTCCACATCATATCGTAACAAATAAGGCGGCTGAGAGACGTCGTCGGGCTTACCGGTAAAGAACCGTTTTTGGTAATCGAAACACGGCCCCCAGGTCAAACAACAACCGACTTTCAAATCCTCGCCCAAGATGTGCCGCATCATGTCACTCGGCTCAACCCCTTCCGTGGGATTATCGTAGTGCAGGCAGCCCGCGGCGTGGATGTGGTGATCGCCGCTGATCCAGCCGCGTTTCGCCGGATCGATCCAGCGCGTCACGGTGTAGTTGAACTCGACGGGCTTATCGCCAACGATGAGCTCCTTCATCTCGGGAAGGCTCTCCGGCCCGCGCGAACACCGCACGGTGTACTTGCCGGCGGGGAGCCGCACGGTTTCGCCTGTGGCACGATAGACTTGCGGTTGGAAGAAGAAGTCCGGGGCGAGGCGTTTGGATTGTGCCGGGTAGACACGCCCCTCGGCATCGCGGATCAAGAACGCAGCCATCGCGGGCTTACCGTCGAACTCTGCAACTTTGAAGGTCACCGGCACCGACGGAAGAGCAACGAACGCGACCGTCGCACTCGAGTTGTTGGCGACGGGATCGGATTCATAGTTCAGCGTGATCCACTCGAAGATAGCCGTACCCGGGTCGTTACCTCGGTCGATCCGCACACCGGCGAGCGCGTCGTCTGTGCTATCGAACTTCACTTCATATTCCCGTCCGCGACCGCTCTCGAAGGAGAAATTGGCGATGTGTTGACCGTCGGGCTGAGAGCGTTCTTTTGTCCACCAGAACACCTGGCCGATGCTTGCCGCCTCGAACTTCGCCCAGAATCGCAGTACGAACTTGCCCTTCTTGGCCGACACCTTCGTGGAAAAGTACGGGTCTTCCGCAGTCATCGTCACCTTCAACGTGTTCTTAACGGCTTCGAGCTTGCAGTTCTTCGCGTCGCCCCAACCGTCGGTGTCTTTGTCGAATCGCCACTCGCGGACGACCGAACCCGACCCTGTTTTCAAACCTTTGCCCCCATCTACTCGGAAGGCGAGATCGGCGGTTTTCTCGCCAGCATCACGGCTGAAGACCTGCACCACGGTATATTCGAGGGCGAGGCCACTGAGGTTTGGCAGCAAGGGCTGCGCAGTGTGTGGCAGCAAGCTGAGCCAGCGTTTGTCAATTTGGTATTTGGGCGAGAACGGTAGTGGGCGAGCGTTCGGGCTGTCGATGCGTAGCGTGCCCGTCGCTCCTGGCTTGTTGATCACTTTCACGAGATACGCTCGCCAGCCCTGTTCGACGAGAGAGATTTTGTTCGCAGTCGGCACGACGCGAGCCACGCCCTTCTCGTCGATCTCGACGGCTGCGAGGCAGTGCGGGTCGAGCAATTTTTGGACAGCAGACACCGCTTTGTCACCATCGGCTGCCGCGAGAGAGGACAGTGCCTTCCGCGTCGTCGCCGGAAACGGTTGGCCCAACGACTCCAGCGCCGCATCAAGGCGTACTACTTGTGCGATCAAAGGCTGCGCGTCCACCTTGGCAACGGTCGGCCAGTCAGCGGCGCACAACTCGCCAGATAGGAGAACAATCAGTACGAATGGAATCAGCCGCGTCATGATGATACTTCCCAGGGGATCAGACCTAGCGAGAAGGTTTGGATACAGTGAACAGCACCGGCACCTCGGCCCGGAAACCCAAATCTTGGCTCCCTTGTCCAGCTTCGACAATGACTGTGATTTCGTGTTTCCCTGCAGCGTTGCAAGTGACTTCCATCAAGCGGTATTCGACCGCATGCCCAATGAGTTCCGGGGTGAGTTTGCCCATCGTCGAGATCGTCAGACTGAACGGATTCCTCGACGCACCAATGTAGTTGGACAACGGCTTGAGTAGTTGCTGGCCTCCGCTCGCGTTCTCGATCTTGACGAGAAACAGTTTGGTTCGCCCGGCTACGAGTCCCGCAGCCACCGGACCACGTGCGATCTTCACACGGCCCTCCGGGTTGATCTTCACCACCACGAAGACTTCGTCGGCGAGGGCGAGGTCCAATGCCGCATCATCCTTCGCTTTGATTGCGGCTGTGACGCCGTCATCCGCGACCTTTGGCCAGGGTTGATTTGCTCGTACGAGCTCAGCACGGATGACACCGACTTGCTGCAAGAGTGTCGGTTCGCGATCCGTCGCAGTACACGAAGGTTGACCGATGAAGAACACCAATATCCCGGCAATCCCTCGCAAACATCGAATATACGAACTGCTAGGAGCTGTCATCATTGT
>JBBRME010000200.1:0-8531 GCA_038230995.1 Gemmatales bacterium
GCCCTTGTTGCCGGTGCGTGCACCATCGGTTATGGCAAACGTCAGCGTGCGGATGTGGTCGGCAATCACGCGGTAGGCAGTGTCGATGAGGTCATCCAACACGCCACCGTAGGGCCGGGCCTTCGTCACTTCGGTGATGGCCGCGAAGATCGGGGCGAACACGTCGGTGTCGTAGTTGCTGGGCACGTTGTTCAACACGGCACAGATGCGCTCGAAGCCCATGCCGGTATCGACGTGCTGGGCCGGCAGCGGCGTGAGCGATTGGTCTTCATTGCGATTGAACTGGATGAACACGTTGTTCCAGATTTCAATGCACTGATCGCTCCCGCCGTTGACGAGCTTGCCCCCGCTCTTGTCTGCCGTCTTGTCGAAGTGAATCTCGGTACACGGCCCGCACGGCCCGGTGGCCCCCATCTCCCAGAAGTTGTCCTTCTTGTTGCCCAGGTGGATGTGTCCATCCAACACGCCCACGCTTTTCCAGATGTCGGCCGCCTCGTCGTCCCGTGGGATTTTCGGTTCGGCTTTGTCGTCCCCCTCGAACACGGTCACGTGCAACCGAGTGGGGTCGAGCTTCCACACCACGGTAAGCAGTTCCCAGGCCCAGGTGATGGCGTCCTTCTTGAAGTAGTCGCCGAAGCTCCAGTTCCCCAGCATCTCGAAGAAGGTGTGGTGGTAGGTGTCCTTGCCTACGTCGTCGAGGTCGTTGTGCTTGCCCCCGGCGCGGATGCACTTCTGCGTGTTCACCACGCGGACGTTCTTGGGCTTCTCGGTACCCAGGAAGTACGGCTTGAACTGGTTCATGCCCGCGTTGGCGAAGAGCAACGTCGGGTCGTCGTGAGGCACCACCGGACTGGATGGAATGAAAACGTGTCCGCACTTCTGGGTGAAGAAATCCAGGAACTGCTGGCGAATGGTGCTCGACGGAATCATCACAACTCTCTGGTAGAACTCGGTGGCAATTGCCCATCATTCAGGATACAGACGAACACCGCTGCCACACCGTAGAGACCAACCACCCATCCAGCCGCGATGCTTTGGCTGTACGAGAGAGTCCGTGGGCTTGCAAAAGTTCGGTAGGATCGACTAGGTGCCGGGCTGGAATCCTTGCAACACATCGGAAGACGAAGTACATGACCGCCATGCCGAACTTGGCAATCAATGCGGTCAAGGGTCGGGTCGGCTTCGCAAAGTCCCCCACCAGCCAACGCCCGTTCTGATCCAACACTCCTGCCAAACGATCAATCACCGTGCGCAGTTGATCCAGTGGGAAACAATCCAGCAGGAAGTTGGTGACGATCAGATCGTAACCCCCCGCAGGTAGCGGGATATCGAGAACATCGCCAATGGTGAAGGTCACGCGATCCGCCGCAAAGGCGGTGCGTTGCTTGGCCAGTTCCGTCATCTTTGGGCTGATGTCGATGGCCTGCACCCGAATGGTCGGGTTGCTGGCCAACAACGCGGCGAGAAATCGCCCATCACCATCGCCGACGACCAAGGCGTGTTTGCACTCGACCAGACACGGCAGGTGAACCGTGCGACACCAGTGGAGCAGCGGCCCGAAGCTGATGGCTTCCATCCATCGGTATGGCCGGGCTAGGCGATCGAATGGGTGTCGGGCGGTCATCGTGGCCACACGAATAGCGGGGTTAACAAGGCAACGTCCACCAGTACTCGTAGGGCCGGTAAGCTCAATCGCGTGCGGTAGAGATGCAGCAAGAGCATCAACGCCAACGCGGCACACAGGGCGATACTCACAGCGATGGGCGAAGCAAACGCCACCGCTAGTGCAATCAGCACGCTGAGGCTGGCCCAGCGTAACCCACCGCGATTCTGTTCCCAGTGGTCGATCAACACGCAGTTCAGATAGCAAATGGCAGCAAAGCCGACGACAGCCGGCCACCACAAGGCCACGGACTCACCGGTGCGTACGGCCAAAGGGATCGCGACCCCACTTGCAAACACCAAGCCCACGGCAAGCTCCTTGCCACCCCCAAGACCACGGCGTGTGAAGTGAACAACAGCCAGATACAAACCCATCACCACACCAACAATCGCCCCGCCGATCAAGCTGGCTGATGGCAGGATGGCAAACGCGAGGGCGGCCCCTATCAGCAGGGCCAGAGCACCGACTGCGATCAAGGCACGACGATAGCGACGAGCAAAAGAATGGCGTTGAGCGGCTTCCAACTCGTGACCGGCCCGTGCATCCAACCCACGATCCAGGAGATACACGCCCCACACCACGAGGGCCAACACCACACTGGTGGCCGCTGGCAACACAACGCCAAACTGTGCCGCGAGGAATCGCTGCCAAAGTACCGCCACAACCGGGGCGTCCAGCGATAGTAAATTGGGCCAGATCCACCACGGTCGACGCGAGTCCATGCCGCTATCGTAGTCGTGCACTTTCTCGACAGGACATCCGACTCACGCTAGCAGCCCTTTCAGCACTTCGCCGTGGACATCGGTGAGTCGCATGTCGCGGCCACCGAAGCGGAAGGTTTGCTTGGTGTGATCAACACCCAACAGGTGCAGCATCGTGGCGTGGAGGTCGTGCATTTCGGCGCGATCCTTGACCACCTTGTAGCCGAAGTCGTCCGTCTCGCCGAGGCTCACACCAGGCTTGATGCCGCCGCCAGCCATCCACATGGTGAACCCATATGGGTTGTGATCGCGGCCATCGGACCCTTGAGCAAACGGGGTTCGACCAAACTCACCACCCCAGATCACCAATGTATCTTTCAACAGTCCGCGCTGGTCGAGGTCGGTCAGCAGTGCGGCAATCGGTTGATCCACAGCACGGGCATTTTCTTCATGGCCCTTCTTCAAACCGGCGTGTTGGTCCCAGCGGTCGTTCCCGCCAATCGACGGACAAGTCAGTTCAAGGAACTTGACGCCGCGTTCCACCAACCGGCGAGCTGTCAGGCATTGCTGGCCGAAGGTGGCCGTGTGCGAGAACTTCGAGTTCAGGCCATAAAGCTCCTTGATCTCGGCGGTTTCCTTGGAGAGGTCCATCAACTCGGGCACGGCGGCCTGCATCCGAAAGGCCGTTTCGTAGTTCTTGATGGCCGCTTCCATCGCCGCGTTCTGTTCGGTCAGGCCGTCGAGTTGCTTGATGAGTTTCAATTTTGCTTGTTGGCGGTCGCTGGATTTCTCCAGTGGCACCACGTTGGCCAGCGGCGTCGGCCCGGCCTTGAACACACTGCCTTGATGGGCAGCGGGGAGGAAGCCACTGTTGAAGTTGTCCAGCCCACCCGGGGGGATCAGTCCACCGTTGAGGATCACGAACGTGGGCAGGTCGGCATTGCCGCTGCCCAGGCCATAGCCCGTCCATGCACCCCAACTTGGTCGGCCTTGCACGCCGGCACCAGTGTGGAGGAAGTAGTTCGCGCTGGTGTGCTCGCTGAACTTCGACGTCATCGACTTGATAAACGACACTTTGTCGATGCACTTGGCCACATGCGGGAACAGTTCACTCACCCAAGCGCCAGTGTCGCCGTGCTGCTTAAATTTCCATGGGCTGGCCATGATGGTGCCGTTGTTGGCAAACTGCGTCGGCTCCACTTTCCCAAGCACTTTGGCGGGGTCTTGCCCGTTGTACTTGGCCAGTGCAGGTTTGTAATCGAAGGTATCGACCTGGCTTGGCCCGCCGTCCATGTACAGGAAGATGACGGACTTCGCTTTGGCTACCGGGGCTTTTACTTCGGCAGCACCCACACGCGGCAACAGCGTCGCCAGGGCAATCGCACCAAAGCCGTTGGCGGTATGCTGAAGCCAAGCTCGTCGGGTGGTGAATTGCATCGTGGGAACCTAAGTCCTTGAATCCGTAAGCGTCGAACGACAGACAATCATAACCAAAAACAACGCGTGCAGTGGAGGAGTTCAGGATCGAATTCGCGCCCCAGCAGAGGAATTGACCCAGTTCTCGCCTGCCAGAAGAATCGTGGAGTCTGTCATCTCAGCAAGTGTAGTTTTCTTGTGTCAACCGAGTTGACCTGATTATCAAGCTGTTCCATCCTTGGTTGTTGGATTCGAGCGAGCAACTCAGGAAGCATCATGATAGCCACGACTGAACCCGAAATGCTGATGCGTGAGGGAATTGCTGCGGCTCATAGCGGCGACAAAGCAAAGACACGAGAGCTGATGCAGCAAGTGACTGAGCTTGATCCACAGAACCAATCGGCTTGGCTGTGGCGGGCAAACAGTGCTGAATCGCCTGAAGAGTCACTGGATTGCCTCCGCAACGCTATCGCGTTAATCCAAATCATGAAGCAACCCGCAACGCCCTGCCTGATGCCCTGGTACGCATGGCCGCCACCTGCTTGAACGACCGTGCTAAAGGCCGGCGGTTGCTGATGGAAGCCACCACGCTGTCCCCACGCCACGAAATGGCATGGTTGTGGCGTGCAGGTTTGTCCGACTCGCCAGAAGAGGCGATCAAGCATCTGCGTACCGTGCTGAGCATCAACCCAAACAACAAGAAAGCTCAGTCAGGCTTGGAGAAATACGCCGAGCAAGGCATGAGCGATTGGCCATGCCCAATCTGTGAGACTCGTGCTGTCTCCGCGCAAACCACCTGCCCGAAGTGCAATTGCCTCTTGAACCTAGACAATCTTGCAGCGTTCGAAGAACAACGCGTGATGGATCGATCGTTCGTTGAAGCTGCTGCCAAGAAGCTGTACGCCAGCACACGCGAGCAACCCAATGCCACCGCTGCGTATTATCTTGGCATCGCCTACCTGAACATGGGCTTCTACGACGAAGGCGTGAAGGCCATCCAGGCCGCTGCGAAAATGCCCGGCGCACAATCGGCTTGGGCCGGGCAAGTCGAGAAGTTGGTTCGCCATCAAACTCAAAGGGCTAAAAACGCGGCCGTGGCAGCCACAACTCCGCCAGCCAGTCGATCCCGACCGATGGTGCTGGTCGTCGACGATAGTGCTACCATCCGCAAGCTGGTATCGGTCATGTTGACTGAGGCTGGTTATGAGGTCATCGAAGCCGACTGCGGCGATACGGCGCTGAACCAGATCCGTGAGCATGGCATCCCCGGCACGCTGGTGCTTGATGTCAACATGCCAGGCATGGACGGCTTCACCCTCTGCAATCTCATCCGCAGCAGTCCAGAAACAGCCAAAACGCCCGTGGTTTTTCTCACTGGCAAAGATGGCCTGATGAACAAACTTCGTGGACAGTGGGTGGGTGGCAGCGATTACCTCACCAAACCGTTTGACCCACAAAACCTCCTTTCGACTCTTGGCAAACTCTTGCCGACGCAACGGAACTAAGGAACTGCGGACGCTGAAGTTATGCCTGCACGATCAACAAGCACTGACCTGCCAAAGGTTGGAATCAGTTCCGGCCTGTCGGATCTCCGCGCGCTGATCCGCCCCAAAAACAAGACAGCAATCATGCCGGTGCTGTCTGAGGAACTCCAACCGCAGCCAGCGCAATCGAAGGTCGCTTCAGCGGAACAAACGACGTTTGACCAGTTGATTCAGCTGCTCAGTGGTCTGAAACCACAACTTCAACAGTATCAACGCACAGAGTCAGACGCGAAACAGTTGGGCCAGTTATCAGCATTGGCCAAGCTGGTGAATCGGGTGGCTGATCACTTGGTGGATAGCCTGCCCAACAGCCGCGATGCTCAGTTCGAGGATGGCATCCGCCAAGCAACACAATACTGGTTGAACGCCGGTGAACTGTTGCATCGCAACTCGCCGGCTAACAGCAAGGGCTTCCTGGGGATGCGAAAAGCCCTACCACCCGAATGGGCTGCCCGCTTGCATCAGCAGTTGGGGCTGGCCCCGCGTGTCATGCAGGCGTTGCTTCTTGCCCTGGGCCTGCCTCTGCGAACGACAGAGTCACAAGCCAATTGGCACGGGGCCGTGTTGGCCTTCGTGCAGGACCTTCAAACCACCCTTCATTGGACAAAATCCGACGAGCGCTAACGATGACAGAGTGATCCGACCCTGTTGTCCCTGACCTGTTCGGAACCACGTCACCTGTGTCTCGTCAATTGACACACTCCCCTCCACGAGACACACGAGACACAATGCCACTGAGACAGTTCAACAAGTGTTAATCTTCATAAAGCTATGTCGCGTCGTCTGTTGCGATGAGTGACACCTCAGAACCGCTGTTGACGGACAAGTTTTTTTGACGAGACACAAGAAGACTCATGACATTCCACGCAAGTCGAAATCTGTAGCGAAGCTGAACCTCGGCATGGG
The DNA here is from genome assembly GCA_038230995.1 of Gemmatales bacterium. GTDB lineage: Bacteria > Planctomycetota > Planctomycetia > Gemmatales > Gemmataceae > JALHQU01. The sequence goes on from JBBRME010000200.1 coordinate 6,231, forward strand.
CGAGGTGTCCTGCTGAAGTGTGAGTTACCCGTCATGTTCATCAGTCAGGTGGTGCGTCATGGATCAGCACATCAATGAAGATCAGCCCTGCTTTCGAGATCATGAGTAAACGTCGCAAGGGCTTCCCTTCCGAGACGCAGGTGAAACGAGGCAAACGAGTTGTACACGGCGACAAGGAATTGATGGAGAAGGTCGGGCGGAACGACCCTTGCCCGTGTGGTTCCGGCAAGCGCTTCAAGAACTGCTGCCGTAACACCGGCTGCTTTCGACGGAGTGAATCGGGCCTACTACTTTCCGGGAGTGAACTCAGCAGACCAAGGGCACAGCGATGAAGGCATCGCCTGCTCGCACAACGATTTCTTCGGGCAACTCCACCCAGCCGCCTTCGCCGACAATGGACTTCATGAGGAATTGCAATCGCTCACCGGTCGAGGCGTCGATCTTGAAAATGGAGACTTGATGCCCGGCCTTGATCCCTTCGAGATGAATCCGCGGAATGACCCGATCATCACCAAAGCGAAACGTAAAGTGCTGTTCGTGATAGAGAGGAAACATCTGAAGCGGGATACGAGAGTCGAACTCGTCTCACAGCCTTGGGAAGGCTGGGCACAGCCAATATACCAATCCCGCACAAAATCAATCGTACCCTGTCTGCAAGTCGTCGCAAGGGCATTTCCGTTCGGGGTGCCTTTGGCTTTCGGCAAGGAATCAACCTTTTTACAGAGCCGGGCACGGATCGAAGTACCGTCAGCGGTTGCCTTTTCTTGCGAGCCGCGAACGAAGCGCAGCGGGAGAGAGTGGGGACTTAACATCGAGCCTGCCTGCGTCAGCAGCAGGAGTTTCTGAGCTGGGGGGTACACCTTTGTTTTGCGGCAAAGAGCCGCGCACGGAACGAAGTGCAGTCAGCGGTCAAGAATCAAACACCGCTTACTTCGCTGACGCTTCGTGCGCGGCTCTTTGCCGAAATCCAAAGGTTGACGCTCGGTCAAGAATCAAACACCGCTTACTTCGCTGACGCTTCGTGCGCGGCTCTTTGCCGAAATCCAAAGGTGCACGCTCCGTTCGGGTATATTATTGGCACTTCTCATTGAGAGGCTCGCTTATGGCGCGTCGTTCTTCTCGCAAGGGCGATAGCATCACGTTCACCGGCAAACTACTCGGGTACAGCGACCTCAACCAGATGCTCAGCTTTGAACTCAGCAAGTTAGTGAACTAACCCATGACCCCCTTCACCTCACCCGGATCCGACGAAGCCCGTGAAGCTTTCCGCACCAAGCCGCGGGCGTTGGTCGATAAGACCATGACCGTGGCCGAGGCAGTGACTCGGTTCATCCACGATGGCGACTACTTCTGCTCCGGTGGCTTCGGCAGTAATCGCATCAGCACGGCGGTGCTGCACGAGATCCTTCGACAAAAGAAACAGAACCTCGGCTTCGCCGGGCACACCACCACGCATGACTTTGAAGTGCTGTGTGCAGGGAACCTCACCGGTCGCGGGATGACGCTGGCCCGTGTGGATATCTCGTACGTGCTGGGCTTGGAAGCCCGTGGGCTGTCGCCCCAAGCGCGGCGTGTCATTCAATCTGGCGATGTGGAAACTCAGGAGTGGTCGAACTACGCGCTGGCCTTGCGGTTCGCTGCGGCCGCGATGGGTGTGCCGTATGCCGTCACGCATTCGATGCTGGGTACCGACACGTTGAAGTACAGTTCAGCCAAGGTGGTGCAGTGCCCGTTCACCGGTGAGACGCTGTGCGCGGTGCCAGCGCTCTATCCCGATGTCGCGGCCATTCATGTGCATGAAGCCGACCGCTTTGGTAATGCCCGCTTCATCGGCACCAGTGTGGCGGACATTGATCTCGCCCGTGCAGCCAAGCGAGTCATCATCACTTGTGAACGCTTGGTGCCGCACGAAGAAATGCGCCGAGATCCGCACACAACGCAGATCCCGTTCTTCTGTGTGGATGCCGTGTGTGAAGTACCGTTCGGCAGTTACCCCGGTAACATGCCCGGCGAGTACTTCAGCGATGAAGACCACCTGAAACAATGGCTGACAGCGGAAGCCGACCCCGTAACCTATGCCGCGTTCCTTGATGAATACCTGTGGAACGTGCCGGACTTCGTGGGCTATCTGAACAAGTGCGGGGGGCTGGCCCGGCTGCAAGAACTCCGCCGCCGCGAAGTACTGATGGGCGATGAGGCGCTAAGCGTAAGAACCTAGTAAGAACCTAGGCCTTCGACCTAGGCTAATCTGTCACGGGCCGTTGGCCCTGAAATCCAAGAGGCCCGAAGGGTCGAGACAGA
>JBBRME010000201.1:0-8454 GCA_038230995.1 Gemmatales bacterium
CTTGCAAAGGAATGATCAGAGGGAAGAATTTCACCGCAGAGAAAGAAGAGGACACAGGAGAAAAAACAATTCATTTTTGTTTCTGCTCTTGTGCTCTCTTCTTTCTCTGCGGTGAATTGCTTGACTTGAATTTACTACTCCGTCACTGTCTCGCGTTTTGCCTGCCACCAAGCCCATGCGATCGCAATCACGGACAGTGCCAGCACCACGGCACCGATGCGACGGTCGCCAGCACCATCCTTGATGTTGCAAGCCATCACCAAAGGCAGAGCCAGCAAGCTCACCATGTTCATCACTTTGATGAGTGGGTTGATCGCCGGGCCAGCGGTGTCCTTCAGCGGGTCACCCACGGTGTCGCCGGTCACGGCGGCTTTGTGAGTTTCGCTGTATTTGCCAGTGTTGTTTTCCAAGCTTCGTGGTTCGTCTTCCACCATCTTCTTGGCGTTGTCCCACGCACCACCCGCGTTCGACATGAACACCGCCAGCAACTGCCCCACGAGGATCATTCCTGCGAGGAATCCACCTAAGGCGAACGGCCCCAAAAGGAACCCCACCACCAACGGCGTGCAGATAGCCAGTAGACCAGGGCCGATAAGTTCCTTCTGTGCCGTGCCAGTACAGATACTCACCACCCGACTGTAGTCCGGTTTCTTCCGATACTCCAAGATGTCCGGATCTTTGAACTGTTTGCGGCATTCATTCACAATGAGGAACGCCGCGCGACCCACTGCACGGATGGTGAAGCTGCTAAACAACAACGGCACCGCCCCGCCGATCAACATGCCGATGAAGACATACGGATCAGCCACGGTAAGGTTTGCCGAGCCACGTTTGAAATCTGCAACGGTCAGTTCGCCGATCTTCTCTTCGGCACCCGTTACAAGCACGGCAATGAAGCTGGCGAACAGACTCACGCTGGCCAGTACGGCAGAGCCGATGGCGATGCCTTTGGTGATGGCCTTGGTGGTATTACCCACGGCATCGAGATCCGTCAGGATTTGCCGGGTGGCTTTGAGTTCGTCGTCCGGGATGATGTCCGGGTGACCGGCCGGGAGTGGGCGACCATTGTCATCACGGTTGAAGCCCATCTCGCCGATGCCGTTGGCGTTGTCGGCAATTGGGCCGAATACGTCCATGCTGATCGTATCGCCGGTGAGGGTAAGCATGCCTACCCCGCACATGGCAACACCGAAGGCAATAAACAACAAGTTCTCGGTACTGCTGTAAACCATCACCGAGCCGAGGATAGCACTGGCAATAAACAATACGGCCCACACGGAACTTTCGTAGCCAAGCGCCAGCCCGCTGATGATGTTGGTAGCGTGACCCGTGCGGCTGGCTTTCACCACTTCCTGTACGGGTTTGAACTCAGTGCTCGTCCAGTATTCGGTGCAGCGGTTGAGGACGACAGCCAAGATGATTCCGATAATGCAGCAGACAATGGCCCGCCAGTCGAAGCCTGTTATCATTGGCGCGTATGTATTCGTTGCCAATGGTAGCAGCTCGGTTGCCAACTCTTGTTTCTTCTCTTGCGGAAGTGCAAGCCAAGCCTGCTGTGCATCCGATCTTGCGTTAACTTCCAAACCTTTGAGCAAGAAGACATCTGGCACGAATTTGAGATCAAGCGCTTTCCGGAGAGCCTGTTCCTTGTACATGCCGCGGTCGATGGCCACGCCGACGATGTAGCTCTCGTCGTATCGCAAGTAGGCAAACCCAAGGATCGAGAAGCCGACCACGCTAATGGCAGCGCTGCGCCAGAAGCCGATGTTAATGTTGTGCATCGCACTCTTGGCGTTGCCGTTGACAATACCTTTGCCCACCATCGCCGTGCTGATAATGCTGCTGACTACGCCAACGGCCATGACCATGAGCGGGAAGATCATCCCCTTGTAGCCCAGTGCAGCGTAGCCGAGGATCACCGAGGCCACCATCGTTACTGCGTAGCTCTCAAACACATCCGCTGCCATACCAGCACAGTCACCCACGTTATCGCCAACGTTGTCGGCAATCGTGGCCGCGTTACGTGGGTCGTCTTCCGGCATGTTCTGTTCAACTTTACCAACAAGGTCTGCACCAACGTCCGCCGCCTTCGTGTAAATGCCACCACCGACACGCATGAACAGGGCAAGCAGCGAGCCACCGAAGCCATAACCCAACAGGGTTTCGTAAGCCAGTTCACCGAAGATGATCAGGATGAGTGTGCCACCCAGTAAACCAAGTCCGCAGGTGAACATGCCCGTCACGGTGCCGGTGCGATAAGCCAATCGCATCGCTTCGCCGAAGTTCTTGCGCGCGGCTTGGGCAACACGCACGTTGCCCGCTGTCGCCAAGCGCATACCAATGAAACCGACGCTGGCGCTGAAGATCGACCCGATCAGGAAGGCGATGCCCCGGCCTAACGTCACGGCTACGCGTTCCCCGCGTGTGGCATGAGTTTCGCCCAACTGCCAAGGCCACTTCGCTGCGATGATTGCAACCGTCATCACCACTAACAGCACGGCCACAACGCGGAACTGCTTGAACAAGTAGGCGTCGGCCCCTTGGCGAACCGCAAGTGCCACGGCCTTCATCGCGCTGTTGCCACTGTCCGCGGAGTACACCTGCTTGGCTAGGCGGAAGGCATATACCAGCCCGCCGATGGCCACGAGCAGCGACACGAGCAGCCCAGCTTTTTCCAAGAAGCCATACTGTGGACTGATCAAAAACTGGAATGGCTGCCAGTGCAGGGCAGCCGAGGGTGTGGGGTCGTTGCCGCAGATGGCCAAAGCGACAACTGCCAAGGCAATCATCGGCCATTTCGGGATGCGGAAGCGACGTTTTGATTGGCGAGTGAGAGTAGGTGCGGGCGTCATGGCGTCCGATGGTGGGTGTTGAAATCAACTGAGGCACTCGCTTACCCAGAGAGAGGGGACTGCACAACGCAGTACAGCGAGCGACGTCAGGCCAAATCGTAGCGTGGTACGCACGCAACGGAAGATCGAAAGATTACGTCGATGCAGAAGAAGTGTCCACAGTTGTTAAACCTTCGACGGGTTTGATTGGTTCTTCCCAGTCGATGCCACAGCAGGCTTGCCCGGCGGCAATCCACTCTTCATCCGTGATGTTCAGCAGTGTCGGTAGCTCATCAGGCATGTCAGGCCATCTCTTCCGGTGGAGGGGTATAGCGCCCCATCTGTTCGCTGCGACCCAACGCGCGGCGGCTAGGACGAATGGACTGCTGAAAGATCGGTTCTTTGGGATGCATAAGGCGATCCATCACCCAACAACCAGTGAAATGTTGGGCCGCGGAACGGGCGTGATTCAGAATCGGTTGGTCGTTACAGCCTGCTTCTTCGAGTGCATCAGCAAGGATCGGCAGGCGATCAAAGGCGTTTTCGTCGGCAATGCCACGGGCCAGGGCCAACACGGTGTCGGTACGCCATTCATCACGAATCGAAAAACTGCGATACGGATTACCGAGTTGCTCCCGTAGGCAGTTCGCTAAGAGCTTTTGATACCAGCGTGTCACGTTACGTCGGGTGAGGTCGGCTAGGCCGTAGAACTTGAGTTCGGTGCTGTCGATGTAATCTTCTGCATTCGCACGAATCAGCCGCACGCTTTTGGCCGGGATCTGTTGAACAAGTTCTTCCGCACGTGTGTTGTACCGGAGGGCCAATCGTGTGAAGTGCGCTGCATCGAGGCGGTTCGTCTCTGCTTGACGAAGTGCACCGCCGAAGGATTCAAAACTTTCGAGTGTGCCATCGGTAGTAAGTATCAGCGTTGCCGTGATTGTGTCGAGCAAGTTTTCACAACATTGCTCGGCAGCATTCACACTGTCTTGGGCCGAGCCGCTTGCGTTGAAGATCAGGATTGCCGTCGGATTCTTTGCCTGGTGTTCTTTGAACCAGCGGTTGTTTTGACTTGCAGTACGAGGATTCAGATGCTCGACGATCTTTAATTGCTTGTCGCCTGCTTGTGCAGGGGAAATAGAAGTATGTTCGGAAGTGATCAGCAAACCCTCGGTTACACGCTCGAGTAATTCGATTGTCGTCAGATGGGGTTCAATATTGGAGTTGTGAAACTGTCGGAGCATCTGGCAGCCCAACAGTGTCCACTTTCGTGGGCTAAGGTGCTCGGCCACAGCTTCCAGCATCCGTGAGCCGTTCTTCGAGGTTTCCCAAGTCGTGCCATTCATAACTGCATTCTAGGCACGACCTGCGGGGTTGAAGACAGCGGTTTTTATGAAACGCAACCTGCGTTTGAATCGCTTTACAAGTTCTCGTTGTCTGTGCCTACTGGATGAGTTATTCTTCGCGTTTTATCGTGTCGGAGACTTCATGAAGCCGATTGATGACGCACTGATTCACACCAAGTTGCTGCGTTGGTGCGTGGTGCTTGGATTGGTCTTGCGATGTTGGCATTACTTCCGTTGTCCTTCAGTGTGGATGGACGAAGGGGCAATGTTGAGCAACGTCATCAATCTTGATTATCATGGTCACCTTGGCCCCCTACTTCTGGATCAGGCAACTCCCCCACTTTATCTGATGCTCCTTCGTTTTTTATCGACTGTCTTCAATGATGGAATCTTAGTCGTTCGTTCCGTCTCGTTTGTATCGTCCTGTTGTGCGCTACTCCTTGTTTCCTCCCTTGCCCGTCATCTTCTCGTCCCACTGGCGGCTACGATTGCCGTGCTGTTGTTTGCCGTTTCGGACTCATTACTCTTCCACGCCTGTGAAGCGAAGCCCTACTCATCGGATGTTTGCCTTGCTGCATTCGTCGGTTGGCTCTTCTTTCGGATCAGGAATTGGTCAATGACTTACCAATTCCTTCTTGCTGCATTCTTGGCCCCGTGGATGATCTGGTTCTCTTTCCCGGCCTGCTTCGTTCTTGGTGGTTGTCTCGTTGCTCAACTGCCTCGGTTCGTGCAACGGGGAACTTCGGTGGGCTCTCGTGCAGCCTATCTGTTTTTTGCTTCGACCGTGGCCGTGTCGTTTTACTTACTGTTTATCGGCCCGATTCGTGCCCAGAGCACGGACGAGTTGCGTTTGTATTGGGTTGATGGGTTCACAAACTGGAGTAAGCCGATTGAAGTTCCGCTGTGGTCAATTTTGCAAGCAGGTGAGGTCGCCCGGTATGTATCCCCGCCGTGGGGCAATGCATTCGTTCTCTTTGCTGTTTGGGGAGCCATTTATTGGTTCAGAAAGCAAAAAGACCAGCGCATGATGCTTTACCTGTTGGTCATGCCAGTTGTTGCCGCTTGGGTGGCCTCGTTGTTGGGCCGCTATCCGTTTATGGCTGCACGGGTGATGGCCTTCGCAGCCCCAGCCATCGTGCTGCTGGCTGGGGCAGGAATAGCGGATATCCTCCCGAGAATTTGGGCACGAAAACTGTTTCGATTTTGGGCTGTGGTTATCGTTCTTTATGTAATGATTCCACTTGGCTATTCGGTTTATGTGGCGATTGTCCCGTGGTATCGACCAGCGTCGGATCAAGTCACGGAGTATCTGTTCACTCAACGACAACCCGAGGAAGCGATTCTCTACAACCATTGGGACTACGAGTATTATCTTCGCAAGCTTCCGATGGAACAACGCAAGCTGTCTACGGATGCCAATACACCCGAATGGATCAGCAAGCAAAAAGTGATGTGGCTGATCTACGTCAATTCAGTTCGCCCGACTCAATGTCCGTTTGAACTGCCCGAAGGATTCGAGGTAACACACATTGCAGAGTTTCGCATGACGACGGTTTATCACGCCGTCAGGCGATGATTGATCAGGGATTTCATACGGCCTACGGGAATAGGAACACCGTACCAATGACGGCACCAGTCCCGATCAATCCGCCACCGAAGCTGAGTTCCGGTGGGTACAAGTAGTACGCGACAGGACTACCCGGAGGGCACTTGCCGGCACTGGTGTCGTACCGTGTTTGCAAGTTCGATGCGAGCTTGTGCGGCCAGAAGAGCACGTCTTTGAAGAAATATGTTGCAGACAGCGCTGGTTGAAACAAGCCCATCTCCCAGCCGTATCGTTCTGAGTTGAGGTCTTCAAAATATAGCTTGCGATGAACTACATAACCAGGTTCCAGAGTTGCGAACTTCGGCGAGTAGTTCTCCTTAGTTTTGGGCATCGATTGGCTTGGCAACTTCGCGTTGAGCACCAGTAACACACTCGGTTTCACTTTCTCGGGGCGACTTCCTTGCCTCCCACCCTTCTCAAAAACATCATTGTTAAACACATCAATATAAGCGGCAACTTCAATCGTCAGTTCGGCATCATTGAGCACTCGAAAGACTTCCTCATCCCTGATCACTGATTTTGGCAGTGTGGGCAGTGGAGCTTTGGCTTTATCATCTGCCGCAACCTTGGGCAAAGGCATCGGCACAGATGGCTTCGCTTCAACGGCCTGCACTGGTTGAATTGCATTCGCCGGTTTGTTGTAGACAATCACTCGCGAACCGGGCTCACCACTACTCGGTTGGCTCGAGACACTCGCAGAATTTTGCAATTTCGGCATCGCTGGCTTGGCAACATCCGGATACTTCTGCCAAGCTGTTTTAGCCGGCTTATCCATTGAGCTTGGTGCCCCTTGGCCCCATGCAACGGAGGTAGCTAGCCCCATCGCAACAAAACTAATCCCCATCATGACTCGACGCATGAGAGACGCTGTAATTGGGCGACTCTTGAGTGATAGCAATGTCATGTGGATGACTCTCCTGGACTGAAGCCGCGGTTACTTGAATGAACCGCGCCTTCGTACGTAATTCGTCGAGCGTCCTTGCGCCGACGTAACCCATTCCCGACCGCAATCCGCCAACCAACTGAAACACAAACGGAGCCAACCCGCCTTTGTAAGGCACGCGGCCTTCGACACCCTCCGGCACCAGCTTGCCGTTGCGAGCCGTGCTGCCCTCTGTCGATTGGGCATACCGATCCGCACTGCCGGCCTGCATGGCACCAATGCTCCCCATGCCGCGGTACGTCTTAAACGTCCTCCCGCGATAGAGGATCGTCTGCCCGGGGCTTTCGGCCAATCCAGCAAACAATCCGCCGATCATCACGCTGCTTGCCCCCAGCGCCAGCACCTTGGTGATGTCTCCGCTGTATCGAATCCCACCGTCCGAGATCACCGGCACATCTCGACCCGCCAACCCTCGCAGGCAATTCATCACGGCGGACATCTGCGGTACACCGACCCCACTCACGATTCGTGTGGTGCAGATGCTGCCCGGCCCAATTCCACACTTGATGGCATCGGCCCCGGCGTCCGCTAGTGCCCGTGCACCTTCTGTCGTTGCCACGTTCCCAGCAATCACGTCAATCGTGTACCGTCGCTTGAGTTCGCGGACGGTCTCGATGACGTTCCGGCTATGGCCGTGAGCCGAATCGACCGTGAGTACATCAACCCCGGCCCGAATCAGCGAATCAGCTCGATCGAAGTCCAGCACACCGATGGCTGCACCCACGCGGAGTCGACCACGTTCATCTTTACAGGCATGCGGGAAGTTTTCGTTCTTCTCGATGTCCTTGATCGTGATTAACCCCTTCAGTCGGTATTGATCGTCTATCAGGAGAAGTTTCTCCACTTTATTTTCATTTAAGATGCGTTCGGCCTCGTGGAGCGTCGTGTTCTCCTTCGCGGTGACGAGGTTCATCTTGGTCATCACTTCGTCGAGCTTTTGATCGTTATTCGTCAGAAACTTCAAATCGCGTCGGGTGAGGATGCCTACGAGTTTCTTTTCGTCACCAATAGTAATGGGAACACCACTGATGTGATGAGTCTGCATGATCATCCGGGCGGTTCGCACGGTCTCATCTGGTGGCAGAGTAATCGGATCAGTGATAATGCCATTTTCGCTTCGTTTGACTTTGTCGACTTCACGTGTTTGGGCGGTAATACTCAGGTTTTTGTGAATCATCCCCAGCCCGCCTTCCTGCGCCAGGGCGATGGCCAACTCACTTTCCGTGACGGTATCCATCGGCGACGAGAGGATAGGAATGTAGAGCTTGATTCGTTGAGTCAAGGAAGTGCGCACATCAACATCACGCGGCACAACGTCGCTGTATCCCGGCTCGAGCAAAACATCGTCGAACGTGATCCCCTGATATGCGATGCGTTCTTCCATAGCTCCCCCTGTTGTGCGAACCGGCCAACTTGATTGGGGATTATAGGGCAAGTGTCGAACGTGGCTTGTTGTTCGCTCAACGGACGATGGAAAGCGGGTGCCCTACTTCGAGGCTGCATGCCGTACAGCACTTGATTGACGAACCCATATCCAAGATACTGAAGGTAATCTTCCTGAGCATGTAACGTTGCCGTAATAGGCTGTAGCCGTCAACCAGACATTTCTCCTTGATATCTCACCATCTGACACGTATTGAAATAGTACTAAAAATCGCATAGCCTGTGTTATGGAAGTGTGGCCTTGTGGACTGTAGCTGGGTGGTTTACGCAAGCAGTATTCCGATGGAA
>JBBRME010000202.1:0-8434 GCA_038230995.1 Gemmatales bacterium
AGTGTACTGCGTCGAGCCGTCGATCACCTCGGCGAATGATTCCAGCGTGATGCACTGGCAGGCCCAACGGCAGGCCATCTGGCACCTTCGCCAACGCTTGAAGAAGCTAAACGCCGACCTGTTCATCGGCCACGGCGAAGCAGTGGAGGTGTTTGAGCAACTTCGCCAGAAATGGAACGTGCGGGCCATCTTCGCTCATGAAGAGATCGGCAACGGCCTGACGTTCGACCGTGACAAGTCAGTGACAGCCTGGTGTCAGCAGCACGGCATCAGCTATCACGAAGTTCCGCAGTGCAGCGTCCGGCGGGGCGGGGTCAACCGGGATCGTTACGGACGAATGTGGCAGCAACGCATCGTTGAATCACAACCACTGCCGGAACCGACGGAGTTCCCGCAGACCACGGAATTGCGGGCATTTGCAGCGCAATCGAACTTCGCACCGTTGATCTTTCCTTCCACCAAGGAACTCTGGCAACCGGTGAGCGAGCCCGATGCCCAGCGCACACTCACCGACTTTCTCACGCGGCGGGGTCGGTGGTATCGCGGGGGCATCAGTTCACCGAATACGGCTTTCACCGCCGGTTCTCGCCTCAGTGTGCATCTGGCGTGGGGCACCATCAGCGTGCGTTCGGTGTGGCACGCAACGCAGGCCAGGTTGAAGCAAGACGCGACGGACGACCGCTGGCGGAAGAGTCTGGAAGCGTTCATTAGCCGCTTGCACTGGCGCGACCACTTCACGCAGCGGCTGGAAAGCGAACCAGCCATGGAGTTCCATGGCATCCACCCGGCGTATGCCAATGTGCCCTACGAGAACTCTCCGGCACTGCTGGCCGCGTGGGCCGAGGGGCGCACCGGCTACCCCATGGTCGATGCCGTCATGCGGTGCCTGGCCGCCACGGGCTTCGCCAACTTCCGCATGCGGGCGATGGCCGTGAGCTTCGCCTGCCATGCGTTGCACCTCGATTGGCGCTTCATTCACCCGCACCTAGCCAGCGTGTTCCGCGACTACGACCCCGGCATCCACATGAGCCAGTTGCAGATGCAGGCTGGCGTGGTCGGCTGGAACCCCGTGCGTGTTTACAGCCCGAAGAAGCAACTGGAGGACTGGGACAGCGAAGCCCGCTTCGTGAAGAAGTGGTTGCCCGAGTTGAGAGACGTGTCTGCTGAACGCATCATCAACATCAACGATGAACCAGTGAGCGGCTACCCACCACCGGTAGTCGAGTTCACATCAAGAACTCAGTTGATGAAGGACTGGCTCTACGGCATCCGCAAGACACCAGAGGCCATGGCACTGACCCCCGCCGTGTATGCCCGCCACGGTAGCCGTCGTCGACCGACACCCAGAACACCCAAGCCAAAACCAGTGCAGAAACCTAACCCGCAGCTACGGTTGTTTTAACTATTCCGGCAAGGTCATCGTTGTCTCGCGGAGCTTGCCATCGCGGATGAAGATGACCCGCACCGGGTTGAACGTCGCAAGATCCTTGTGGGTGATGACGTAGTGCAGGTTGTCGAGGCTCAGAGTTTCCCACTGATGCAATCCCAGCAGGAGGTCGCCTTTCTGTAGCCCGGCCTTTGCGGCCACGCCGAGGTTGGCGAGATCACTCACCCACAGCCCACCGCGTAGTTGCTTGTCCACACTTTGCACCACCCCGGCACCTACGGCAGTCACTTTCAGGCCGGTCTTCTGCCAGGTCACGTCGGCGTTTGTCAGTACCAGTTTTTCGCTGGTCGTTACGAGAAGTCCAACGTTGGCCACGTCAAGATCCAATAACTCCGCACCCCGCCGAACTTTGACTTTCGTCTTGCTGTTGCGATCCAGAAACCCGCGTTCGTAGTCAATCGACGTCACCACGGGCACGTCACCCACTTGTTCAATCACGTCTTCTATACGCAGGCCAGCTTCCGCCGCAGCGCTGCCCGGTTCCACTCGTTGTACACACAGCCACCGGCGAAGAGGGCCGTCTTCGCTTTGTCGGTCGTACTTATCCGTCATTACGAGGCCTTGGCGAAGTCCGCTGCGGCGTTTGCCGCTCAGCATGTCGGCGGCTTTGGTAATCATGGTGTCCACGGGAATAGCGAATGCAATGTTCTGCGCCCCGGCGCGGATGGCCACATTCACGCCCACCACTTCGCCCAGCTTGTTGAACAACGGCCCGCCGCTGTTGCCGGGGTTGATCGGCGTTTGCGTTTGGATCAGGCTCTTGTAGCTCACTTCTTTGTTCAACGTCACATCGCGCTTGAGGGCCGACACGCTGCCCACGGTCACGGTGTGCTCGTAACCGAAGGCATTACCAATCGCTAACACCTTCTCGGCCAGCATGAGGTCTTGTGCGGTGCCCAGTGGCACCATTGGCAGCGGTTTGATCGGATCGACCTTGATGAGCGCGAGGTCGGATTCTTTATCAAGGGCGATGATCTTAGCGCTGAGGTTCGATCCATCGGCCAGCCGACAACGCAGCGACTGCACATCGTCCACCACGTGGAAGTTGGTGACGATGTAGCCACGCGGGTCGAGCACAATGCCGGTGCCCATACCGTTGACTCGCTGCGGTTGCATCAACCCAGGCCGGGCAAAGGGATCATCCGAATTACCGGTCACGGTGCGTTCGCTGTGGATGTTCACTACGGCGTTCTTGACGCGATCGACAAGCTCAACGTTTTCGTCGCGTCGTTTGCTGCTGGGTGCGAGTGGGGCCGTGGTCAAAGTTGTCGTTGTGGAAGCTGGTCGAATTGGATCAGCAAAACTGAGGGTCGGTAGAAGCAGTGCCGTCGCGGCCCCGATCAAGAAACGTAAAGTATGAAATCCGCGTGGCTGGCACGATACCGTCATGGTGATTCCCGCTTCCGTGTAGGCCTGCGGATCATCCTGATCCGTAGCGGAAACATCGACGTTCGAAGCCGCCTGACTCGATTCCAGCGAGCGGAGTCAGGGAAGGTTCATTCACAAAACAGCGGGTGATGCCGGGTGGTACGGCGGAATCAATTGGAAAAAGTGTAACGATTGCGCCGGTTGTATCGGCACGTGACCCTATTTTTGCATGATGGGCAAATAGTTGTTCGGCAACTGAAGGATAATGCAGGCCAAGGCCGTGCCATAAACGCTGCCGAAGGCAGGGTCATTCCACACGTTGTTCTGCTCGCGCTTCCGCAACAATTCATTGCGAATGGCAGGGAACCATTGAGCCCAATAGTTGCCACCGGCCGTCCACATCGCCAGTGCTGCGTAATAGTGGCCGTAGTAGAAGTGCTCTTGCCGGAACTCTTGGAACGTAACCCGCTGACCGTTCGGAATATGCCGGAGAAGATACTTGAGACCTTTTTCAACATGTGTGCCGTCGTACACTCCGGCGCAATACAGGCCGACCACCGCCGCTGCCGATCGTGGAAAAGCCTCCGGCCCGGCATTGGGCATGTAGGAGTAACCGCCCTCTGCCGTCTGGCAGGACTTGATGTACACAACAGCTTTATCAACAACTGTTTTCTCGATCATCACGCCTGCATTTTTTGCCGCCCGCAACGCCATGAGATGAGCCACCGAGACAGACACATCATCATCGCGTGGCTCGGTGTTGTAGCGCCAGCCGCCCTTTTGGTTTTGGGATTTGATGGTCAGGGCCACAGCACGTTCGAGCATGTCGCGGGTTTTGCTACGGTGGTCTTCATCGGGGAATGTGCCATGAATCTCGGCAAGAAACAACGCACCGAAGCCGTGCTGATACATGGCCGAGTGGCCATCGACCTGCGCCGATGTGCAAAGGTAGCCGTTCGGCGTGTTGGCCTTGCCGCGACTGATGATGTAATCCGCAGCTTTGGAAACCACACGCCCGTAGCGTCCCTTGCCGGGTTGGTTGCCACCGGACAATAACGCCAAGGCAGCGAGAGCCGTCACACCCACGTTGGCCCCACCACCCCGTTCGCCGCTGAATGAACCATCGGCTCCTTGCGAACTGGCAAGAAAATCCAGCCCGCGGTTAATGGCACTCTCGGTGTCCGGGGTGATCATGTCATCAGTGGAACGGATGGTGGGTGGGCCGTCGGCGGCGTGGGTGAGCAGTGCTACGCCCCCGGCTGCCGAGAGAAATGCAGCAGTTTTCAACATACGTCGACGCGTCATGGCTTCGCGATTCATTTCTTCTTGGCTTTCTCTTGTTCGGCGAGGTTGTTGTAGTACTGCTTGAGCAAGTCGTTGTAGCGTGGCATGAACTGCTCGCGGTACGACTGCATGGCCTGCTGGCGGAGCTTATCCGGCAACTGCCCCCAGACTTGCTTCGTAAACGGATCTTCGTTTGGCAGCAATTGTGGCGAGCCCTTCTTACCGGTGCCGGAGCCGTTCGGGTTGGGTTCGCCACCGGTCGGGGAACCGCCGCCGTTCATGGGCATCGGTTTGTCACTACCTGTACCCATCGGCATGGGCTTTTCACCACTGCCGCCCATGGGCATCGGTTTATCACCACTTCCTCCACCCATCGGCATGGGCATCGGTTTCTCACCGCTGCCACTACCACCTCCACGCGGTTGACGACTACCGCCTCCACCACCACCGCCACCGCCACCGCCACCACCTCCGCCTCCTCCCCCACCGCCACCGCCTCCTCCGCCTCCGCCACCTCCTCCGCCCATCGGTGGTGGTGGTTTCAACAAGGAATCAATGTCCTTCAGCAGTTGTTCTTGCTTCTTCAGAGTGTCTTCGCTGGTGTCCAACCCTTTTAGCTTGTCGCCTACGTCTTGTGCGGTTTTGGTAATCCGTTCAAGAATCTTCTCCGGGGTGTCTTCCTCACCGGGCTTGGCCTCCGCTGGCGTCTCTGGTTTTGGTTCCAATTCCGGCACACTACCAGGAACGAAACGCACCACCGGCGGTACGAACGCCCATAGGGAAGACGTTGTCGCCAACCCCAGGAATCCAGCCAACAAGAATTTCAGAGCGGCTCGATTCACGGTTGTTCCTCCATCATCTTCTTCTTGAAGAGATCCTTGATCTTGTCGAAAAGCCCGGCCACTTCACGCTGACTGCGTTCGAGTTCTTCGAGTTCTTCCTTATCAGCGTCGGTGTACTTGTCGGCGTCCGGGTGAGCCTTGGCGAACTCAGCGGTGCGTTCGTTGAGTTCAGCTTGGATCGCCCGTAACGCCTTCACCTGGGCCATCTGGGGTAGGCCGTTTTGTTGTTGTTGCTCTTGCATTGGCATGGGCATCGGTGGTTGATCGCCCATGTCCATCGGCTTGGCCGGTTGCTGCTGGTTCTTGTCTTTCGGGTCGTCCTTCAACGAGTTCAGAACGTGATCCAAGCGACGGATCGCAGTACGCAGTGGACGACGGCTACGGTCATCGCCCACCGTTTCGGCCTTGGCATCGAATGGTTGACCTATGGAATCCAGCGCATCTTCCTTCCGCTGGGCGAAGCGGGTGCCAGCCTGCTCGGTGAGTACCGCAGCCTGCTCGACCAGTTGCTTGAATACCGGGGCCGGGTCGAGTTCTTTGGTGGCAAACTTTGAGAGTTCCTCGGCCAGCGTTTTGCTTCGGCCTTCGAGGTCGCCGAGGCTCACAATCTTGCCGCGATCCCAACCCTGTTTCTTCAGTACGTCGGCTTGGATGCGTGCGGCTTCGTCGTCGGTTGCTTGAAGTTTCTCACGCAGCGCTTTGAGTTGGTTCGCGAGTTCCTCTCGCTTCTCCCGTCCCAGTTTTTCCTCATCCTTTTCTCGCTCTTGATCCAGCTTCTTAACGGATTCATCAAGTTTATCGAGAGCCTGTTGTTGCTCGTCCTTCGGGGCTTGGCCTTTGTTCAACTCTTCCTTCGCTGCCTCCATCTTCTCACCAGCTTCGCGCAGCTTGTCGGCTGCTTCATTCTCGCGATCACGGGTCAGTTGTTGCAGCAGTTCTTCGGTCTTCTGTTGGAGTTGTTCCTGCTCGCGGCCTAGTTTTTTCAGTTCCTCTTCGCGCTGTTTCGGGTCTTCGATCTTGTCCGCTTTCTTCACCTTCTTACGCAACTCGTCCTGCTCCTCCGCAATCTTGTCGATGGCGTCGGCATTCTTTTTCTTCTTTTGAAGTTCCTCTTCCGGCTTGGGTTGTTTCTCGCCCAAGGCTTCCGAAAGTTCATCGAGCCGCTTGGCGGCACTCTGTTCCGCAGCAGCACTGCGCGCGGCGTTGTTCTGTTGAAGTTCCTCGCCAGCGTTGCGCAGGTCGTTCTGCAGGTTCTGGCCGCCAGCCTTTTGCACAGCATCTTTGAGGGCCTTCGACTCCGCTTGAGCCTTGCCCGCTTCGGCGGACTTCTCCGCTGCCTGGGCCTTCAACTTGTTGGCCTGGCCCTGTGCGGCGTTTGCTTCCGGGCTGCCCTTGGGTTGTTTGTCAGCGTCCGCTTGGGCCTTGTTCGCTTCTTCGTTGAGTGTGGCGGCCTCAGCTTCCATGGCCTTGGCTTGTTCGCTCTTCTCGTCGGCGGTGCGTTCGGCTTTGCTCATCACGGCACCAGCGCGGTCGGCCAGCCGTTGGAAGCGTTCCGCAGCTTTATTCAAATCGGCTTTCTCGCTGGGCGTCAATTGATCCGCCGGTTTCCCGGCTTCGATCTTCTCGGTGGTGGCTTTACCTTCGGCCCCGGCTTTGTTCACCAAGTCCTTGATGGCCCGGGCTTCCGCGCGAATCTCTCCAGCCCCGGCCCACTGCTCCAACCGCTTCAGCACGTTGTCGAGCGTTTGCTCAGCTAGGGTCTGTTGCTTGGTGGCCTTCTTCAAGTCGTCCGCCACCTTCTTGGTGTCGGTCTTGCCACCGGTGGTGCTCTTGTCGGTCTCTTGTTTGGCCCCGGAGATAGCAGGCTCGGTCGGCTCCAGTTGTTGGTCATTCAGCCGGGTCAGTTCATCGACGATGGCCTCGACCCGCTGAGTTGTCGTGGTGCTGGGCACGTTGTTCGCGCGGATGGTGTCCTTCAACAATTGGGCCTGACGTTGCAGGCCGTCGCGTGGGTCGGCCAGTTCATTCCGGATGCTGCGTTGTTCGCGTTCCAGTTGGCCAAGCTGTGTGCTTTGCTCGGGCGTCAGTCGCGCTTTCTCTGATAGTTTTTGTAGCTCTTCGGTTCGTTCGCGCACGCTGCGTTGTTGCTCACGCAGCTTGAGCAGTGGTGCCCGCAGCTTGCCCAATTCACGCTGGAAGGTCATGTCGAGTGTGGCTTTGCTCACCACTTCAATGGTGAACTCTTCCTTGCTCCGCCCGGGTTCCTTCATTACTGAGATGGTGTCGAAGTCCGTAGCCGCGGCCCGGATGGTGATGCGGTCGCCATCCACGGGTGCAGTGCCATCGGGCTTGGTGAAGATGCTGATGGGGAACTGGCCCAGCGCACCGACCGCTGATTGCTTCATTTCACCGAGGCTACCCAACCCACCAACGACCGTGGCGACGCTCGGGCCAACAGTTGGCCCGCTCAGCAAGCGGATGATCCGTACCGGGGCGTCCGGCCCACCCACACGATATTCGAGGTACAGCGTCTTCACCGCGAAGGTGCGATCCTCGGCTCGTGCTTCCACCATCACCGCGGCGTTGGGCAGGAGTGCCGAGGGATCTTTGCCGGTCATCGGTTGTTCGAGAGTGACACTCGGTTCGGGATCGCCGGTCAGGCGGAAGTCGAGCAGGCGAACCCCACTCAGGCCAGTTTCATCGGTTAAGATGAACTTGTACAACCCGGCGAGGTGCGGGGTGAACTCGGCGTGCAGGCGGGTACCGTCGGCCCCGCTGAAGGTGACGGGAAGATCGGCGAGAACATCTTGGGCCAAGGCAGCACTACCCAGCGAACCAATCGGGTTGAACCCGGCGAGGCTGGCCACGCTGATCGCTTCGTTCATCAGTGCCCGTTCCATTTGCGGCACCAACACGGCCTTCACGATGCGACGATCCGCAGCCGCACTGAAACTCACTCGTGTACCGTGAACAGCCTCCATCGTGCTCGAGCCATCGGGCAACGAGATCGCGGGCAAGTCGGTATACATCGGGTACGTCAGCCGAAGTTGTGGCGATTGCCGACCATCGAGCGGTACCAACTTGGGCGGAGGCGCTAGCGTCACACTGTGCCAAGCAGTGACGTCGTCATTCGCGCGCACGCGGAACCGAAAGTTCTTGGGAATACGGTGCGGTTCGAGCCGAGCCGTGGCTTCGGCGTAATTCTTACGCTTATCGCTTTCGGTAACGCCAACCGGTTCCTCGAAGAAGGCTCCGCCTTCGAGTTGTACTTCAATATTCGCGTAGTCCGGTAGTAAACCGGTCACTGTAAACGACACATCCAACGGATCGCCGAGGGCCATGCGCAGAGAGGAGTCTGTTGGTGAAGTCAGGATTACAGTGGTTTTCGTAGGCCAAGTATGTGCACCGAACGGATCAAAAAACCGCTTTGCTGCCGTGCGGGCCACTGCTGGGTTCTGCATCGCTGCGATGCCAAGCGTTGCGGCAAGGGCAA
>JBBRME010000203.1:0-8425 GCA_038230995.1 Gemmatales bacterium
ACGCTTAGTTTGAATCTGGCCATGTTGTGTTTGTTGTTGTGGCAGCGGCCAGGTTTGAACGAGCCGGAAGCGTCAGCGAGGGGTTTTCGGTTTTCCCTCCTTGTTGGACTGCTTATCACCGCACTCCTCGGTGCGGGTGCTTTGGTCGCCCGTGGCGACACCGGCACGAAACTGCTGGCCCGCTGGAAAGGCGATCAACTGCCGTTGCAACCGGCGGTGCTGGACTTCGGCGAAGGCAAAGTTGGCGACAAAATTACCAAACAAGTGGTCATCACCAACGTGACCGACAATCCGATCCGCCTGATCGGCGGAACGAGTGGTTGTAGCTGTACCGCGACCGAAGGACTACCTGTTGATGTGCCAGCCAATGGCCAGATCACGCTGGACATCCACCTGACCTTCAAAGGTACACCGGGCGAGTTCAGCCATCCGTTCGAGTATCTGACCAACACGAATAAAGAACCAAAACTACCGGGGAAGATCGCAGGCCGCGTTGTGGCCGAGACACCCTGACCGACCCACGGGACGCGCTCCGCCCGTGGTGGGTGGAACGCGTCTCGGGAACACCGAGGAGCCGACAGCATGACGAAGATTCTGGAACACGCCAGCCGAGTGCTAGCGATCATGGGCATCGCCCTGGTCGTGTGGGCGGGAATGGGAGTGCAGACGGCGAAAGCACAAGTCGTGCCTATTGAAGTCAAAGATGGTTGGCTCGACCCATGCGTACCTCACGCCGTAGGTGGGATGTGCTCAATGGGTAACGTTTGTCCATTTGGGTACTTCTGCAGACGAGACAATCTCCCACCCGCGCTAATCC
The DNA here is from genome assembly GCA_038230995.1 of Gemmatales bacterium. Taxonomy (GTDB): domain Bacteria; phylum Planctomycetota; class Planctomycetia; order Gemmatales; family Gemmataceae; genus JALHQU01. The sequence continues at coordinate 818 of JBBRME010000203.1, forward strand.
CTGGTAAAGTCTCGTGCTGCAAAGATATATTTGGTAACCACGGCTAACGAAAATCGTATATTATCGATTTTACAATAGCATCAAATTTGAGACTACCGCAGTCTAAGCACAGACTGCGGTACTTGGCTGGCATACTTGCATATTCATGCTTGATAGACCTGTATTCTTTATCTTTATTTCATAGAGATCGCGACCATGAAAGATGTGAATATAGCTTTCGTGATTATAATTTTTGCAACTTCAAGCAGTTATTGCACCGCCGACGCAATTTCTGATCTTAAAAAAGTGGTAGAGCAGAATCGTAAATACGAATTAGCAACTCGACTTTATCGGGTTGATCGTGTGCAAATAGCGGATGGCAAAACAACAAAAGGCCGGACTTATGTTAGCATTTCAGAGAGAGGTTTTTCAATCGCATTTTTGCCATTTATTATCGTTGCGAATACAGAAAGTAATTATGCGGCCTTCATTAAAAAAGAGATGATTGGATACACACTGCATAAATATATCAAGGGCAACGCTATTCAGAATGCAACGGAAGAACACCACAAGCCGTTTTATATTCGACAGCTCACTGCAGCTTCCGGACATTTGTCTCTTGACAGCTTCGTTGATGACGCAAACTTTAAAATGACATCTTTCACTAGCGATGGTGATACGACAACTGTGCAATTTACAACAAAGTTTAAGCTACCGGACTATTGCGATATTTATGGATCAATAAAGTTTTCAGATACCCAAGTGTTAGATTTTACTTATTTTATTAAGCCACTAGGATATAATTTAAACTACAAAGTTGTCCAAAAATGGAAGATTGTAAATAAAGGCGATCCGATAAATGGTCTTTCTATTTCAATTGATATAGCATGTTTGACCACCGGGAAAATGCAGGAGGAAAATATTTATACATATTCCATTACTGATACAAAATCTTTTCCGGTTGATCTCGAAGATTATTCTATTGAAGTGCCATTAGATGATACTTATGAAGATCGTGGGTTTAACTGGCCTTTGTGGGGCGGGTTGGGATTGTTTTGTCTGGTGCTTTCGGCAACTATTGCATTTCTCGTCCGTCGCCGCAATCGAATGAAAGCTGAGGGTTAAGCCATGCGTCGGTCTGCATTTTCGCTTGTTGAGCTGCTCGTCGTCATCGCAATACTTGCGATTCTCATGGGATTGTTGCTACCAGCTACCCAGAAAGTAAGAGCCGCTGCAACAGCGGTGTTATGCAAAAACAACATGAAGCAGATCAATCTCGCCTGTCTGAATTACGAAAGCACTCACGGACAGTTGCCGCCTGCACAAATCCTATTGCCTAACCCGATGCGTGGTCTGAATGTCCATGTGGCAATTCTGCCGTATCTAGAGCAACAATCTGTCTTTGATCGTGCTGCATTGGATTGCAACAATTTGCCCATCACCAGCTTCGCTCCACCGCATCAGGGACTTAAAACCCTCGTCAAGCTTTATCAATGTCCTGCGGATAATCGACAAAGTTGGCTGCACCGCAACATCAAGGGTGATGTTGTTGCTTTAACTGGTTACTTGGGAGTCAGTGGTGTCGGAACCTATCCTCAAGTCAACGGTGTCTACAGTCTTGGCAAGAAAATTATCATCACGGACATCACCGACGGCACCAGCAACACGGTTGCCTGGGGTGAACGGCCACCAGGACCGGACTATGACACCGGTTGGTGGTACACCCTTGGATATGTTTCAATAGCCGGGCATGGAGTTCTACCGGTTCGGGCAGAGCGTGGTACTATTAGTGGCTTCACACCCGGTTACGAAAGTTGCCCGCCTGGCCCCTATGACTTCAAGCAAGGCGACCTCAACAATCGTTGTGATGGCTACCACTTTTGGAGCACGCACAGCGGTGGTGCCCATTTCGGCATCGCCGACGGTAGCGTGCGGTTCCTGAGCTATTCCGCCAACTCGATCCTGACTGCCTTGGCCACCCGCAATGGCGGTGAAGCCGTGGGCCTACCGGATTGAGTTGGGTTATTCCAGAAACCGCAAGCGTGCCCAGTCCAGAGTTTGCACGGCACCCAACAGCGGTACGACGCCCTGCTTGAGGGGTTGATGCACGAAGAACGGTTTGCCGAGGAAGGCCGAACGGTCGACGGTTGGAATCTCCCAAACGCGGCTGTCCGAAGAACTCGAAGAGTTGTCGCCAAGCATGAAGTAGTTCTTTGGCCCAAGCGGCAAAGAGCTTCGTGTGGCGTTGACACAGTCTTCATCTTCGCTGCGATAATGGATGTCGCGCGAAAGCGTGAGTTGATGCAACACCACCGACACACCACGTACACCAAGTTGCAGCGGGCGTTCGGTGCCCAGGCGTTTGCCAGCAGGATCTGAGGTGAGTTTGCTAGGCACGGCAGCCACGTCGATGGGTCCAATAACTTCCACATCATTGAGAGTGAAGAAGATTCGGCGATCCACGAACGCAAACTCGATGTGATGTCGTTGACCGGGCGAGAGTGGATTCTTCAACGTGAACTCTGTTGGAGTGCCCACTTCCGAGCCAATGCGGCCCGTGCCCCCACCAATCGGCAGATCGACCACCACGCGATCCGCCCCGTCGTCCAGACGCAACGCCAGGCTCCCCGTACCCGAAACAACTTCTACGTCGAACGACACGATGAAATCATGGACCGGCAGCCACACCCGATGTGCTGGCCCACCGTTGTAGGCCAGCCGATCTCGCACGGTGCTATCGCGTTTACTGTCCAGGTCGCGGTGCCGGTAGGTCAAACCAAAAGGTGTTTCAGTAGCATCCAGAACAAGCCGATCCTCTTGAACGACATCCGCAACCTTTGGCAGCTTGGGCTTCTGCGCGGGTAGGCGAGCCGATTCCGCGAGTGGGCCAACCTCCCAGCGGTCGGCCCAGCCACCAGTGTTGGGAACGTGGCTCATCGTGAAGATGGGAATTTGCACTTCGTGAACTTGAGCAAGGCTCTTGCGAAGCAGTTGACCATTGGCGTAAGCATCGCCGTCGAAAATGCGGAACTCTTCACCCGGCAGGCCGACGACTCTTTTGACATAAGGCTTACGAAGATCGACCGGGCAACGGAACACCGCGACTTCCCAACGCACGGGATCTCGCACTTTGTAAATGAGTTTGTCGACCATGATCCGGTCGCCCAGCACATTCGTGTTGGCCATCTGCAACAGGTTCAATTTTTCCTTGCCACAGTTCCAGCAGTAGGCCGACTCTTGCGGGTTGTGCGATGCACGAGATTCATCCGGCGTACCGACACAAACATTTGCGCCGCAACGAGGGCAGGGGGCTTCGCGCCGGTTGCCGTGGATCGTCTCGGCCATGCTGCCGGTGGTCACGCCAAACGGTTCGACTGCCAAGGTGCGAACGATAAGGAACAGCAGAAAAAGAATCGTGATGATGTGAACCAACCGACGCAACGATGGTGTTGCTGTGGCTTCGGCTGGCGGTGTGTCGGGCGAGGGGTCTACAGGGGTCACGATGGTAGTTTAGCTGAGCAGCGGGTGTCAGCCCGCCGAGTTTGAAGAATTCAAGAACGGTTGAAGGTTACACACCACGGATCATCACCCCGTAACTGGTGTAAGGATCTCAAGCACCGCGATCGCTGGTTGATGATCCGTGTGGATCACGCCCATGCGGCCATAGGTGGTTGGCTCCGTGGTTTGCAACCAGGCTTGGTAGGTTGGGTTCAAGGTCACGCGAAAGTACCCGGCTGGTTCAATGTGGCGGAGGACATCGTGTTCGATCAACACTCGGCCCAATGGTGTTTGACCAGCGAGGATTCTTTCCCGGACAATGGGATTCAAAGCATCAAGTTGAATGTCCACCAAGCCATATTGGACGATCTTGCCCGAATCATGCAGTGCTAGCAAAATCTGTCTCGAGTACCGCTCGCCCTGATGAGTTTCTTCGAGCACCACGACGTCCACAGTGTCGTTATAAAACTGCTCGACGGTCACGGTCATGTGAACGGTGTGAACAAGCAAATCGAAGTACGGCTGAGGCACATCGACAGACTCGACACGCTCCAGCGTTGGCGGGGCCGTGTCCGGGAACAACGCAAACAGATTCGATGGATTGCTTTCCACCGAATCGTTTTGCAAGTTGTGTTGTGCTTCGTCCACCTAGCGTGGCACCACTGGCAAACTCACTGGTGTGCCCGGTTCAGCACTCACGTTGCGTTTCGGCAAGCTCAGGCTGCCATTTGGTACGAACTGAGTTGTGGTGTTCGGGTCGATTGGCTTCATGCTGCTGCCGAAGCTCGGCAGTGTGGACGGCGTTGAAGCTGATGTGCCGGTGTTTGGCTTCCATTGATCCCACGATTGCGTGGTGCCCACCGCTGGCTTGCTGGCACCGTTGGTAAACGTGGTTGCGGCTGGCGTACCGAGGTTCGTCATCGGGGTGCCATTTGACCCGGCCGGTGCCGGCATCGATGGTGGCATTTTCGTCATCGGTGTCGCGTTCATCATTTGTTCTTGCATCTCGCCGATCGGAGCGAACTGGAATCCACTGATGTTGCCGGTGTTCGGATCGGCTGGATGTTCGCGGAGTTTCAACCCAGCTTGACGTTGGCGGAAGTGCTCGGTTGCTCGTGTTTGCACGAACGATGGCAGTGCACCTTCGATCACGCCGATGTTGTTGTAGCGCTGAATCGTACCCTTTGCGAACTCGATGCGAGCGAGGGCCGAGTTGTACGAACCCACGTTGCGGAATTCGTCGGCACGGGCACGAGCCAAGTTCTGCTGGGCCTGTGTCAGTTGCACGTAAGCGGAACCGCCTTGGAACTGCCCGGCACGAATCTTGTCGTCGATGAAGGCCACCTGCCGTTCGGCAGCTTCTTTTTCCATCTTGGCCGATTGCATTTCCACGTACGCTTGATCGAGTTGTCGCGTAGCTTGCACCAGGAGCTCGAACACTTTACGTTCCGAATCGCTCAACGTGTAAAAGGCTCGCCAGAGGTTCAATTGACCCTGCCGTACAAGGGCATTGGCATCACGGAAGCCAAGTGGCATTTCGAATCGCAAGCCAACCTGCCAGCTATTGAATTGGTCGGAAGCGAGACTTGATAGGGCATTGTTTTGGTTGCCGAAGATACGACCACCCAAGCCGTTGACATCGTAACTGCTGAACAATCGCAAATCTGGCATCCGGCCAATTTGCTGTGCTCGAAGTTCCAGTTGCTTGGCTTTGAGTTCAAGTCGGGCCAGCATGACTTCCGGCTTGCTTTTCAGGCCTTCATCGTAAGCATCACGAAAGTTGATCCGGTAGGCAGTTCGTGTGGGCTGATCGGCTGGAATGTAAATCGTGCCATCGTCCGACTTCAGGCCCATCAATCCACGCAACACGCGGTCGGCTTCCAACACTTGGCCACGGGCTTGGATCACTTGGCGATAGAACTGCCACACTTGTACCTGAAGTTGTGGAATGAGTGATCTGTCTGTCTCAATGCCTGCGTTGTCACGCGGGATGTTGAAGTTCAACGCCCGGCTTGCTTGCTTGTAGCCTTCTTCCTGGGCGTACAGGTTGTAGTACGAGGAATACAGGTTCCAATAGGCGACTTCGACGTTCAGCAGCATCTGGTTGATGTTCACATCGAATTGCGTCTTCGATTGTTCGCTTCGAACACGTGTAATCAGAATGCCTTCTGTGCCGGAGCCGGTGCTGCGGAAACCCTGGATGAGCAAGCTGCCGGGGTGGTTGGCCAGCAGTTGGTTGGCCTCGACACCGAAACCTTGGAGCAACGGTTGCTCGAAGACGAACTGAACACGTGGCGTGTACGACGTGGTGAGCGTAATGAACCCGGTGGATACAGCAGGTGGCGTCGCGAGGTTCAAATAGTTCATGCTGGTCGTAATCCCGGCCACGCCCCCAGTAGGCAATGGTTTGGCCAGAGTACTGCTGAAAGCAGCCGAATCGCCGTTGCTGAAGCTTTGCTGGAAGTTGAGTACGGCCTGATCCTGCTTGTTCCAGCTCATGCTGTTGATCCAGCGCGCATCGAATTTCGATAACGAGCGTTCAACTTCAGCAACAGCCAAGGCTGGATCTAGCACGAAGGCTTTAATGGTGTCTGTACCGCTGACGCCACGACCGCTGAACTGCGACAGGCCTGCGCTATCTTGCCCCTGACCACCAGCACTGCCGGTGTTGCCTTGTTCCACGGCAATGGCCATTGCCTCTTGCAAAGAAAGCGGTTTTGGCGTGCGTTTGAGATCGATGACCGTAGCCGGATCCTGGTTGACTTGTGCCGCACCCGGAAAGATCGGTGTGTGTGGACTTTCTTCCAAAGCAGCTGGAATGTCTGGGCGACGCAAGACCGGAGAATCGGCGGGTTCGGTGAGCAACGGGTGTTTACATCCGATTACGGCCAAACTGGAGGTCAACAACAATCCGTTGATCGAGCGGCATAACCAACGCTTCATCTGGCTCGTCATGGTGGCCCCCACATCGGTCAAAATTCTTCGGTCATCCAACACAATGCGACAACACCTATGCTGTCATCGTCCGTTATCGGCGATGCTGGCCACGGAATTGAGGGGATTTGCCGGTTAGGCGTGATGTTCGGTGAGAATGATTCGGAATCTGGGAAGTTCGGCTCAAGCAGCGGGGTTGGTGACGTCTGGGGTTTTGGCATACCGTGGCGAGATAGCCACAGTGCGCAAGCCCAGGAGGCGCTTGATCGGTATGATTTCGCCGACGTCGTTCCCCTCGATGACATGGCCGAGCCACTGCAAGAGGTAGCCGAAAACAAATGCACCTACGCCGATATACCACGGTAGAAAGAACAAGCTGACGAGGCCGATGAACGTAAGCGGTATGCCCACCATGTGCAGCCAAAAGCTCACAGGGTGCTGATGGCGGAGCAACCAGTTGGCACGCCAGCGCCCGCCAAAACGCAGAAGCTTACGGGCGACGGGGAATGATTCACGTGGGCTGTTGGTTGCTGACATCGGGAACTTAAGACTCCGGGAAATGACTGGGGCTGTAACCAATGTCCACGATACTACAGTCTTCGAGGACGTTGTCGCTACACAACTTCGCAGCGGAGCTCACATCGGCGGATTCTGCACCAGGATTCAACCAGCACTCGCCAAACTGCTTGCCGTGTGCTTCGACCAACACCTTGGCTCCAACCGCAGGCGGCAAGTAGACGCTGAGGCGGTCATAATACGGTGCCGGTAGGTCTGCCAGCTTGGGCACTGCGGTCTGACCCTCGACTTCAAGTGCCGTGGGGTGTACGGGGATGACGTGCCAACCGGCAGCGAGGTACGCCCGAACGCACTTATTGCTGAATTTGCGGCGATCCGGTGATGCACCCAGAACCACGATTGTTTTGCTCATCTGCTACTCCTGCGGAAGTCTGCGCGAATAAAATCGACGCGGCCGTGGTCTGTTTTTAGGGAACTTGACTAAGTTAATAGCGTTCACCCCCCTGAATCTCTCACCTGGAGCAGTGATGATGCGAAGTTACGTTGCGGTTCTGGCACTTGTGGCCACCGTTGCCCCACTCATGGCAGCAGACAAAAAAGAGGACAAGAAGATGACGGCGCTGGATTTCAAGATGACTGGCCTGGATGGCAAAGAAGTTGACCTGTCGAAGTACAAAGGCA
>JBBRME010000204.1:0-8409 GCA_038230995.1 Gemmatales bacterium
CGGTGTACCTGAAGCACGACACGATGACCGAACTGACCATCCCCGTGCGGCTTATCGCCGCAACAACCCCGACCGAGGACAAGAAATGAAACGACTGATCCCTGTGCTGGCGCTGTTCGTGGTGTGTGCCGGTGCTGTGGTGTGGTACGCGATGGCGGATGGGCCTACCTGTAATCCAAATGGCAACAGTTACGGCGGTGTTAATGGTCCATGTAGGGATTTCGTACCAAAATTCTGCTCTGAATACTCCGTCGCCAGTTGTCCAACTGGCGCGTACCCAGACTGGTCTGTTGCGGCAGTGTATCCAGCTACAATCTGTGGTCAAATTTTTGTCACAGGCAACAAGAAGAATTGTATTGATACCAGTGTAGAAGAGGATTGCGTATTCCGAATAGAATGTAAACTAGTGGACATAGGTAATGGCACGATGGCTTGTCGTGGAGCTGGTGGATCAAAAACTTCCTTTGTATATGCAGTTATCGGTGACGATTGCACAGCGCCAGTTGTCATAACACCGCCAGCACCATAAAATCATATTCACACTTCAACTAATACAATGATGATGATTGTAATCAGATTTTCTTGCAGTTCTTAGGGTTTTTAACATGAAGATTCATTTTGGAGCCATAGGCTACAGACTAATTTTAGCATTACTGTGTACAGAATGTATACCAACTAATGTGTTTTCCGCACCTGCTGCATTAACAAGTTTATTGCGAGGAGGAGAAAGAAGCTATACGGCAAAATACACAATACAGTGCAGCGACGTAGCAAATTTTTGCGATGCCGAATTTACAGTATTCTACAGTGTTACTGAACATAAGCGATTTGTCAAGCGAGTTGACTATGACATAAACAGAAATATTACTCGCCTTCTGATTATAAACATTAATGGCCTCAGAAAAGGGTACTCAGCGATTGCTAACTATGAAGGCGATGGAAGAAGAATTCTTAAATTTAGAAAGACTGATGATCCGATGGTAGAAATCAATACACATGTAGTCCCAATGTTTTGGAAGTTATTAAGGCCGCCTTCTTTACTGACACTTATGAATTTTTCGCTGCAGAAGCAGTCTCTAGATTCAATACTCGATAACAAAAAATATCCATTGTCTCTGGCAAATACAGGTGGTGTTTTTGTTTCGGTTTTTACTAGTGATGCTAATCCTAAATTTCGTCGGTCGTATTTTTTTGGAGAAAGTTTAGATAAAGCTAACATACGTCCTGTAAAACATATACTTGAAAATGCCAACTACAAGGAGGTCGCAACCGTGAACTCGATGGATGGTGATCATCCATCTGAAATCTTGTTTGAAGAAAGTGGTGCTCAGTCGATTAAGACTAAACTAACGATACAGGAATTTAGCTACGCAGATAAGATCGACTCGAGCTACTTTGCACTTGAAAACATGGGATTAAAAGTTGGCACGCTGATCGGCTACCCTGAGTTGAGTGACATGAAGCAATATCCTGTGTGGAATGGTCGAAGCACCAATGAGACATTTGGAGATGAATATGAGAGGCAGAAACAGGAAGTTACTGCAACTCCCACCACCCCCAAGCCCTCATTGATCTCTCAAGCGTGGCCTTACTTTTTGGGCTTCGTCGTATTCGCCGTCTTCGGCTTCTGGCTGCTTCGAAAACAACGCCAGGTGGCCAAAGAGTGATGACGCAGATGCACCAGCACCACCTGGGTGACGGTGTACCTGAAGCACGACACGATGACCGAACTGACCATCCCCGTGCGGCTTATCGCCGCACCAACCCCAACCGAGGACAAGAAATGAAACGGATGATCCCTGTGCTGGCACTGTTCGTGGTGTGCGCCGGAGCCTTGGTGTGGTACGCGATGGCTGCGCCACCATGTCCAGCAACAAACGACTCTACGATCGAAGCCCCAATGTCATGGTGTGCTAATTTACCTATAGATGCAGATACATGCGCTGATTTAGGAACAATGGCTGGCGGGGTTGGTCCTAACAATCGCGTTTGTTCAAAAAATGGCGGAGTCAAGTCGTTCGTACTGCCTGCAGGTTCATATGCAAATCCAAAACCGGCTTGGAAGTGCGTAAATGTTCCAATCAATCCTAATGGCCGATTGGTTTGTTATGATGTAACTGTTCCGAATCCAATTGTCCCTACTGCACCGCCGATTCCCGTTATGGGCAGATGCTATGACTGTACAAAGTGTGTTGCGAGTGCATCAGGGTTGTTCGGTAGTTGGGAATGCATTGCAAGTGCGATTCCCTGCTTCTTCGATGTACAACTTGTAGCTGCTGCTACTTGTGCACCTGCACCTGTTCCAAATCCAGTCGGTGGCGGGAACAACCCTTAGTAACTAAGTAGCAGATTGCTTAACCTTAGCTCCTGAGTGATTACTGGAGAATACATGAACGCATTACTTCTTTTCTTAAGCTTGACAGTTAGCATTGCTGATCAGAATTCTCCCCGACTGTCCAGAGTGCAAGATCTCATCAAGCTGACTGTTTCTCAACGAGAAGCAATCTATACCTTGCAACTAGACGTGGAAACAAAAACGGTTAACGAAGACAAATCAACCGAAGATGCGGTGTTCAAAGTATGGATATCACCAAAGAAACGCAGAGTTGATACAATATTTGACAAAGATGGTGTCAAAACTAGAACTGTAAGATGTGCAGACTGTGACCGTTCTGGCTATACGACACAATACAACTCAAGCGGACAAGCCGTTTCTGCCGTTCAATACGTAAAAATTACAGAAAAAAATCTTGAATCAGATATCGCCTGGAAAATGTTAGGGCTATCGAACTCTCCTCTAGGCGGTTATGTTCCCACAAAGTATCGTAGATTTATTGATACAATGGCATCCGCTGATCCACGATTAAAATCAGACATTGATTTTGCGGAAGATGCGTCTTTGTTATCTCTTACAAGATACTACAAGGATACGGTCGGATCTGCTTTGTTGAAGTTTAGTCTTCAACACAACAATCTCACAGAAATTTCTTTCAACCGGGGAGAAGGCGATGACGCCATTTCTCAGAAAGTGACTATTGATTTCACGAGTGATAACTCTATTTTTTTTCCGAAGCAGATAACAATAGTCACTACCAGTAAAGGCGGAATCAAGACCGAAACGATCTCATGCAAAAACGTCCAGATCAACCGTGCGATTCCCCAAGAAGTTTTTGAGCTAAAAGGTTTTGGAATCATCAACGGAGTGCCCATACTTGCACCGGGAGTAACGAATGTTGGTACCGCGCCCACTTGGAACAATGATTCTGTGGATTCAACTAAGACTGCAAATGATGCATTTCAAGAACTTGTTTTAACCGGTTCTCTACCTGCGCAAGCAGACACTCCCAAGCCCTCATTGATCTCGCAGGCGTGGCCGTACTTCCTCGGGTTCGTCATCTTTGCCGTCATCGGTTTCTGGCTCCTTCGCAAACAACGGCAGGTTGCCAAAGAGGGGTAAGCCGATGGTACGCACACGACCCGGCTTCACGCTTATCGAACTGATCGTCGTGCTGGGCATCATGGGCCTGCTGATGGGTCTGCTGTTGCCTGCGGTGCAGAAGGTGCGGGCGACGGCGGCGCGGATGACCTGCCAGAACAACCTCCGTCAGCTCAACCTCGCGGCCCATCACTACCACGACTCGAACGAGAAGTTCCCGCCCGCCTTCAAGTACAACGCCAAAGAGCAGTATCCGTTCTTGAACTGGAGCGCTCGCCTGCTGCCGTACCTGGAGCAGGACGCCGCGTGGACTGAACTGGTGGCGGACTACAAGCTGAACCGCAATCCGTTCTCCACCACCCAGCTGCACGGCAACAAGGATCGCCTGTTCAAGGTCTTCCAATGCCCGACCGATTGGCGTGTTGGCACCGCGTGGACCGTGACCACGTTGGGCAGTCCGCAGCACATCAGCGTGATGTCGTACCTCGGCAACGCGGGCACCGTAACGGGCAAGAAGGACGGCGTGATCTACCGCGACAGTGCGGTGACACTGGTGCACATCAAGGATGGCACCTCGAACACGCTGCTGATGGGCGAACGCCCGCCGAGTGCCGACCTGCGCTTCGGCTGGTTCTATGTGGGCATCGGCCAGGACGGCAACGGGGCGATGGATTCGGTGCTGCACACCCGCGAGAAGAACCTGGTGGTGTACGGCGGATACAAGTCGTGCGGAACCGGGCCGTTTGCCTTCGGGCCAAGCAACGAGGACGACCCGTGCGGGGCGTTCCACTACTGGAGCGACCATAGCGGCGGGGCGAACTTCGCCTTCGCCGATGGCTCGGTGAAGTTCCTGAGTTATTCCGCAGATGCGATGCTGCCTGCCCTGTCCACCCGCAACGGCCGCGAAGTAGTGGCAGTGCCGGAGTAACGGGAACGGTCAACTCCGGGCACACTTCGACGGAACCACTACACTATCCGCTTTCCGTATCGGGAAGAAGCGTATGTCGTCTGGTGTGCTCAGCGTTCTGGTTCCGGTGTACAACGAGGAAAACACCATCGACGAGATCATCACGCGGGTGCTGGCCCTCGGTGATGTGATCAAGGAAATCGTGGTGGTGGACGATGGCAGCACCGACCGCACCGCCGAAGTGGTGGCCACGCGAGTGCCGTTGGAAACCAAAGTTCGCTTCCACAAAGCCGAGAAGAATGAAGGCAAAACCGCGGCGATCCGCCAAGCCCTCACGATGGCCAAAGGCGACATCCTGATCGTGCAGGATGCCGACCTGGAGTACGATCCATCCGAGATTCCGGATGTCATTGCCCCGATTCTGGCGGGCAATGCCGATGTGGTCTTCGGGAGTCGCTTTCTGGTGCGCAAAGCGGCCAGGGTACATTACTTCAGCCACTTCATTGCCAACAAGTTCCTCACGTTCTTTTGCAACTGCCTGACCAATCGCAACATGACGGACATTGAGACTGGCTACAAAGCCTTCCGCAAAGAGGTCATCAAGCCGATGATCCTCACGAGCAAGGGCTTCGGCATGGAAGTCGAGATTGCCGCGATGGTGTGCAAGACGAAAGCCCGCACCTACGAAGTGCCGATTTCCTACTACGGCCGGGCCTACGACGAGGGCAAGAAAATCGGCTTCATGGACGGCGTCGCAGCACTCTGGTACATCTTCTATTACAACCTGTTTCATCCGTTTGGCAGTGCTGGTCGCAAGTACAAACGCGAAGTCAATGATGGTCTAGCCATTCTCCATGGGAAAAAATCATGATCCATGTCATCGCCACAATACAACTCAACTCCGGTACTCGTACCGAGTTCCTCAAGCACATGACTTGGGTGACTCCACTGGTTCAGGCTGAAGTCGGTTGCATCGAATACGGTGCTGCGGTGGACACACCAACACCGCTTGCTGTTCAAGTGCCTGTTCGACCTGATGTGGTGATCGTCATCGAGAAGTGGACGGATCTCCCTGCACTGCAAACGCACCTGCAAGCCCCGCACATGGCCGAGTACCGCACACGCGTGAAGGACTACGTGACCGGAGTCACGCTGCAAGTGCTGGAACCAGCGTAGAGCTGAACCGCTGAGTAAGCGATCACTTAAGTCGCTTCACTCAGCACCCCGCGGATGTGTCTCACCAATTCTGTTTCCGTCACCTCTGCCTCTTCGCGCTTGGCCAAGTTCTTGACCTTCCATACGCCCTTGCTGAACTCATCGCCACCGGCGATCAGCGCCACGCGGAAGCCGCGTTTGTCCGCATACTCGAACTGGCTCTTCGGCTTCTTCGCTTCCGGGTAAACCTCAGCACCGATGCCCGCAGCCCGCAGCGTCCGTGCGATCCGTTGATACTCGCCCACCTTGCTGGCATCGAACTGAATCACCAGCACCGGGGCCGGGGTACTTTGTCCGGTCATCCACGGGTGCTTGAGTTGTTCCATCGCGGTGAGCAGTCGATCCACACCCAAGCTGGCCCCCACGCCGGGCAGCACTTGCTTGGTGTACATGCTGGCGAGGTTGTCGTATCGACCGCCGCTGCACACGCTGCCGATGGCGGGCAGGTCGGTGAGGAAAGTCTCGTAAATGGTGCCGGTGTAGTAGTCCAGCCCACGGGCAATGGAAAAGTCGAGTTTGATACGTCCGTCAGGAATTCCTGCAATTTTCGCTGCTGACAGCATTTCACGTAGGTTTCGAACACCAAGGGTGATGCTGGCATTGTTCGGGTGTAACGTCTCAATCCGGTGGAGCTGTTCATTCGTATCACTCTCAACGTTTTGTAGAGCGAGCGGTGTGAGTATTGCACCCGCATCATTAGCTGATAACCCGGCCAAATCAGGACGTCGCAACTCTTCCAGCACGGCATCTGCACCGATCTTATCTAACTTGTCGATCGCACGGAGAACATGAACAGCTTTGTCAGCTATCCCGTATTTTTCAAGGATTCCATTCAAAATCTGCCGGTTGTTCACGCGGAGCTGGAAGTTCGGGATTTCCAAAGCCGTGAACAAGTCGTTGATGACCAGTGCCACCTCGATGTCACTGGCGTTGCTCGTTGTGCCAATCGTGTCGAAGTCGCACTGCCAGAACTCGCGGTAGCGCCCCTGCCCCGGTCGCTCGCCACGCCACACTGGCCCCATGGCGTACCGTTTGAACGGCGTGCCCAGCTTCGGTACGTGAATGGCACTGAACCGTGCGAACGGCACGGTGAGGTCGAAGCGCATGGCCACATCGCGGTCGCCCTGATCCTTGAAGCGATATACCAGCCGGTCGTTTTCGCCGCCGCCTTTGCCCAGCAGAACGTCGGCATATTCCAGCGTCGGCGTGTCGATGGGGGCGAAGCCGTAGCTGCGGTACACCTCGCGGGCGGTTTGCAGCACACGCTCGCGCGGGATCATCAGGGCGGGGGGATAATCGCGGAACCCCTGCAACAACCGGGGTTCAATGAGTTGGCTCACGGATCAGGCTCCGAAGGAAAACGCTATTCTAACAGACTGCAATCCTGGGGAAGACGGATGAGTGCGTGTCGAGCGGTGGCGTTGGAAGTTCTTCGTTTGGCAAAACGCCGGCAGGGCTACGCCCAGGAGTTGCTGGAAGCTCATTGCGATGACCTCTCGCCAGCGGATCGTCGGCTCACGTACACACTGGTGCTGGGCACCATCCGCCGGGTGGCCACGCTGGATGCATTGATCCGACCGTTCCTCACCAAGCCGATTGCGGACATGCACCCGGATACGCTCGACTTGCTCCGGTTGGGTGCCTATCAGCTTGTGTTGCTCGATGGCATCCCCGCGCACGCCGCCGTTCACGAGACTGTGGAACTGACACCGGATGTGGTGAAGAAGTTCGTGAATGCCATCCTCCGCAAAGTGGCGGGCGTGGTGACCTGCGACTGGGCAGACGACGTGGGCAGCAATGCCGTGCCCACCGAACGCGGCAACTACCGCCTGTTGCACGAGCCACTGCTGCCGCACCCGTTTGACGAACCGCTGGAGTACCTGAGCGCCGCGTTTAGTTTTCCGCACTGGCTGATGGAACGTTGGATCACGCGATTCGGCCCGCGCGAATGTGTGCGACTGGGGTTCTGGTTCAACGATCCCCCGCCGATCTGGCTACGCATCAACACCAACGTGGTGAACCGGGCTGACATCTTGAGCCGCATCAGCGGGGAAGCGGGTGAACATCCGCAGTCGATTCGCCTGACCGAGAACATGGCGATCCGCGACATCCCCGGTTTTGCCAACGGCCACTTCGCCGTGCAGGATCATTCATCCATGTTGGTGGCCAGTGCGCTCAACCCACAACCGGGTTGGCACGTGCTGGACTTATGCGCAGCCCCCGGCGGCAAGACCACACACCTCGCGGAACTCATGCGACAGCAGGGGAAGATCACCGCGTGTGACCTTGTGCCCGAACGATTACAAACCGTGACAAGCCTGTGTCAGCAGCTTGGCACCAAGATCGTCACCACGGTGCCGATCCCCGAAGGCACCCCCGCACCGATGGGGCCGTTTGACTCCGCACTGGTGGATGCCCCGTGCAGCAACACCGGTGTGCTGGGCCGTCGGCCCGAAGTCCGCTGGCGGATTCGCCCGGAGGAGTTCCCGCACCTGGTGAAGTTGCAAACGAAGCTGCTGAACGATGCGATGGATCGAGTTCGCCCAGGTGGCGTGGTGGTGTACAGCACTTGTAGCATCGAACCGGACGAGAACGAAGGTGTGGTGCAAGCGGTGCTGAAGAGTCGAACAGATTGGAAATTGGCGAAAGAACACACGTCGAAACCCGGCCAACCCTCCGACGGCGGCTACTGGGCACGGCTGGAACTAAAGGGATGATCGTGATATTACTGAGTCGCTCACGCAACGTAGTCAAGTAAGCGGTCCTGTCGACATCAGCCAACCCGCTTACTCCGCTTTGCTCCGTGCGTGGCTCTGGTCAGATTACTTACGTCGTCAATCGGCGATACTTC
>JBBRME010000205.1:0-8325 GCA_038230995.1 Gemmatales bacterium
CTGCTAACGCTGTTCCTGTTCGGGTGCAGCCAAAGCGTTGTTCCAAAGGAGAAGTATTTCAGCGGCGAGCCGGTCGATCACTGGCTTCTAGAGATCAAAAGCCCTGACCCGAAGAAACGAAAGAAGGCCGCAGACATTCTCGGAAACATCGGGCCAGCCGACGAGCGGTCGATTCCTGCATTGATCGAGGCCGTGAAAGACAAGGACGCCAAAGTCCGTGACGCCGCCGTGCTAGGGCTCTCCAAGATCGGCCCACCAGCGTCATTCGCCGTATCGGTGCTAGACGAAGCGGCAAAGGACAAAGACCCGACCGTACGCTCTCACGCAGTGGTGGCGTTGGAACGAGTCCGCGGAATTAAGTAGCGCTAACAGCTTCCCCCGCCAGAATACCAGCGATTTGTCCACGGTCGTCAAGCGGGGCGTACACGCTCAGACCGAGTTGATGCGGGTATGCTTGGAGCAGAGCCTACACCGCCGGGAACGGGAGCTGGGCTTCGAGGTGGTGAAGATACTCGACAATGACAACGCCATGTCATCGAGTGACAACCTACTGGCAGTGCGACCAGTGGAAGAGTGTTGGGCATCAGCAGACCGATTATGGGTTCTTCTACCTGTGGTGGATCGTCAAATCCCTGCCCCGAAGGATGAACCCGAAGCCGAAATCTCTGTGACATTCAACCATCAGTCGAGGAAGTTCCAGGGGCGGTGTCTCGGCGGCTGAAGAAGAAATAGGCGAACAACCCGACCCCACCGACCCACCCCGCCGTGAGGACGGGGCCCGCGACCGCCAGCGACTCGGTCAGGAACAGCAGGCCGAACCCAACGGCCCCCGACCCGATCAGCCCGAGCCCGCCCGGCATCACGACGAGACTCTTGACGTCACCCGTCGCAGCCGCGTCCCCTGGGCGGGCGGGCGGGACGAGCAATCGGACCCGGTCACCGAGCCCGGAGCCACCGAGGTACCAGGCGGCGTCTTCCGCGTTCCACCACGCACTCAGGACGGCCATGTGGGTTTGGCCCCGGAGGCGGAACCGGACCCGGACCCGCGCGGTCCCCGACGGCCCGCGGGCGACGTCGAGCACCTCCCCGGTCACCCGCACGGCCCCCCAGAACCGCCGCCAGTCGGCCGCGTTCCGGCGGAACATCCAGACGGCTACGGCTGTCAGCACGCAGCCGACGATCAGGAGCGAGGCGCCGAACACCTAGCGTGCCCTCTGTGATGAAAGAATCCGTGCAGGCCGTGGAAAGCTAACGATGCCCACCACATCACTTGGAGCCTGCGATGGCTCACATTCTCACCATCGACTTGGGGAAGTTCAACTCAGTTCTCTGCTGATACGACGCTTCTTCCAAGTTGACGACCTTCCGCATGGTGTCAACGAACAAATGACGAATTGGTTGCACCCTGATTCTATGGCATGTCGGGCGGGGCAAGGTTTTGAACGCTGAAGGCGTGACGGAAAGTAGCCTCGGGTGACGGAGCAAAGCGAGGGAACCCGAGGCCCAAGACGAAAGAGATTCCGGGGCTGTGGGTTGATTCCAAGGAATCGTGGGGTTCCCTTCGGTCACCCCACGCTGGTGTCCAACACGCCTCCGGCGTGAAAAACCTCTGCAATTGAACAGTGACACTCAACTGTCAGCAGACGAAGTTACTTGCGCGGCCTGTCTTTACTGCCGGCATGAGAACGACGCTACTTGACGTCCTTGGCTACGGCGGGCGACGTGTGGACAGTGACGCATTGCCACTTTCCATGCTTCTTGACGAGCACCTCAGTGAACAGGTCGGTGCTCGTCTGCTCCCGGCCGTCGACGGAGAGCTTCGCCCGGATCGTGCCCGTCACCACCGCCGCGTCCCCATAGACCCGCACCTCCACCTTCGACTTGTCCATCACGAGGTACTTGAGCGTGCCGGCCTTCATGCCAGCAAGCACCTCGGCCTTGTCGTGGGTGCCCTCCATACCGGTGACCCGCCAGTCGTCGGAAAGCATGGTCTTCACGGCCGCCACGTCGCCCTTGATCATGGTGTCGGACATCTGCTTGGAGAAGTCCCCAACCGCCTTCTTGGCGTCGGGTTCGTCGCCCCGCGCCGGGCCGTTAACCACCGCGGCGATGAGGACGGAGACGAGTAGTGCTCGGATCATTGGTCAGTTCCCTTGGAGGTCGAATCGAAGTAGCGACAAGTCCGACCGGACCTCTGCGGCCGAACTTGTGATTCGACAGAATCGATTCTGTCTATTCCGACTGCTCATTCCGTCTATTACGGAACTCACCTGTCGGAAGAGAAACGCATAACGTTTCTTTCCTTCTTGAAACTATCCAGACCCGCTTACACGATGTCAACGAACAAATGACGAATTGGGTGCACCCCGATTCTCTGGGTGTCGGGCGGGGCAAGGTTTTGGACGCCGAAGGAACGTGCATCTTGCTCCAGCGTCCTTCGTATGACATGGCCGAGGCTGACATTCGTGCTTCCCAAACGGCAGTCAATACTTCAAAAAACAGCTTGAGCATTGTTGTGTCTCGCGGGGCAGATTTGTCGAACACCAACATTGCGGAAGTGTCGATCAGCGCAACATCAAGCCTGGCATGACCCTAAAAACAGCGATGCTGGTTGAATCGTCAACAGGGCCTTGTGTCTCGTGAGTCTTGTATGTCTCGTTGTGTCTCGCGGAGGGGGGTGTGAAAACTGACGAGACGCAAGAGATGTGATCAAAGTGTCTACAGATTCGGGCACAGCAACAGGAGTATTGTCAATCGCTCATGTCGCGCGATGCTGGTCACGCTACAATACAACTGACCTGCCTGGGGCGTTCCGCCCTTCCTGATGAGTGACTGGTTATGCGCTGGTGGAGTATCTGCATCGTCTTGCTGTTTGTGTTCCTGATCGGGTGCAAGCCTGCCGAACCGGTTCGCTCCTATACGGTGCCTAAGGAACAAGGCCAACCCACCACACCAACGGATGGTGATGCCTACCGACTGCTGGGGGCAGTGCTGCCCATCGACGATAAATACGCCTTCTTCGTGAAGTTCGTGGGGCCGAGTGCGGTTATTGATTCGGAGGTCAAGGCCTTTGATGATTTCGTTGGTTCCGTCGGCCCGGTCAGTGATTCGAGCGAGAAACCAAAGTATGCGATCCCCGAAGGCTGGACGGCGGCTCCGGACAAACCGGCACGCATCGTGACGCTCACCAAAGGCAAAGCTGAGATGTATCTTTCTGGCCCATTCGGTGGCAGCATGCTGGAGAATATCAACCGCTGGCGGAAAGAGATTGGTCTGCGGGCATTGCGAAGCGATGAGTTGGAAGACTCGCTGACGAAGACTCCTTATGGCAAAGGCGAAGGCCGACGGGTAGATGCCTCCGGGCCGATCTGGAATGCGGGCATGGGCCGACCGATGGCAGGGAAGTAATTGCTGACGAGCCAGCGGTTTGACCCCGCTGGTTCTATTTCAAAACCACCGGGATGAACCCGGCGGCTCGTTGATCAGAGACCACGACCATGACGAATGACAAATACGAAGGCTTCATCCGCATCGCCCGCAAGGTGCTGGCCCCGATCGCCTCGCTCAAGATCACGGTGACCTTGTTTGCGATGTCGCTTGTGATCGTGTTCTTTGGCACCCTTGCGCAGACCTCCGTCGGGTTGTGGACCGTAGTCGATCAGTACTTTTATTCGAGTTTCGTGAAGATCGAACTGCGTCACCTTGATGTGTTCCTGCAAACTTTCAGTCTGAACTTCTGGCCAATCAGCAAGAAAAACGAGGACTCCTTCCCGTTTCTGGGTGGGTATTCCATCGGCTGGATGATGATGATCAACCTGTGTGCTGCCCACACGTTGCAACTCATCAATCTGGTTCAAGGTGTGAGGAAGCAAGCGGCTCGTAGTTCTTCGACCACCGTGGAAGTTCTGCGTGTGCTGCTCAAGCGGACGGGTATTTACATCATCCACGCCGGGGTCATCCTCTTGCTCGTGGGCGAGGCGATCACTCGTGCTCAGTCCGTTGAACAACAGATGACGATCCCCAAGGGCAGTTCGTCGAACAGCACGACGGACACGAAAAACTTCGAGTTGGCATTCGTAGACACAATGTCGTCGAAGACCGAAGACAACGTGATCGTGGTACCGGAGAGTACCCTGCGTGATTCGCTCAAGTATGGCACCGTCATCAGCGATCCACGACTGCCGGTGAACCTCCAGGTCGTGAAGTACCTGAACAACGCCAAGCTCGTGGACGGGATGAACAACACGAAGAACCTTGCTACAGCAGGCTTCGGTGCACAGATCTCCGTGCAAGAAGAGACCCCCACGCCCGGTGTGGACATGTCCAGCAGTCGCGACCTGCCTGCGGCTTATATCGAATTACTGAGTAAAGACTCCGGCAAGTCGCTCGGCACCTACCTTGTGTCGGCTGGGTTGAAGGACCAACCGATTTCCTTGGACAAAGATTACCTTCTGAGGCTGCGCAACGCCCAGTACTACAAGCCGTATCGCCTGGAGTTGCTCGATTTCACCTTCGAGCGCTACATGGGTACGCAGAAGGCCAAGAACTACGCAAGCAAGGTGCGGCTGATCGATACGGAACTCGGTGTGAATCAAGTGCTCACCATCAGCATGAACAACCCGTTGCGTCACCGCGGCGAGACCTTCTACCAAGCCGATTTTGACAAGGAAACCGAAACCACCACGATCCTGCAAGTGGTGAAGAACCCCGCATCGGAGTTACCATATTGGGCGTGCATTCTGTCCGGCACGGGCATGATCGTCCACTTCGGTATCATGCTGATCACTCACTTGTTACGGTTGATGGACAACCCCGTAGCGAGAAGCGCAAAGCCTCAGAAAGTGGAGTTACCTAAACGGTCGATCAAGGATCACCTCTGGCCCATCGGTATCGGCTTCCTTGTGTGTGCGCTACTGTTCGGCAGCCAGAGCATGCCAAAGAAACCCAAATCAGGGGAACTCGATCTGAGCGTGCTGGCCAAGGTGCCGGTGGTCGAGGGTGGTCGTATCAAGCCGCTGGATACAGTGGCGCGGGTTGATCTCCGCATCATCACCGAGCAGGAATCCGTCTGGGTAAATGACCCCAACTACAAGTCGGGCGGCATGAGCGCGGTGAACGAGTTCTTCGCTCCGTACACCAAAGGCAAGCGGAAGATCGGTGCGTTGGAATGGTTTATGAACCTCGCCAGTGCCCCACAGCGCGACACTCAAACCACGGGCAAAGACGACGTCTTCCGGATTCACAACGACGAGGTCTACAAGCAACTGAACCTCGAACGACGTGAGGGCTACCGCTACAGCTTCGCGGAGATCAGCCCTGCTATCCCCAAACTGGGCGCACTGGCCGACGCCGCCCGCAAGGTGGACAAGAAGAGCCGCACGTTGTTCCAGAACAAAGTGCTTGATCTTTCGGATCATGTGCAGCGCTACTTAGGTGTCAACTTCGGCTCGCATCCACTAGTTGTGCCAGCCAACGAGGGCAGCAAAGACTGGCAAAGCATCAACGACCTGCGCAACAGCCTCATGCAGGAAGACTCCTTCAAGACCCGGGTGCGGGATCGTTGCATCAAGGAAGGTTTGAAAGATGTGATGGTTGCGTTCGAGTTCATTCAGGATTTGAGCCCTGCAGAACGCGGACTGCTGAAACTTGTCGTCGTTGAAAAGAAGAAACTGACGCAAGAGATGGAACAGAAGTTTGCCAACGATCTCGCTTCGCTTGGTGTCAAGATGTCCTCGTTGAGTTTTGAACAGAAGCCACTGGCGATCAAGATTCTGCTCGATGACACCACTAGCCCGGAGTTCGAGAAGCTTCGGAAGACACTCGAAGTTGAAGCTAATGTGTTGCTGGCGGTGAAGTCGCCAGCACTCGGTGCATGGTTGAAGGTTTTGAAGACGTACCGTGAAGGCCAACCGGGGCCGTTCAACGAAGCCGTGGAGGAATACCGGGCCATCGCTGAAGGCAGTGTCAGCCCGTATCACCGCGCGATGAGCCACTTTGAAGAGTGGATGAACAACACAGCCCTCTACTACACCTGCACCGCGGCCTACGCCACGGGTGGGATCATGTTGCTGGCCTCGTTCTTGTGCCTTCTCTTCGCACCGAAGACGGGCCGGATCCTTCGCCGCAGCACCTTCTGGCTGATCCTGTTCACGTTCCTGATTCACACGTTCACGCTGTTTGGTCGCATGGCCCTCATGGAACGCCCACTGGTGTTCGTGACGAACCTTTACAGTTCTGCCGTATTCATCGGCTGGAGTGTCGTGGGACTGTGCCTCATCATCGAGTTGATCTCGTCGATTGGTGTGTCGGCCCTGTGTGGCACGATCCTCGGCTTTGCCACCAGCTTGGCCGCCCACCAATTGGCCTTGGGTAACGACACCCTCGAGATGATGGAAGCCGTGCTGGACACCAACGGATGGCTGGCCAGCCACGTCACTACGGTCACGTTCGGCTACAGCGCTACGTATCTCGCCGGGCTACTTGGCATGGTTTATGTGGTACTGAATGCATTCCCGAACAACATGATGCAGAAGAAGATCAACATCGAAGACGGGCTGAACGTGCGCGCCATGACACTCGGTAAACTGCTGGGCCAACTCCTGTACGGCGTGATTGCTTTCGCAACGCTGCTGAGTTACGTCGGTACTGTCCTCGGGGGCATCTGGGCCGACCAAAGCTGGGGCCGCTTCTGGGGTTGGGATCCAAAAGAGAACGGCGCGATTCTGATTGTGATCTGGAACGTCATCATCCTGCACGCCCGTTGGGCTGGCCTGATCAAAGAACGCGGTATGGCGGTGCTGGCTATTGGCGGAAACATGGTGACGACATGGAGTTGGTTTGGCACCAACCAACTGAGCGTGGGTCTGCATGCCTACGGGTTCAACAACACGCTGGCCGAGGCGTGCAAGTGGACGTGGATCGTATGCGGTGCGTGGATGGTGGCTGGGGTCATGCCTTGGCACTGGATCTGGACAGGCAATGGCCGTGACGGTGCTACTTCGCAGCCCGTTTGAACACGAAGGAGTTCTTGCCATTGCCGCCGATGAAGTTATCTGGCGGTTTTTTTCTCTGGGATTCGCACCACCTCAGCGTGTCTCCATCGACTTCAAAAAGATTCTTGTTGCCGAGACCCGTGAAGGTCATGACCATCGGGCTGGCTTCGGTATCCAGAGTGAACTTGACTTTGTCGAAGCCCGGCCCCGCCTTGGTGCCGGTGCTGAACGTATTCCCCTTCACGATGGCGTAGAACGTGCCGAAGTCGCCAGTCTGTGCTGATGGCGCGCCCGAAGTATCCAAGGTGACGATTTCCCAACGCCCCTGCAGGGCTTGGAGTGGGTCGTTGTTCTTACGTAGCTGTTTGGGGATCGGCGCAGCAGTGACAGCAGCAAAAGCAATCACACCGAGTAGCACTGTCGAAATGAGGAGCCGTGACATCTGATATGCTCCATGTCAATCCCAGCGGGTAGTTTAACGTGTCAGATCTCTGTCACGCAAGTTAGCAACTCACTTCACACGGAACCGTGACACCACAGCCCGGTGATCCGACGCTTCACCCGACAACACCTTGGTTTCGAGGTGTGTCCAAGTACTTGGTGCGAAGATAAAGTCGATCCGTTTGGCTGGTGCATTTGCCGGGAACGTCGGCAACCCGTCGAACTCGCCAACGAAGCGTACTGAAGATTGGATCAATTGAATTGGTGGCTGTTTTGGCTGGGCGTTCAAGTCTCCTGCAAGCACGCAGGGGCGATCTCCGATGAATTCGAGGAGTTGTTCGACCTGCTTGGTATTGTTGCGGATGTCATAACTGTCGTTGTGCAGCGAACCGATGAGTAGCGAACTGCCGTTCCAATCAACACTGGCGAACAAGGCACGTCGGCTATTCGAGGTCTGGTAAAACCACTTGCGACCAATCAAGTTGAAGTTCGCCTCTGCACGCAACGGTACCTTGCTCAGTATTGCATTGCCACCAACGACATGAAGGAATGGTAAGCCAAAGTGATAGTTCTCGCCGAACGCGGCGTAGCTAAGCCCCGTGGCATCACGCAAGTATTCGAGTTGATTGACTGGACACGGCGAGCATTCCGTCATGACTTCCGACATCACGATGATGTCCGGCGCTTCTGCATTCAGCACATCGGCCATCGCATTGAGACGTTGTTTGACATGATCCGTCGTGTCGAATTTGGTATCGGTGATCGGAGCAAAGCCCTTGGCGATGTTCATGGCTGCGATGGTGATGACATCTGATGGCAGATGTGTCGTTGATGTTGATTTGGGTGGCAACACCACAACGGTTTCACGCGATGCCAACACCAACCCATCTAA
>JBBRME010000206.1:0-8248 GCA_038230995.1 Gemmatales bacterium
ACCCGATTCTTTGCACAACGACCCGGCAATCCCCAGCACAACCGTAAAGTCGCCTAATCATTTGCTAACAACGCAGAGTCGCAGGATTGAACAAAGTCGGTCCTGGCCTCCCGTTCTGGTGACCAGCAATTCCTTCGCCGCCGATGCAGTGCAAACGGCGAATTTTATTGGTGGTACCACCGGTGGTACCTTCACCCTGACCTTCGGTGGGCAGACAACTGCGGGGATTGCTTACAACGCTTCGGCTTCAGACGTTCAATCGGCTTTGGCGACACTCTCTTCCGTTGGCACCGGCAACGTCACGGTTTCGCAAGCGGTGGGCGGCGGATGGGAAATTCGGTTCACGGGAACGCTGGGTGGAACCTACCAAAACCAAATCACCGCCGATAGCTCGGGCTTGACCGGTGGTACCACGCCGTCCGTGGCGTTGGGCACGATATCGCTCGGTGGCGATGCCGGTTGGGTAGGGGAGAGCACCGACCCAAAGGGATTGGTGAGCCGGGCCTATACCGATCCACTCGGTCGTGCCGTGCAGACGATTCAGAATTTCACCGACGGCGTGGTGACGAACTCGTCGAACAAGACTACCGCTTATGCGTACAACAGCGCGGGAATGACGAGTCTAACTGCCGAATTGACGGGCGGAACCGGACAAACCACGCAGTGGGTTTATGGCGTGTCCCCATCCACTGGTAGCACGATCACGTCGAACGACATCGTGGGTGCGACGCAGTGGCCGGACCCGACCACGGGCGTTGCGAGCAGTTCGCAACAAGAAACCACGACGGTCGATGCTTTGGGCGAAACGCTCACATCCACGGACCGCAACGGGAGCGTGCACACGCTCAGCTACGATGTCTTGGGCCGCGTGGTCTCGGATGCGGTGACGACGCTGGGTGCAGGCGTGGATGGCAGCGTGCGTCGAATCGACACCGCCTACGATTCTCAGGGGAATGCGTATTTGGTGACCAGTTACGATGCGGTGAGCGGCGGAGCCATCGTAAATCAGGTCGAGCGAACGTTCAACGGCCTGGGACAACTGACGGTGGAATATCAAGCCGTCGGTGGGGCGGTGGACACGGCAACAACGCCGAAGGTGCAATACGCTTACTCGGATATGGACGGCGGCTCGAATGACTCGCGTCTGATGTCAATGACGTACCCATCAGGTTACGTGCTGACTTACAACTACTCACGCGGATTGAATGACAGTATAAGTCGTTTGACTTCGATCAGCGATTCAACGGGGACCCTGGAGGGTTACGATTACCTGGGACTGGGCACCGTGGTTCGACGGAGTCATCCGCAAACGGGCGTGGATTTGACATACATCGCGGCGAGTGGAATCGGTGACGCGGGCGACCAGTACCTAGGCGTGGATCGCTTCGGGCGTGTGGCCGATCAGAACTGGGTGAAGAGTGGCACGTCACTGGATGACTTCCAGTATGGCTATGACCGCAACTCGAACGTTCTGTATCGGGATAACGTGGTGAACGCGGCGTTCGGCGAGTTGTACGGGTATGAGGGTTTGAATCAGTTGTCGAGTTTCGCGCGGGGGATGTTAAATTCGGGGAGGACGGCGATCAGTGGCACGGCGAGTCGAACACAGGACTGGAATTATGATGCGGTCGGAAACTGGAATTCGGTGACGAGCGACGGTGGGGTGCCGCAGACTCGCAGTGCCAACAAGCAGAACGAGATTACGTCAATCAGCGGGGCGACGCCGCCGACGTATGACGCCAACGGCAACATGACAGGCGACGAGACGGGACGAAAGTTTGTGTACGACGCCTGGAACCGTCTGGTGGCCGTGAGGAACTCTGGCGGCACGACGCTGGAGACGTTCGGTTATAATGCAATGAACCGACGAGTGACCCAAACGTTAAGCGGCACGACCACAAACTTGTTTTACTCGGGCCAGGGACAAGTGTTAGAGGAGAAGGTTGGGCCGAACATGAGCATGCGGTACGTCTGGAGTCCGGTGTTTGTGAACGCGATGATCCTGCGTGAGAGAGATACGAATGCAGACGGGACGCTCGACGAGCGGCTGTGGGTGATGCAGGACGCCAACTACAACGTGACGGCTTTGCTGAATGGGAGTGGGACAGTGGTGGAACGCTACGGCTACGACCCGTTCGGCGTGCAATCGGTTTATGATGCCAGTTACACGGTACGAGCCAACAGCCTGTACACCTCAGTGTACGGCTTCCAGGGCATGCGGTATGATGCAACGAACGGGCTGTACGCGGCCAGCGAGCGGTGGTACAGCCCGAACCTCGGACGGTGGGCGAGCCTTGACCCTCTCGGATTCACTGCAAAGGATGTGAATCTGTACCGCGCGATGAGTGGTAATCCCATTAATCGTGTTGATCCCTTCGGTACCGATGATTGGCCTTGGACAAAAACGAATCGCCCAAACACAGCTGGGCTTCCATCTTCAGACCTGACTCCACAGTCAATGCCTGGCGGCGGGCAACCACTCAAGGTGCTTGATTATGGATCGTTCAAACTCAACATGCGGCCGGCTCAGTGGATCGCTGGTGGGCAGGACGTTGCTGGACTCAAAGGCACAATCGAATTTCAACCAGGTGCGCGCTCGTGCCCAGCATGCGAGAAAATCGAGCTCATCCAGATTATTAGAATTATTGATGACAGCACTAATCGGTGGGAAATTGATTCGTTGACTGGGACCAAGGGCGGATTTCAGGTCGGGATGAAAAATAAAGATACCCGAACAGATAATCAAGAAGGATGGTTTATCGATATCAATGGATCTAATCTAAAGCCGAATGAGGTTCCTAGTATATATTACAAGGACGTTCATATCGACGGACGAAACAGAACGGGATCATGGGGGCAGAAGGATCAGCCAGCAGGGCAGGCTGCAATTATCGCCGACGACCCGCATACAGCGGTGGAAGGCAAGCGGTTTGAGTTTGAAACCGTTGCCTATTGCGTGGATAACGACAAGTATCTCGGCAGCATTCGTTGGGGCTTCGTGACTTCCAAGGATGAAGCCTCAGGCAAAGTAGTCGCAAAACAGCTTCCCACCTTTTCAGGATATCTATCCAACGACCCGTCTGCAGCATTCTCTAGCGCCAGGGCGATATTTGAAACATACTATCAAGGAAAAAAATAATGAACCATTCATCCGCCTTCATCGTGTTTCTAGTGCTCTATGGCCCCCTAGGGTGCGAACGAACCAGCACCCGCGAAGAGGCGAATCCCCCCCCGGAACCACTGAGCGATCTCGCTCACCTCGAAAGGTTAGTGTCAACAATTAATGATAATCCACCCGAAGCACACTTTAGTGAGACCCCCGCCGTTTCTCAATTGATATCGCACGGTCCCAAAGTTATCCCATATGTGCTTCCGCTCATGAGTAGTGACGATTGGGAAACTCGCTTACATGCCCACAAGGTCCTGGAAGGGGTCACCATGGAAATGAATGGGTTTCGGTTGGGCAAGGGATGGGTTGAAAAAGAAGGAGAGGCTCGTTGGATAAAGTGGTGGGCAGAGATGGGTGACCTTAAACCAGATTCAGACGCGCAGTCCCGAGAGCGAGCCATTAGGGTATGGACCAAATGGATCAACGCCCGAAAGTTCTAACTGTAGAGCGGGTGTCCATAACTGAACGAGCGTGATCTCATCTTGATCTGACCCAAAATCGAATTCGGCGACAATTAGGTTCCCCTTCGTGTTGCCACATCAACGGATGTTACCGAAAAATAATCGCTTGATAGATTGGGTCAACACATTAAATACTGATACTGTCGCGATATAATATCTGTGGTGGCGTCAACCTGGGGAACGTCACGGCCGGTCCCGTTTGGGAGCAGGGCAACAAGGTTCTCCAGGCGATCAACGCCAAGAACGCTCAGGTGTCGCAACGATTCTTCAGCGTGGTTCTCTTCAACGCACCGGACTGGCTGAAGGACGTTGCCGACGAGCGGAAGCCCGCCGAGTTGAGGAAGCGGATGGAAAAGATCGACGCGGCGCAGGTCGAGGTTTACAAGTTGGCGAAGCCGGTTGCCCACAAGTTCGAGGTCGCCCCGGCGAAGTGATGACGGGCAAATCGGGATGTTTGTTACGCCGTTCGTGGACCCGAATCGTTCTCTGCTCATGCGAGCGGGTTAAAAACCGGGGTCACGAAGCGGCTGGCGTGCAATCAGTTGGTATCGAGTCCTGATAGACACTACCTCATTCATCAAGCATCGCTCTCGCCCGCTGTGTGCCACTCTCCCTGCAACACGACAAACGCGATGCCGCCGCGTTTTGCACTTCTCTTCCCCTTTCTCTTCCCCTGGAGGCGAGAAGAAACAGACGGTTTAGTATAGCAAGGTATAACTCTTGTTGCCGTGGCTTTGACGTGGCAATGTTGTTGCGCCCAAGCAACGCGATTCACTTCTCGCTGTTTGACGATGAGGCTGGCGTCTTACAAAAAAGCTGTTGGGCAACGCTGCGTCGCGCGTTGTGAAGAACGTCGAAACACTCACGCCGCGAAGTTCTAAGTGAGCGCACCTCCACCATTGCTCATCAGCAGAGGGCCGTGGTCACAGAAACCTGCCGTCCGCTCGTCGGGCGAGCAGTGACAGTCACTGCCGACACCAAGTCAATCGACTAATTCTGCCAATTGGCTAAACGAGCCTCTACCCTTTCTTTCACACGTGTCGCGTGTCACTATTTCCCGAGCACCAAATCGACGACCCAGCAGCCTCGGACGTGAACGCCGTTCGCGTCGCGGCAATGGTTGAGGATGCACGCCATCACACCCTTCTTACGATACCCCATTCGTTAAGCAGACGCTTGAAGTCCACATGGTACTGATTAACGTCAACGAGACCGAACGATGGGCACTTGTTGCTCGAAATGAACGTGTCGTGTGCTGCTGGACCGTTCAGTCTCGCTACTGACTCCTCTTGAACCCAAACATTGCTGTATGAATCATGAACGGTGCAAAGGAGGGTAATCCGTTCGCGGTCAGAGCCACGTCCGAACAGGCCCTCACTGTCCAAATCCTTCAAAGCTGCCACCATCGAAGCAAATACCACTGCGTTGAATTCATACCCTTGTTCGCCACGCCAAGTGCCATTGTTGAGAACATCATAAATACTATCGAACGATCTTGGATCAATACTTGCAAATTGCCACATTCCCCAATCCCACCGGCAGCTTCTCTCGCTCGGCCTATGTTCCTCATCGCGGTGCTGATAGCTCTCGATGCACGCTACGTAACCCGCCTCAGTATTCGCTGCTGCGTACACGCCGCTAGTATCGTCGAGTGTCTGGAGTGCGAATGTATAGAACATCTCCCCCGCGTTCTGCTTCTGGACATTCGTGAAGGCTGACCGTGCGATGTCACGGATCATTTCACGCAACTGTATCCCGTTCATGCGTTGTCTTCCTTTCTGGTGCCACAGGTTACAACCCGTCGTTTTGGCCTGCAAGTGTACCGCATTGGGCAAAAGGAATTGCCTGAAAACGAAGTGGATTGGTCATACGATTCAGTGCGGTCATGCCTACGTCAAGTGGTGTTCCGAGTCGCATGCCTGCGGTTGGTGGCCGGGCAATCACTCCTTGCCGAGCACCAAATCGACGACCCAACATCCGCGAACGTGAACGCCGTTGGCATCGCGACAATGGTTGAGGATGTCTGAGTTCTCGCTTCCGGCGTCTTGAAGGGCATCGGCAAGAATGGGCATTCGGTCGAAGGCACGGTCTTGGTAGATGCCTTCGGCCAACGCGGTGACTGTGGACGTGAGACAAGGGGGATCGACGGTGACGGGACGGAAGGGATTACCGAAGATGTCTCGAATCAATTGAGATTGGAACTCGCCTTCACTGGCACAACGGCCTTTGCCAAGTGTCATACGACACAAGAATGCTGCACCTGCCAAGATTTCCACCACCGGCCGGTCTGTTGCAGTAATGAGACACAATGCTTCTGTTGCTCCGCAGGCTCGAAGGTCACGGGGTAGTTGCCCGGATTTGATGTTCTCCTGTCGTGCATTCCAAACCTTAAATGCCTGTCTGTGAACTCTTTTGATCGTTGAGGCTGTAGCTTTCCCATCAGCCATATCCTCAGTACGACGTATCACCGTCCTACTTCGTTCGTCCAGGACTGAGCCGAAAAGCCGAGAGCAAAGAGATGCTGCTGCGAGCCGCAACTTTCGGTCGCTCGCTTTACCTTCAATGAACTCAATCAACGACGTCGATTCAGTTGCCGCCGACCATTCCGCTTCGGTCATTGCTCGCCCCCTGTACCGCGTTGCCCGATTGTACCGGATCATGCCTTGCTCGCGCACAACTGCCTCAAGCACTCGACTGGCGTCGTCAGGTCTGCCGGTTCGCACTCGTCGGGCGTGTCCTCCCACAATACATGGCCACTTCAACAGAGTGCCGCAGGTGCCGGCTCGGCTGCCAATCTGGTGGCGACCCGCCGGTCTCAGTCCACGATGTCAGCGTGATGATTTCGGCTTCGATCAAAACCGAGTGCATCTCGCCGTGGCCGCGCCGTGGCCCCGTCATGGCTTAGATTCTGTCACTACGGTCCCTTGCGTCACCCATCTCGGCTCCGGAAACACCTCGCCGCACGCTGAATCCTCACAAACGCGGTAACAACCACGCCGGATCGGGCTTTCGCTGGGGATCACAGCCACGACCTTGGAGAGTGAGCGCTCATGCACCAAAGTCTGGCAACCCCACCGTGGTCGTGGACAGCACGTCTGACGCAGCCAAGTTCAGGGCTGTGTCGTGACCTTCGACGCCAAACACCTGACAGCAGAACTGCGAACGGGCGAACTCGCGATTACGTCCGTAGTGCGTGAACACGCTGACCGCACATCGTGCCACGACATGGCGAGAACGTATACCCGCGATCACGGACGGGTCGCGCACTCAGTAGGGCGGTTCGTCGAACAGCGTCGGCGTCGGTTCTGGTGGTGTGGGTGGTGTCACAACTGGTTGCACAACTTTCACCTTGAACGTGATGTCGCCACCGTCACTCAGGTCTTTAACTTCGACCGACTCGGCCGGCAGGTCGAGCAGGTACTCCGCCGCGTCGCAGAACGACGGGATTGGGCTGTCGCCGACGACGTACCCCGGCGGGTAAGCCTGAATTGACGCCCACAGGATGGCTTCCCGCCGGTCGTCCAAGGACCAGTTTTCGGGCCACTCGCACCGGCGGAACCCGTCTTTCCCGGTCACGCCCGGAATGCACCCCATTCGCTCAAGCGTGTCGTAAGAAGCATCGACGGCTTTGTCGTCGCCGTGAAACGTGCCGGCGATGACGAACTGGCCGCTCCCACACCGGACGACACCCCATGCGTCTGATTTCGCAATTGGTTGGTGCTTGCCGGTTGGTGGTGGCACGTAGGCCACGACAGCCGCAATGAACTCGCGGTCGGCGTCGATGGGTGCAATGGGTGCCGCGCCGGTAATGGGCGTGTCGGTAATCACGAGACACTCGCCGTCGGTGGTCGCGCACCGGATAAAATTGCCGTCAACCTCGCTGATCCGCTTGCGGCCCGACTTGCGGAAACTGTCTTGATTGCCACGCCACGCGAACAACTCGGCGAACGCGGTCACGTCGCCACGGAAGATTCGCCGTGCGAGGGTGGACCACTCCAGCCGCAAACGCGGCCCACAGCCCACGCACAGCCACGAGCAGCACGAGACACGGAAACCGATCCCCGACGTTCCACCGTTCCGCCGCGTACCAACCTTGTGCTGCCCACGGGGGCAGCGATGTAGACAGCTCGCCCGGATGGCTGTGATGGGGGCCGCGTCCCACTCGACGGTTGCCCGCAGCCGCACTTCGGGCACCGCCAGTGCTGGGGGCAATCCCGGACCACAATCCTTTATGGGAGCCAGGGGACTTTCCGTTCCCGGACCACAATCCTTTATGGGGGTTGGGAGTGTCTCAGTTTTGGGGGGGGTATAAAGTAAAGGATTGTGGTCCGGAGTACAGTCTAGACATTCCCGGGTTTCTGTCGTAACTGACGAACTAGAAACCACTTCGGTAGTTTTTTGACGGTAAGCGTCCTTCTCTGGCTCGCGAACGTTGGGGAATCCGATGATGTGGTCCAGGAACGCCCGGCCAAGTCCGTCGGCCTCACCGTCAGCGACTTCGTGAGGGTTGTCGAGCATGTGGCAGAGCCACTCGCGAACGTCCTTGAAGTAGCCGGTGCCGAACGGGATGTGCCGCAACCATACGGGCAGCCCGAGCCCATCGGAAATCCACTGGGAC
>JBBRME010000207.1:0-8235 GCA_038230995.1 Gemmatales bacterium
GATGGCCATCCTTGGCCTCCGGATGGTGGTGTTGCGTGAGATACAACACTCTGACCGGAGGCCTCGGTCTTGGGTAGGCGAACCGCCACCCGCCACAAGCCAAGGATGATCAACTACTTAGGCTTAACTTTGTGCCATTCGGGACAGTCACCTTTTCTATTGTGCTATTTAACTTCATACCCTTTTCGGCAGCTTGAGGAAGCAAGTTAGCTCACCTGATTGCATGAATCCTGCAAATACACGCACATTTTGCCATAACACTCGTTCGTCCAGCCGAGTGGCGCGCGTCCAGCGGGGGGTACCCATATCCCGTGGACACGACGAAGCCTGACAGAATGACGTCTCTCATGGCCATGGGAAACAAGCATCAGCCCCGCCACCACGGGCTGGCGTTTCTTGGCTGCTCGGTTTCTACCTTGGCCCACTGCTCGAGCAGGCTCTTGATTTCGTCGCTTGGCTTGGTGGGTACCACCACTTTGATCACCGCATACAGGTCGCCACCCGTAATGCCTTGCCCCTTGAGGCGGATCTTCGATCCGCTGCCGGTACCTGCCGGGAGCTTGACCGTCAGCAAGTCGCCACCGAGCGTTGGCACATCGACCTTCGCCCCCAGCACGGCTTCGGGCACCGTCACCGGAATCTCGACCGAGAGATCGTTGCCGTCTCGCTTGAACCACGGATGCGGTTCGATCTTGATCTTGAGGATGACGTCCACGGAACCGGTGGCGGAGGCGGGCACACGGAGTTTCCTGCCATCCTCAAACCCAACCGGGATTTTCACATCAATCGACTTGCCGCCAATGGTGATGCCGATGGTTCCACCCTGCGCTGCCGTGAGAAACGGCACGCTGAGATCGGCTTCCTGCTCCTGTGGTGGCGCTGGTCGGCGTTTACCGCCTCCGCGTTTGCCGCCGCCACCAAACATATTGCCGAAGTCGAAGCCCCCTGCCCCACCGCCACCAAACATGTTGCCAAACATCTCCTCCGCAGCACGCGGATCAAAGCCTGCACCGCCCGGCCCACCGGGATGCCCACCCGGCCCCGTGGTACTGCCGAAGGTGTCGTACTGTTGTTTTTTTTCCGCATCGGAAAGGACTTCGTAGGCGTTGGTCAGTTCCTTGTACTTCGCCTCCGCCACTTTGTCGCCGGGGTTGCGATCCGGGTGGAGCTGGCTCGCCAACTTGCGATACGCTTTCTTGATTTCCTCAGCACTCGCCCCTCGGCTCAGACCCAGCACTTCGTAGTAGTCTCGCGGCATTGTCGAACTCGTTCGTAGAACTCATGGTGTGTAAGCATTCTATAGGTCGATTCTTGTAGCCGCGATGCGGAGCTGAGCGAGTCCAGTCGACACGCTCAGCTTCGCATCGCGGCTACAACGGGCAGGAACACCGCATGAGCGTGATGGATCGTTTTCGTTTGACGGGTCGCACGGCCTTTATCACTGGCGGTAGCCGAGGATTGGGCCGGGCCATGGCACAATCGCTGGCCGAGGCCGGGGCGAACCTGATCCTGATTGGCCGGGAGGCCGATGCATTGAATCAAGCTCAAGCCGAGTTGACGACATTGGGTGTGCGGGTGGATACCGTTCAGGCCGACATGAGCACACCGGAAGGGGCGACCACGGCCTGCGACATGGCGTTGTCACTTGGCCAGCCGATTGACATCCTCGTCAACAACGTCGGTGGTCGCCGTGTGAATGTACCTACAGAAGACTTCTCGATCACGGAGTGGAATGCTCTCTTCAACTTGAACCTGACCTCGGCCTTGGTGTGTTGCCAAGAACTTGGCAAGCCGATGCTGGCACGCGGTCGTGGCAGCATCATCAACATCACGAGCATTGCCGGGCCAATTGCCATGAAGGGCATTCGAGGGCGGCATTATGAAACCGCCAAGGCGGCGCTGGAGGCACTCACACGGAGCCTAGCAGCGGACTGGGCCGACCGTGGCGTGCGGGTGAATGCCATCGCCCCTGGTGTGTTCGAGACAGCACCCAACAGTAAGTGGTTTGCGGCGATGCCTGAGTTCCGGCAGACGTTTCTGGATCACATCCCGATGAATCGATTTGGTCAGCCGGAAGAACTCGGCCCGGCGGTGGTGTTCCTGGCGAGTGATGCCAGCAGCTACATGACCGGGGCGACGCTAACCATTGATGGCGGCTTCACGACGTGGTGACTGGAGACATGGAGATTAACCACAGAGACACGGAGGCACAGAGAAGACAAAACCACGAGAAGAGAAGATTTTCACCGCAGAGGTAGAAGAGAACGCAGAGAGAAAACAGTGATGAGATAAGCGGAAAGACTTGCAGGCTCAGTTCTGAACAATGCAACTTCTTGATTCTTGCCTTCCTCAGTGCTCTCTTCTTTCTCTGCGGTGAATTTCTTCCCGCCTCTTCTGTGCTTCCGTGTCTCTGCAGTGAGATCAACCAGCACTAGCCAACGCTGACGCCCACGAGGATGTTGTACCCCGCGTGGGCACCCACCGCGATGCCTAGGCCACGGCCCACAAACAGCGCCGTAAACAACAACCCAGCCACGGCACGGAAGAGGAACACTGGCGTGGTGATGGCCTCGCCATTGGTACCCAAGTGATGGGCCGCAGAGAACGCCAGCGCCCCAGCTACCGCCGCGACCAGTACCGAGATGTACTTCGGGATCAGGATGACTTGCAGCAGCAGACTCAACACACCGAAGATGGCCAGGCGGAACAGTACTTCTTCGTAGATGCCAGCTCCGATGTATCGCACCACTTGCCCTGTGGCTACAGGTTGAAAACCGATGGAGTGTGTTGGCACACCAACGCGGTCAAGCAGTGGAAGGAAGTTCCGGCTCAACGCCCACAAGCCAATCGCGAACACGAGGCTCTCCAGGATCATGCCGAACATCGCGGTAAACTGCTTCTTTGGGCGTTCTTTCCAGTCCCATGCCGTGGCCCCGCACAGAAAAGCCACGAGCAAGATCGGCAGCGTCCACGCGAAGTTCACACCTGCTGCAATGAGTTGAGCACGCACCCAAGCATCGGCCCCGTTACGCAGCTCGATGGATGACTGTGGTGCCAACAGCAACACGCCGCCCTCATAGATAATGAGCAGCGGCAGAACAAACATGAGCGAAGAAAAGGGATGGCGGGTTGATTTCAAGTAGTCGGTCATGGTGCAGCGATTCATGGGAGGGCGAACCTCCCGGTGAGCCGCGAGGTCAGCACAAGTCGGGGTGTGTCGTCCCCAAGCAGCGTTTACGTTCTTTGGTACTCAACGCACGTACCACACCGCCATACTCCGAGCCGGCAAGGTCGATGAATTCCGGCTTCGGCAATGTTACCCCGTGCGCATCGGCCAGAACCGCTACGACTGGTCGAGTCGTGGCCCGCAGGTTCACCCGGCCAGTATGAGTACTCACCACCACGGCCACGCGGCCATCAGTCAGTTCCACCACCGTACCCACCGGATGGAACGATAACCGCAGGAACAACTCGGCGAGGTCTTTATCCAATCGGCCTTGTTCGGCCATCGTCAAGGTGTCGGTCATCGCGTTACGTGGGTCGAGGGCTTCACGATGCGGGCGATCCGAAATCATCGCGGTATACGCATCAGCCACGGCCAGCAACCTGGCTAACGAAGAGATGTCATCACCCTTCACGGCCTTCGGATAGCCAGTGCCGTCGAGCCGTTCGTGATGCATGGCAATCGCTTCAGCGATTGGTGCAAGTTCCGGAAGTACTTCCAGCAAGAGTCTCGCACCGGTTGTCGGGTGGCTTTCGATGGCGTTCCAGTCTTCAGCAGCCAACGGGCCGGTCTTACCCAACACGTTTGGCGATACACTCAGCATTCCCAAATCCATGACCAACGCCGTGGCCACCGCGACGACCGGCTGACCAGCAAACTCGTAATCGTGCGTAACGATCCGGGCTAGAACCTGGGCACAGTTGATGGCATGGGCCGCTACGAAGCGTGCCGTCGGTTCCGCTGGCAGGCTCACGATGTGCATCGGCACGCCGTGGCGTGCCTCGGCGAGAATCTCTTCGGCTATTTCGGTGAAGCTGCCAAAGCTCACGAGCCTGCGGGCTTGGATGTCGCACAGCAACCGGGCGATGCGTTCGATCCGCCCCCATTCCTTGCGGCGCAGGTTCATCGTGTGCTGCGTCATACTCAGGCGTTCACGCACCGAGCCAAGAAGTGTTTCGATACCATCGCAGAGACGCGATTGATGATCCGCTGACGCGGGCATTGCTTGAGCCAAGCGAAGAGTCGATTCCGTGGCCGCGACCGTGGACTGGTGATAGCGCACAAGCGGTTCATCAGCGGATTGCGTCAATCGAATGTAGAAGAGGTCATCGCTAATCAAACGCTGCTGTCGAACGAGGTCTTGGGCCACTTCCAGCAACTTTCGGGCACGCGAGATCAACTGTGCGGGCACCGGGGCTTCAGCCGTCGTGTTGTTGCCAATGATCTGCCGGAGAGTGCTGCTCACCCAAGCTGGTTGCAGGCTCTGCCTGGCCCCAACACGAACCAGATCGGTGCTATCGCTGGAATCGAGCGACCCCAGCAGGGCCGGAGTCTTCTCCAACCGCTCCCGGAAAGCACTAATTCGGCTCAATAACGATTTGGTGTCGCTCATGTCGAGATCCTGCGCATACTTACAAAGAATTCATCGGCTGGTACTCTGGGCGAACTTGACCGGTTCTGCTGATCTGGATTGCGAAATCGAGTTGTTGTGAGCAGTTTGATTCAAGTTGGGGGAGTAGCGGTATAAGGGCAACTGAGCGGACGGTGTAGGCCGTCCGAGTCAGCAACTCAGCAGGCTGACCCCCAACGCTCAGAGATTTCCTCTGAATCGGGCGAACTTCGCTCTCGAAAACTTGACAGTGTTGGAACTGCTGGGTAAGCATGGTAACAGGCGGCGATTTGCCGCGAGCTATGGAGTTGGAAGACATGCCTCATATCGTCACGGAAAGCTGTAACGACTGCAAATACACCGACTGCTGCGTCGTCTGCCCTGTCGAGTGCTTTTATCAAGATGAAACGATGCTGTACATCGATCCAAACGACTGCATCGACTGCGAAGCCTGCGTACCGGAGTGCCCGGTGGAAGCCATCTACAGCGAGGCTAACACGCCCGCGCAGTGGACGAGCTACATCCAGTTGAACAAGGACAAAGCCGATGCGCTGAAGACCCTCGGCCACATCACCGAAAAGCAAGACCCCGTCGAAGGCCCAGGCTGCCGGAAGAAGTAACTGAACAACTTTGAACCGAGCGGTTTGGCATGAGCAATCCGCTCTATGGCTTTTACGTTCTCGAAATCAGGGCTAGTCGGCAACTAGCATGTGGGCATCAATCACACTGAGTTCCTGCCCACATGACTGGCGTACTACTCCTGCAACTTGGCACGCCTGATTCGCCCACGGCCAAAGGGCTACGGCCTTACCTCAAGCAGTTCCTTGCTGATCCCCGTGTGATCGAAACCAAACCGGCGGTGAAGAACTTCATCACGCCGGGGCTGGAACGCAAGGCCCGCAAGGCCCCGCCACAGTGGTTGTGGAACATCATCCTCAACGGCGTCATCGTGCCGTTTCGTTCGCCAGACTCGGCCAAGAAGTATCAACGGATTTGGAGCGAAGAAACCGGCTCACCACTTCGGCACTACACAACACGCCAAACCGCACTGTTGCAGGAACGCTTTCCGAACGCGATGGTTCGCCACGGCATGACCTACGCCAACCCATCGGTCGAGTCGGTGGTATCCGAGATGCAAGCCGCCGGCGTTGATCGCATTATCGCCGTGCCGATGTACCCGCAGTACAGCGCCACAACGACGGCAGCGAGTACCGATGCTTTCTTCAAAGTACTGCAACGCCTGCGGATTGTGCCCGCCGTGCGAACCGTGCCCCCGCATTACGATCACCCGGCGTATCTCGATGCGATGGTGGCCGTGGTAAAGGACGACCTCGCCAAACTCGAATGGGAGCCTGAGCACTACCTGTTCAGCTTCCACGGTGTGCCCCGGAAGTACGTCCAACGTGGCGATCCCTATGCCACGCACTGTGTGCGAACAACGCTTGCTCTTGTGGAGAAGTTCGGCTTCGCCAAGGACAAATGGAGCAGGTCGTTCCAATCGCGATTGGGCCGGGAACCGTGGCTGACGCCGTACACCGACGAAACGGTGAGGCACCTTGCCAAGCATCGCGGTATCAAGAAACTCGCGGTGATTCTGCCCGGGTTCACCTCCGACTGTTTGGAAACAGTGGACGAAATCGGTAATGAGGCCGAAGAAGAGTTCCATGAAGAAGGCGGCGAACTGCTGCGAAGCGTGCCGTGCCTGAACGATCATCCCAAATGGATTGATGCACTTGAACACATCATCCGTGCCGAAGGGGCGGGCTGGCTCTAGTCCGGTGGTACCTGTTGTTGCGGTGAATCCGCGCTCGGCGATGTATGGCTTGGTGGGTACGGTTGCAGTGTTCCTGATGATCGCCAAGATCGTCGGTGCAGAGAACGTCGTCGAACCGAGCCGGTATGCACCGATTGCGGATGCCACATTTGGCGCTGAACGCGAAGGCCGACCCACAAGACTCTGGCCAGCCAACCGGCCTGAGCCGAACCTGATGTTCAGTTCGAATGACAAATCGCGCTGGGCCACCATCCGGGCGCTGGTCGATGAAGGCACTTACGTCGTCGGTAAGCGCAAGAACTTCGCGGACACCGAAGGCCCATTCGCGGACACTGGCATCATCTTCGAACAAGATTATCAAAGCCTCGACAAGGTGATGAACCCCGCCACTGGCGAGTTTTACAGTAGTAAGCCGCCGTTGTTGGCCACCGTGCTGGCCGGAGAATACTGGGTGCTGAAAAAGGCACTCGGCTGGAGCATCGTCAAAGATCGCTGGCTGGTGATCTGTACCATTCTGCTGACCATCAACGTCGTGCCGTTCGTGGTGGCCTTGGTTCTGCTGTCCCGGCTCATCGAGCAATACGGCACCACCGAATTCGGCAAGCTCTTCGTCTTCACGCTCTTCGCCCTGGGCACCTTCGTGATGACCTTCAGCCACACCCTGAACAACCACAGCCCGGCTGTGTACTGCGTGGTGTTCCTGATCTACCCGCTGTTGCGAGTGGGGGCAACCGAATCTCGCGGGGCACTCTGGACGAGTGGCATCTTCGCCGGGTTGTTGGCCACGCTGGAGCTGCCAGCAGCTTCGCTCAGTGCGGCCATCTTCCTTCCGCTGCTCTATCTCCGCACCGTACGCACCGTCAGTAGTTTTCTCCCGGCCATGCTCATCCCCGTTGCGGTTCTGTTCCTGTGCAACTACGCCGCACTGGGCAAGTTCCTCCCGGCATACTCGGACTTTGGTGGGCCGTGGTACGACTACCCCGGTAGCCACTGGAAGAAGTGGGAACTGGTAAAGGCCGGGCAGTTCGTGCCGGGTATCGACTTCAATCAGGAAAGCACGCCGGTTTATGCCTTCCACCTGAGCCTCGGCCACCACGGTTGGTTCAGCCTGACCCCGGCGTTTCTGGTGGGCTTGGTTGGCTTGCTGATGCTAGCGAAGAACTCCGGTGGCGATGTGGTGAAGCAACTGGGCCGGGCCATCGCCCCAACGGACAACGTCCATTCGTTCCGAATGATGGGTCTCATCACTCTGGTGGTCAGCATCACAGTGTTCGTGTTCTACCTGACCCGCACGCAAAGCTACAACTATGGCGGCAACACCAGCGGCCCGCGTTGGTTGTTCTGGCTCATTCCGTTGTGGTGCCTGGCGTGCCTACCCGCGGCGGACTGGTTGGGCCAACGCCGTTGGGGTCGGATCGTCGCATTCGGATTGCTTGGTTACTCGGTACTGAGTGTGTACTACCCCGCCTGGAACCCATGGCGTTCGCCGTGGATCATGCAGCTCTGTGAACGCACTGGCTGGGTGAACTACGATGTGGGGCCGCGTCCTTTGGACCGACCATCAGGTCCACCCAATTCAGGAACTCCTTGAAGCCGAGTGTCTTCATCTTGATCCAGCACTGTTACATCGCCGCGGTGTCGGTCTGGGTCGTGGAGTGTGGCTGCTTGACGTCTTGTTTGATCCGGCTGATGGTTGCCGTGGACATGATGGTCTCCCGACATCGGACAGGTGGTGGTGCAGTCCAGATCGTAGAAGTCAAATCAAATCGATGATTTGACAACCGACATCAACAGTGGAGATGAGTGTTGATCTCAGGCCATCACAGATGCAGAAGGTGTTTTTGATCC
>JBBRME010000208.1:0-8225 GCA_038230995.1 Gemmatales bacterium
AGTTGGACACAGAGACCAGAACGGGCTGCGATGCGACTGTGACATCGAGTGTTGTTCGTTCCCGGCTTGCCGTGTCGAGTACGCTCAATGGCACTCGGGCCAAGTCCCTCATCACATCTTTCGCAGAAGAGTAGCGGTCGTTGGGCTTCTTGTTCAGCAAACGGTGGATGATGTCACACAATTCAATCGGTAGGTCGGGTCGAACAAGTGCGAGGGGCTCCGGGTCGCGCTGCACATGCTGGATGGCAACATCGAAGATATTGTCGCCACGAAACGGTGGTTGACCAGAAACCAAGTGATAGGCCGTGACACCCAAGCTGTACAAATCTGAGCGATGATCGACTGGCTTTCCCTGCACCTGTTCCGGCGACATATACAGCGGAGTGCCTAGGGTCATGCCACTTTGCGTTAGGCTCAACGGTTGCTGCGATCCGGCGAAATAACGGCTCAAGCCGAAGTCCGCGACTTTCACCTCGGCTTTGCGATTCAGCAGGATATTTTCAGGCTTGATATCCCGGTGAACCAAACCAATTTCCGAAGCCCGTTGCAAGGCCGCCGCCACTTGGCGAAGGATCATCAAGCACACCTGCAGTTCGGGCACTCCTTTGCGGTCGAGATAGTCGCGCAAGTTTCGTCCGGCTACATATTCGAGTGCCATGTAGTTCAGCCCATCGTGCTCGCCGATAGCAAAAACCTGCACGATATTCGGATGGCTGATGCGGGCAATCGCCTCCGCTTCGGCACGGAAGCGAAGCAGAGCTGTCGTGTTCTGGGCATGATCGGCCCTCAGAATTTTTACAGCGACGTCCCGTTTCAAGGAGAGCTGCCGAGCGAGATAAACCTGACCCATTCCACCTTGGCCGAGTTTACGCACGAGTTGAAATTCACCAACGGTGCGACCAGAAAGGTCGGGGTCTTGCTTCGGTGTTGGTTCCGGGGTAGGCATCGTTTCCAACAGTTTAGAACAACTCGAAACCATACACTAGCGGCACACTCTCGATTCTCGTCCACTCTGTGAGATACCCGTGGAAGAACCACAACTGCGGTGCTTGTTGTGCGACCTCGTGCTTGCGGAAGAGGCTACACCCGCTGACAAGAAGGAAAAGTGTCGCTCGTGTGGGCGAGACATGTTGCGTGGTCAACGAGTTGATGAACCTGTTCAACTCGAACAATTGCAACCGCCATCCTTGCCTGCCGATGATGTTCCCGTTGCCAAAGTGGTGCCGGCACGCCGCACGAGTACCACGGCCAGCGTGCCATATGCCCGAACGTCTCGTCCACCTACTC
The DNA here is from genome assembly GCA_038230995.1 of Gemmatales bacterium. Taxonomy (GTDB): domain Bacteria; phylum Planctomycetota; class Planctomycetia; order Gemmatales; family Gemmataceae; genus JALHQU01. The sequence continues at coordinate 1,288 of JBBRME010000208.1, forward strand.
GCTCGGCCCCATCTGCTCACCCGATTCAAAGCCAGGAACGCCAAAGGATCTTGCCAACACCAGCGAGCCGTCCACAAGTTTTTAAGGCCCTTGGGGTGTTGGGCTGCGTGGTGATCTTGGGAATTCTTTGTGTGTCGGCAATTGCCTTCACTGTCGTGTTTGGACTACAAAAGGCGCGTAAGAATTCAACGCAACTGCCAAGCAGTACGACAACTGCTCTCATAAATCGTTCACAAATATTTCATGCTCGGTCATAACGTTGTAGTATAGGCGTAAGTATGTCCGAAATTCTTGCGACGAAATTGACCCATTAGTATTTCATCGTTGATTATTACTTGCCTCACATGAGATGGCGTGTAGATTCCCAATTGAGAGTTGCTCTTTGCAACGTCATCGATTCATTTCGATAGCTGACCAAGCTACTCTCAGGTTCGGTTGTGTCGCCGCTGAGTCGGTGCCGCTAACCCAATCCCCACTATCACAGGATTTGTCGAGAAATGACAGACATCGAACTCGCCGAAAAGTGTGCCAAACAACTTCAGGCTATCGCAGAGCCAAGCCGGATCCGCATCATCGACTGCCTTCGGACTGGTTCCAAGAACGTAACGGAACTAGCTACTCTGCTGCGAGTAGAAATCGTTAACGTCTCGCACCACCTCGGTGTGCTGAAGAACGCTGGCATCGTGATTGACAAAAAACGTGGTCGTTTCGTGGACTATTCGCTGAATGCGAAGTTGTTCAGCAACGATAGCCACAACAACACGAACGCAGATCTCGGTTGGTGTAAGATCGAGATTCCGCAAGCCTAGTCAAAACGAAATATGAGCCTCGCACTTTCACGAGGTTCATTTCTTCGGTATCTCTCGAAACGGCTTTTTCATTTCGAAAAGTAGCTGTCTGGCTTTCATCTCTGCAGTGCGCTTCTTGCTAAGTTGATTCTTCAGCTCAATGGCTTTCTTTAGCCATGCCGATGCTTCCGGAAAGTCACCAAGTTCCGCATAGGCACAGGCCAGCGTATCCAAATAGACTGGGTGTTTTTCTTCGCTCAGCCGGACTGCTTTCTTTGCCAACTCTAAGGCTTTCTTGCCATTGCGGTAGTCTTCGTCCGGACAAGTGCTCAAGACCCAGGCGCGAATATTGAGTGCACCGGGATCGCTATCGTCGAGGCGTACCGCTTCTGCTGCATCGCTGGCCGCTGAACGAGCGTCGCCCAATTTCATGTTCAACCAAGCACGACTTACCCAGCCGACCGTTGCTTGCGGAGCCAATTCGATGGCTTTGTCCATGTCCGCACGGGCTTTCTTGAATTCGTTTAACTCGTAATACGCCGAGCCACGACTCGTGAACGCGCTTGTGAACTTTTCGTTGATTTCAATCGCCGTGTCGTATTTGGTTACGGCTTCCTTGTATTTCTCTTGAAGAGCATACACCCGACCGATGCCCAGGGTCACCGTGGCATCGGTCGCCAATTCATTTGCCTTTTCGTAGTCCTTCATGGCTTCGTCGTACTGGTTCGTGGCTTCATAGACAGCACCACGGCTGCGGTATCCGCCCTGGAAGTTCGGCATTGTTTGGATGGACTCGGTGAAGTCCGCAAGGGCTTTGTCGAAGTCGCGGCGGACCAAGTGCAGTGAGCCACGATTTTGCAGCAGCGCTGCACCGCGATTGAGACCCAAAGCGGTGTCGTAATCCGTGAGTGCCAGGTCAAACTCATTTCGCATACGGTGCACGCTGGCCCTGCGTATGAGTAGATCGATGCTGACTTCTTCATCGAGCTTTTTGTTGAAGTACTCAACGCCGTCGTCGATACGCACCACGTCGGTCTTCTTTAATCGACCTGTGACACCCTGCACATGGATCTCAATGCTTTCTTCGTCTTCACTCACCACCACCGGGTTGATGATGTTCACCATCACCATCTCCCTGATGCCGCTGTGCTGTACGGCCATCGTGGTACCACTCGATTTGATAACAACTGATTTGCCCACCCAAGTTTTCTTCGGGTCGGTTTTTGGCAGCGGTGCCGCTGTAACTACGCCAGCCAGTACCAGCAACACGAATAAGAGCCAGCGGTTCATCACTCATCTCCGGGACTCTGCTTTACTCTCGGCTGAACTGTTGTTGCTCGTTGCCGATGGAGCGCTTCTTGCCGGACTCGGTGGAGTATTCCACATCGAAGTCGCGTGTGATGTCGAGCGTTCGTATCAAGCCTGTTGTCGCATCAAGTAACAACACCCCACGCAGTGTTCCGCTGATGGCGCTTGTATCGTTTTCAAGAGCTTTTATCTTGCCCTCGATACTCATCACAATCTCGCTTCGCCCAGCTCGATCTCGCCGACCAAGGTATGTCACATCCCAAGTTTCACTGACGGCGACTGGCTTCTTTTTGCTGCTGGCGGCACTGTAAATCATGTCATCGAGGTCGAGCAACAGTAACCGATTTTTCGTCATGGTGTACGTCGTCGGGGCACTTGTCGATTGACCAGGAATCTTGACAAACATTGATTCCAAAAGTGTCGACGTTGACACCGTAAAGCGGTTCAACATTTCGGCCTTGACCTTGTCGCTGGCGTTGGAAGTAGCCTCAAGGCGGGTCGCTTCTCCTCGCTTGTCGGCAGCAAGGCGGATGTTGAAGTTCTTCAAGTTCACCATCGTATCGGTCACATACTTCGGCAGTTCGGTATCCGTATCCCCACGCGTCTGCTTCACGTTGTAAGTGTTGATTTTATAATTGAAGTGCGCCACTTCATTTGCGGCTTTGGTCTTCTCAATCGATTCGTTCAGTCGAAACTCTTGTGTCAGTGTCCGCTTCTCGCGGGTCTCTTTGTCAGTACCAGTTGTGATTTCTGTAAAAGTCGTGGTTTGCTTGAGGCTCACAAGTTGCTTGCCGAAGTCGTACTTCGGTGCAATGACCATCGTCGTGCGTTCGACCGGTTGGCGATCGTTGAAGGAAAGCACTTCACCTTTGAACATCCGCCGTGGCGCAATGGAACTCGATAGACCAGGCTGCATCCAGTACACCCGACCGTCGGCATCTCGCGGGTAGACGAGCTCTCCTTTGGCTTCGTTGGTGTCCTTGGAGTACGTCAGGGGCACTTCTTTGTAGATGATGTCACCAGATTGCTCCACATACTTGGGGCCAGCAGGTCGCAGGGCAGGGGTGCTGTTGCCGATCCAAGTGGCTACGTCGACACCCCGGATTTTCTTAAGTGGGTCAACACACTTCACCTTGAGCGGCACGAAGAGTTGATCGCCTTTGAAGTATGGGTAGCCCACTTCGACGGAACTTGGTCGGCCTTCAGCCAGCGACGACACCCACTCGGATGGAACAGCCTCCGCGATGTTCGTCAGGTTGCCGTCGTGGTTATGATCAACGCGAACCGGCACTCCAACCACGTTGCCGTCCATGTCGATCATGGGGCCACCGGAACTGCCATGATTGACTCCGCCTTGAAGTTGGATGCTGCGACGTTCGCCGCTGTCATCATTCCGAAACGCCGAGATTTGAGTCACAGTGGTAGACACGACTGGCGCTTTGGTGCTGCCATTGCGCTCGGAGAGTCTTCGCCCTCCTGGGAAGCCTAACACCACGAGCTTATCCAGGTCACGCAACTGACTACTTGGCCGAATCGGCAACGGGGCTGGTAGTACGTTACTGGCGTTGACGATCTGCAAGATGGCGAGATCATTCTCGTGATCCACACCAAGAATCTTTACGCTTGGGCCTTCGTAGAGTTGTTGCTTGTCAGTGCCCGAGTTGAGGAAGACACTTACCTTTGCTGGTGCGCGACTGCCAACGTGCTTCATACCAATGACGTGAGCATTTGTCACAATCAACCCTGGCTCGAAGGCAAGCCAGCCGGTGCCGGTACCACCACCGCCGCGGCCATTGTCCACTTCAATGTAGACGGTACTGGCTTTCACGCGGGTCAGAGTCGCTTCATCCGGTGCATCCTTCTGTGGGCCAACGCGTGGTGGCGGACCGATCGGCTTGATCGGTTCAACGGGCTTTGCCGGCGGCTTCTCCTCCGGCGGTTTCGGCATCGGGATGGGCTTTGATGGCTCACTCTTAGGCTTCGGGTTGAACGGATTTTCGTCGTTCGTTTCAGGTTTCTGTTTGGGTGTCGGCTCGGGTGTATTGCTGGCCTTGTACGGTGGCGGGGTCCATGGGCCACCAGGCTTAGGGAAATTACTGAACTTATCGGGATCAGAATTATTATTGGGTGTGTTCGGCAGATCCGCGACATCGTCCTTCTTTTTGAAGTAATCCATGATGAAGAGTGTCGCACCGCCAATCACGCCAAGCAGAAACAGCACTGCAATCCCACTGACGACCAACACAACTGGACTCTGCTTTTTGGGGGCTGGCTCACGCCGACGGATCGGGCGGTCGTCGGCATCCTCCTCCTCCTCCTCTTCGTCTGCCTCATCGAGCACGCGGGTATCTGCTGGTGCCGCTGGTGGATCGAGCAGTTCGGCTTTGATTTCGGGCAGGGGCTCATCAGGAAGTAACCGGGCTAGTGGCGGTTCAACAGGTACGATCTTGGCCATCATGGGTGTTGTTGCAGTTCCCTGCACGGGCAAGGTCGTTGCGCAACTCTTGCAGCGGATAGACTTTCCGATCAACGATTCTGGCACGTTCTTAAAAACGGTGCCGCAGGATGTGCAGGTGATGGTCAACGGCATGGCATCTCGACCTACGGACAGGAACACTGGATACAGTACACAACACTCGACGTGGATGCACGTTGAAGTTTGTTGTTGAATTTGTGTTGGGTTGAATGGCTACGGTTGTGATCGAGCCAACTTGATTGATAATGACTTACTCGCCGGCGTGGCCACCGCCGCCTGTCGTGCCCCAGCGCTTCAAGAGCGTGTGCGGTACTTCCAGTTGATCGAGCACCCGCGCCACGATGAAATCGACCATGTCGCTGACGGACTTTGGCAGCGTGTAAAACGCTGGCATCGCAGGCAGGATCATTGCACCAGCCTCGGCCACGGCCGTAAGGTTCCTCAACTGAATAATGCCCAAAGGACTCTCGCGCGGTACCAGTACCAGCTTGCGGCGTTCCTTCAAATGCACATCGGCGGCCCGGTGGATGAGGTTCTGACTGGTGCCGTGAGCAATCGCGGCCACAGTACCCATGCTGCACGGCACCACGGCCATCCCCGCTGTCAGGAACGATCCGCTGGCGATGCCTGCCTGAAAGTTGTTGACGTTGTGGTACGTCACGAGGTTGAGATCGAGTTCCTTGGCGACCGAGCCGAGTAACATCGCCAAATCAAACCGTTTGGGATCAAGCATCAGGTTGATGTCGAGTTCACGCTGGAACACTTCCGTGGCCGAAGGGCTGCACACCAGATGCACCCGGCGACCTGCCCGCAGCATCATCTCCAGGGTACGCACGCCATAGGCGGAGCCACTGGCCCCGGTGATCGCCAAAACCAAATCTCCGCTGGCCATGTGCCACCTTTGTTCCGCGTACCGTATCACAATCAAAGTAGTCGAACCACGAGCCGACCACCCATGATTCGTTCAATCTCCGTATTAGTGCTGACCGCATCCGTTGCCTGCGCACAACCCACGGCTACCTGGAACTTCGACCGATTGGAGTTGAAGTCCGGGCATATCTTCGATGGTTTAATGCTAGATGAAAACGTCTATCGCACTTCGTTTCGCATTGTGTCACGCCCAGCGGGGCGGCCCACCGTCACGCTCACGACATGGTTCACACCCGCGGAAATCAAAGCACTTAAGAAGCTGAACGACGACGACCGCAAAGTGCTGAAGGAACGCCTCAATGAATTGGATCATCAAGGGGTAGGCGATCTGGCAAGATTGTCGGGGATGGAACTCAAAGCCACTGTCTGGCAGTCAAGCGAAGCGAAGGCCTTGCGGTACGAATCCGATCAATTCGAGCTTATTTCCGGTGCACCGGAAGAGATCACCCGACGGGCTGCGTTGCGACTGGAACAGATGAACGCGGCCTTCACCCGTGTGCTGCCACCGCGATATGCAGCAGCAAAGCCGATCCGTGTGGAACTGGCGGGTACCAACGAGCAATACCAAACGGCGATCAAATCGCTGGGCACGTCCCTGTTGAATCGTGCCGTGTATGTACCTGCCGAAAATCGCATCATCTGCGGGTCGGAATTGGCACGGCTTGGCGACGAACTTGACAAAACCCGAAAGCACCATGAAGGCCAACTCGCGGCGATTGCGAAGACGGAAAAAGAACTCCGCGAACTGTACAAGGGCCAACGCACTGAGCTTGAACGTTATCTGCTGGCCACCAAAAAAGAACGCGACAAAGTGATCCTCGCTGAGCGGGAAAACACCGCCACGTTCGACCGGGCCACCCGCCAAATGTTCGGGGCGCTGTACCACGAGGCGTTCCATGCCTACGCAAACAGCTTTGTTTATCCCACGCGAACCACGGAGCAAATCCGCGAGGGCAAAGGCCACGGCGAACTGCCACGCTGGCTGAACGAAGGTTTGGCCCAACTTTTTGAAGATCCGATTATCGAAGCCGGGGAACTTCGCATCGGCCATGCGGATGCGTTAAGGTTGAAGCAGGTGCAGACGTATTTGAAAGCTCCCACGACAGAAACCATTGGCTTGGTTCCGCTCGTGGATCTGTTGTCGTCTGGTAAGGAACAGTTTGTGACGGCACACATCAATCAGAAAGAAATTTCGGATCGATCCTACCTGAGCGCTTGGGCGCTGGCCTACTATCTGACCTTCGAGAAGAGATTGATCGGCACAAAAGTGTTGGACGAGTACATCACGGCTGTGAACACCGGCACCGGGGCCAAGAAAGCATTCACAGCTTTAGTCGAGACGGATGTTGCCACGTTCGAGAAAGAATGGCACGAGTACCTGAGACGATTGCAATCTGACGGAACGCTGCGGAAGGATTTGAAGTAAGCTGTAGGGC